>CAVGZQ010000241.1:2613-4469 GCA_963633515.1 Bacteroidaceae bacterium
ATGCGATCGTCGATTTCCTGTTCGTGCCGGTCGACGGCCGCTTGGATATCGTCGGTGCTTTGTTGTTCGGCGTCGTCGATTTTTGCGGCAGCTTCCTGCATTTGGGACGACGTCTGCGAGGCTTCTTGCGTGACGTCCAATATTCCTTTCGCTTCTTCGTCGAATTGCGCCAATTCGTCGGCAAGAGCGGTTTGTGCGGTTTGCATGGCGTTGTCGCTTTCGTCCAAGACGGCTTTGGGCGCGGCGATGTCGCCGAAATCGCGCTGCGGCATGGATTTGTCGAAGGCATCGGCTTTTGCGGCGGCTTCATCTTTTGCGGCGGCGTATTGTTCCTGTTCTTCGTTTTGCGCGCTGTCGATGCCCGACGTGTCGGTTTGGACGGCAGGCGCCGCCGGGATTTCTTCGCCTTGCGCGCCGCTTATGTCCGCTTTTTGATTGTTGATAAGCTGTTTTGCATTCTCGCCGGCGACCGCCAAATTTGTCTTCAGTTGGGCTGCGAAGGAAACTTCTTTATTACCGGAGTTCTTTGATTTTGTTTCTTCGGCGCCGTCCGCGAGGCGTGCATCGGCTTGAGGGTCGGCGATTTCGGCATTTTCGTCGCCGGGAAGTTTTTCTTTTTTCTCGGCTTCGGATTTTTTGAGATCGGCATCGGCTTTTGCGCCCAAGTCTGCGTGGGATTCGATTTGGCGACTGAGTCCCGAATTGGCGAACGCTTCGACGGCGTTTTTGCCCGTTCCTTCGGGTTTTCGGGCCGGGGCTTTGGGGGCGTTTGCGCCCAACTTCGGCATAGCCGCGCCGCCTGCGCCGCCGCCGCTGCCGCTGCCGGCCGCAATGCCTGCGCCGCCGCCTTGGGCGGTTTTATTGCCTTGCGCCTTTGCGCCGGCTTGCGCATCCGATTGTTTGGCGGCGCGGGTTTTGGCGCCGGAGTGTTCTTTTTTGTTTGAATTCTGCGCAAATTTTCCGGATTTGCCGGAACTTTCTTTGGATTGCGCGCCGTTTTGCGCATTTTCTTTTTCGCCCTGCCCGGGCGCGCGATTGTTTTGACCGTTTTCTTTATCGGCGGTTTTTTCGTTGCCGGCGTTTTCTTTATCGGCGCTGTTTTTGCCGTCGGCGCCGGTCTTATCGGATTTTGCGCTGTTTTTGCCATCGGCGCCGGTCTTATCGGATTTTGCGCTGTTTTTGCCGTCGGCGCCGTTGTTTTTGTTTTGTTTCTGGGACTGAGACGCGGCTAAATCCATGGCTTGCGCGCCGCGGGATTTGCTGAAGGCGCTGACCGTCTTGGCTATTTGCTGCGGGGTGGCGGGCGTTTTGCTGCCGGCGTCGATAAGCTGAGCCGGACCGGGAATTTGCGATGCATCGGGGGTGAGTTGCGCGGCGGGCGCCTGAGCGCCGAATCGGGGCGCAGCGGCGAGCTGCGCGCCTACGGCAGATTGCTGCGCAAATTGCGATTGCCGCGCGGCGTTGTGCGCATAGAGCGCTTTGGCTTCGTCTTGGGTTTTGTCTGAGCGGTCGGACGATCGCTCGGAGACGTGTTGCTGTTGCTGAAGAATACGGTCGTCATGCTTATGCGTGGTCATCGTCGACTCCTTCCTAAAAAAATAAATTTTCACAACCTTTGATATTTTGACAGATTCGGCGGTCGGAGTCAACCGGAACGCGCAAAAATCGGATGAGGCGGCAGCTGTGCGGCTGTCTGCGCAGAGACGGTGCAATATATTGATTTTATTGAATAAATTTTAGTTGCGCCGATGATTGGCCGTGTTATGCGCGGGAATAGCCGGGATGGCAGCGATCGGTCAGTTCAGAGCTTAGAGCTTAGAGCTTAGAGCTTAGAGCTTAGAGCTTAGAGCTTAGAG
>CAVGZQ010000242.1:0-4457 GCA_963633515.1 Bacteroidaceae bacterium
CGTCAAATACGTCAACCGCCCCGTCGAACCGAAGCAAAATTCCATCGAATCGCTCAAAGCCGAATATAACAGGCTTTTGGAACGCGTCCGCCGCGAGTTTTCCGACAGCGAAATCGTCCGAAGCCTCGAAGCAGCCGAAAAAGCAGCAAAAAAAGATCTTCAGCAAGTCAAAAACATCATTCGCGGCGTGCTCACCGTCGACGACGTCAAAGAAGCTTTCCAAAACATCGGCAACCAAAACGATATCGAACGAAACGGCGAACGGGCGTGCGCGTTTTTGGATGAAATGCTGCGCAGGAAAGACGAAGCCATCAAAATGCAAACGATGTGCGAAGCAACCCTGACGCAGCGAAAAAACGCGTGGTTCGGCGCAGGAAAACCCGACGTCCCCGATTCCGCCGAAATCAGCGACGCCTCGGCCGCTCGGTACAATGAAGCCGCCGACGCCGACGCAAAAGCTCTCTGCGGCATCAACGCCCGGATCGCCGAAAAAGAAAAACTCTCCGAACGCGCGAAATACGCCCGCGACAACCTCGCAAAAGACCTCGAACGCCTCAAATCCGTTCAGCGAAGCCATGCGCAGGTCATTTCGGGCGCGCAAATCGCCTTCGAAGATCTCCCCGTCCTCGAACCCGACGGAATCGGTCCCGCCATCTCCGACCTCGAATCGCGCCTCGAAGCCTTCCGAAACATCCACGCCGCGCTCGACGCCGACCGAAAAACTTACGTTTCCGCCGTCCGAAAATTCGTCGAAAAACCCGAATTTGCCGATATTCAGGCGCATAACCGAATTATCGGACAGTTCAAAGTCCTCGACCCCGACGCGCTCGAAAATTCCGCCGCCGAATACCGCGACGCCCTCGATATCCGAATTCGAGAGCTCTCGGCGGCGTTGGACGAAATCGAAAAACACAGGAACATTCTCGCAAAACTTTTGCTCAGCGCCGCCGAAGAAGGACTCCGTCTGCTCAAACTCGCCGACTCCGCAAGCACCGTCCCCAGGGAAGTCCCCGACATCGGCGGTTCGCGCTTCTTGCGCATCACGACAAAAGAACCCGCCTCCCCCGGCGACAGACTCGAACTCATTCACGAACTCGTCGATACGCTCATCGACGAAAATACGCTCCCCGCAGGCGCAAAACTCATCCAGCGCGCCGTGCGCCAAATCGCCCGCCCGTTCACCGCAAAAGTCCTCAACCCCGACCCCGCTTCCCCGCAGCGCCTCATCGAAATCACCGAAACCGCGCGGTTTTCGGGCGGCGAGCAACTCACCTGCGCAATCTTGCTCTACTGCACGCTCGCAAACGTCCGCGCCCGCACGCGCGGCATGAATCGGCAACCCACAAGCGTGCTCATCCTCGACAACCCCATCGGACGCGCCAGCCGTACCGTTTTCATCAACATGCAACGCCAATTCGCAAGCGCCATGGGCATACAGCTCATCTACACGACGGCCGTCAACGACCTCGAAGCACTCTCCATGCTGCCCAACATCATCCGCCTGCGAAACGAACGCGCCGACATCAACAAAGGTCACCGCCTGCTCGAACAAGATGTCGATATTTCGGGAAGCCTCGAAGCCATGCGGCTTGCGAAAAATTCCGATAATCGCGCCAAAGATGACGAAAATTCGAACTTCTCCGAAGATTTCGAAGACGATGCAGACGAAGACGGCGGCAACGAACATTATTTCGAAGACGACGGCGACGGCGACGGCGAAGGCGGCGGCAATTCCGCCGATTAACCGATTTGCGCTTTTTTTTCGCCGCCTTTTGCGTTGCAATGCGGCGGCGGTCTGCCTATCGGCCCGCGGCCGATACGGCAGACGTGCTCCGGCTTTTGCCTTGCAGGCAATACGCCTGCGCTTTTTTTTTTTGATTTGAATCCTATTCGAAAAACAGGCTCTCATTATGGATAAAATTCTCAATTATCGCGCCGTTGTTTGGGACATGGACGGCACCTTGCTCAATACCCTTGCCGATATCCGCAGCGCGCTCAACGAAACGCTCGCGGCGCGGAACTTGCCCCAAGTCACCGCCGAACAGACGCTTTCTTTCGTCGGGCGCGGCGCCGAATATCTGTGCCGATGCGCAAGCGGCTTGGACGGCGAAAAACTCGATAAATTTCATCGCGAATACCGCGAACGCAGCTTTGCAAGACCCGATGCGCAGACTTGTCCTTACGAAGGCGTGCCCGAGATAATCCGCGATCTCGGCGATCGCCGCATTCCGTGCGGCATCTATACGAACAAGCCTCAGAATTGGTGCGAAAAACTCGCCCGCCGCTTTTTCGGACCCGATGCGTTTCAATGCATCGTCGGATCCGACGCGCGTCATATCCTCAAACCCGATCCCAAAGGGATCGAAATCATCGCCGGCGCATTCGGCGTTGACGCGCGCGATCTCGTCATGATCGGCGACTCCGACGTCGATTTTCAAACCGCCCTCAACGCACGGTGTCTCGGCATTTGCGTTTCGTGGGGCTTCAGAACAAAAGATTTTTTGCAGAAAACCGGCGCGAAAATTATCGCCGATGACGCAAACCGGCTGCGCGATTTGCTCGGGCTGAATTGACGCAGGCGCGCACAAAATGCGCATCTGCGCCGCGCCCGGGGCCGCGCGCATCGCGTGCTTGTCTTTTGTCTCCGTTTATGATATCATTCCCCGCGTTCCGGGCGCGTTTTGCTCAAAACGTTATCGTTGCTTCGAGAATCAGGTGACTTTTTGCCGCTGTTTAGGCTTTGCAAAAGAGGTTGTTGAATGAAATTGTCAAATAATATTTTGCTGGCATCCTGTTTGAGCGTCGTTTTCTTGGCCGCTGCTGCGGGGTGCATCGTGGAAGATCGCAATCTCGACGAAAAAGGCGTTTTCCGCTGCAAGGCCGATACCGATTGCCTCGAAGGCAGCGTCTGCGTCAAAGCCTCTAAAGAGACCGACGCCGAAGGCACATGCACGCTCGAAAAAGAAGTCGATCACTGCCACGATTACGATAAAGACGGCTACTACGCCGCCGACGAAGGTTACGAAGAGCAATGCGGCTTCGGAACGAATAACCCGCAAGATCTCGACGACAGCAATCCCAACATCAATCCGGGCGCCGATGAAGTCTGCGACGGCGTCGACAACAACCAAGACGGCTGCGTCGACGGAACTTGCGCCGTCGACGGCGCTTGCGTCGGCGACGACAAATCTCAATGCCTCCGATTGTTCCGCGCTTGCGCCGGCGTTCCGACGCTCGAAGAAACCCTCGAATGGACCGGAACAGCCGAAGACGGAAACGTTCTGCTCATCGTCTGCAATCCCGCCCAATTCGGCGGAAAGTTCTGCATGAGCGGCGAATGGATATTCGGCTACTACAACAAAAACGGGCGCGCCGATTACGCTTCCGGCGGCGATGTCATCCTAATCGACGAACAAAAAGAATGCCAAGACCCCAAAAACATTAAATACGATTTCTCGGCAACCTATCAAACCGCAAGCGGTTCGCAAACGACAGCCTATACCGAAATCGAAGCAAGCCAAAACGAGAGCGCCGCAAATCCTTTGGCCGGAAATTACATCGACGAAGACTGCGACGGCGAAGACGCAAAACTCGAATCGTGCGACAAAAATGCAAACGTCGGCAAAAATTGCTACGCATCCGACGATTCAAAAGGCTACACCATCCCGTCGGGCGTGCTCATTCAATACAATCAGCTCATCGATCAATGCCGCGAAGCCCTCGAAAAAGCCAATCCCGAAGCGACCTACACCGACGAAGAAGTCAAAGCGCGATGCGGCTGCGTCGGCACAATGGCTTGCGTCGACGGAAAAGGCAACACCCCGATTTGCGTCAACGGCGCGCAAGAAATTACTAAAGCCAATGTCAATGCAAACAAAAACAATACGTCAAGCGATATGATTTGGAATTGCCTCGCCGATTAATATTCGATTATTCGCGTTTTTTTTCAAAACCCGATTCGGATTCGAATCGGGTTTTTGCATTTCATGCATCGTTCAAAACCGCCGAACGCTTCAAATCATTTTCCTCGCAGGCCTTGTTTCGTTCGATGACGATTATTCCGGCGTTTCGCGCCGGGCGCTTTTTTGCCTCCCCCGACGTCTTTCGCGTCCGAACCGAATAAAAACTGCGCATAACAAAATGCGCGCGCCGTTTTCGGGCGCAGTTCTTTGTATTTTGCGCGCTGTTATGATTTAATATTCGGCATCGCTGAGAAAATCTGAGCATTGGGCAAAGATTGACACAACCATCGGGAGGAAGAAGATGAAATTTGCATCTCCGCTGAAGAATCTGTCCGAAATCCCCATATCGCGCAAGATCGGCAAAATCTTTGCGTGGTTCGTCATGGGCATCGGGCTGTTTTGTCTCATTTTGGGCATAATCGTCAAAGACGATGCCCCGGCATTGGCGCAAACCGCGCCCCCGGCCGACGCGCAAACCGCCCCCCCGGCCGACGC
>CAVGZQ010000243.1:0-4397 GCA_963633515.1 Bacteroidaceae bacterium
CGGGAACCGGCATCGACGCCGTCTGAGATTTTGACCGCTTCCCGGCGTCGTCGCCCCCGGCAGGCGCCGCGCCGGTTTGATTTAAGCGGTCGATTTGCCGGGAAACTTCGCTGTAACGGAGCTCTGCCTGCGGCATTTGTTTTTTTGCCGTTTTGTCGGTCTCTTTGCATCCGGCTGCCGACAGCATCGATAATGCCGAGAGTCCCCAAATGCCTGCATATAAGGCGCGAATGCGGCGCAGCGCGCGGGCAATTTGCATCGTCAAAGCCAAAAAATCTCCTTTTCATCGAAATCGCAGGGACTTAAGATTGTTTCCCGGGCTGTTTCGTTGTATGGCAAGCGCAGCTTGCGTTGGTGCGCCGATTTTTTGCGCCGGCATCGGGGAATTGCCCAAATCGGGGGGATCTGAGGATTGTTTCGGCGCGCCGGCGCGTTGCCGTGGCGATGTTTACTCTATTTTTACGCCGGTCAACTATTTTTTTATGTTCAAATTGCCATCGATCGCATCGCCGATCTCGCCCGGAAACGTGTTTGATCGGAAGAATCTCCAAGCCAAACGCGCCTATTTGTGCGCCAATCATCCGCACAAAGAGGCATTTTGCATGTGCGCCAAATGCGGCGCGATGCTGTGCGACGATTGCAATATTGTCGTCGGATCGCGGCGCTACTGCGAGTCCTGTCTCGTTGCCGACGATAATTTGCGCATGACGCTTGAGCGCGAAATATTTAAAGAAGTTCAAAAACAACGCAAAACGATAATCGTCGATTACGACGGGCCTCAAAAATGGTCGGAAGTTCCGACTGCGCTTTTTGCCATGCTCAAAGACAGCGCCATATTTTTCAAAGGCGCCTACAAGACGCCGTTTTCGATATCGTTTCCGATAGCGCTTTTGGCGCTTTTGCCCAATGCGCTTATCATGCTTTTGTGCAAACACGACGTTATCGTGTCGCGTCTGAGTCAGGCAAATACGGGGGCAAACGGCGCAAACGTCCAACAGCTCGCCGATGCGCTCAATGCGGCGACGCCGCTGACGCTGTGCATATCGGCGTTGTTGGCGACTGTATTTCAAATTCTCATTCTCGACGGCTGTTTGTTTTGTTCGGTGCGGCTTTTTACGCGCGCCCGGCTGAAATGGCAACAGATATGCGCGTTGCTGCATTTCAGCCTCATTCCGTTCGGTTTGATCGCCTTTGCCAGCCTGTTTGATATCGAAATTATCCGCTATATTGCGCTCGGGCTGATGATAATCAACACATCGACGGCCGTGCGATCGGCGACAAATTGCTCATTTTTGCAGGGCATGGGCGCGATGTTGTCGTTTATCTTTTTTGCGACCGTAACCCAAGCCATCAATATGTATGCCTGATCGCCGGCGGGCGAATTTCTGCATATGAAGCCGCAGGATTCGTTGCGGCGATTTTTTTCGCGCGAAGCCGAAAAACGGCTTCGAGTGCCTGACTCCGGCACGAAATCCCGCATTTTGGCGGGATTTGGGCATAGGATTAAGGCACTTCGACTTTTCTCAAAATTGCGTCGATAATGTTATCGGCATGAATATCGTCGGCTTCGGCCTCGTAGGTCAAAGCAATGCGATGCCGGAGCACGTCGGCAGCCATCTTTTGGACGTCGTCGGGCAAGACATAGGCGCGCGAATCCATAAAAGCGACGGCGCGGGCGGCGTTTGCCAGCGCCAGCGTCGCGCGCGGGCTTGCGCCGCGCGAAATGCACCGTCCGACTTTGGGAAGATCGTATTTCTCGGGATGCCGCGTTGCCTGAACCAAATTGACGATGTAGTTTTGAACGCGTTCATCGACATAGATTTGTTCGGCATTGGACGCCATCGTCAGGACATTTGCCGCCGAAATCACGTTGTTTGCGATTGGATGCTGCGGCGAAATCATGCGCGCAAGCATTTCTTTTTCTTCGTGCATCTCGGGATAATCGACGACGACTTTGAGCATAAATCGGTCGATTTGCGCTTCGGGCAGCGGATATGTGCCTTCTTGATCGATGGGGTTTTGCGTCGCGACGACGAGAAACGGACGCGGCAGCGGATAGGTCGTGTCGCCGATAGTCACTTGCTTTTCCTGCATGGCTTCAAGGAGCGCCGATTGGACTTTTGCCGGTGCTCGGTTGATTTCGTCGGCCAAGATGAGATTGGCGAAAATCGGACCTTTTTTTGCGTAGAATGTGCCGTTGTCTTGTCGATAAGCAATCGAACCGATGAGATCGGCGGGCAACAAATCGGGGGTAAACTGAATGCGGCGGAATTGGCAGTCGACGACGCGCGCAAGCGTATTGCAAAGCAACGTCTTTGCAAGTCCGGGGACGCCTTCGAGCAGGATGTGACCGCCCGAAATCAACGCGATAATCGCGGCATCGACCATGTGTTGCTGTCCGACGACGACGCGCCCGATTTCGGCTTTCAGGCTCGGTATGACGCCTGCCGACTGGCGAATCGCATTGCTAAATTCGGTGATAGATCGTTCCAAACTCCCCTCCGGATGGTGTAATTGCCCGAGCATGAGCGCGCCGTGCAACGGCGAATCGGCGGACGCGCGCGACGCCCGGCGCGCAAAGCGGCGATCTTTGGGAACTGCCGCCTCGCAATGCATCGATATTATGACGCCGGCGCGGTTATCATACCATGATCATGCTCATGGTTTGCGAAAAAAAGACGCGCAAAGCGCAAAGGCATAAAAAAGCCGGCAATGAACATGCCGGCGAATCGGTCAGCGCATCGCAAGCCGCAGACTAGAGATCGTCCCAGCTCGTGGCGTTTTGCATTGTGTTTGCTCCGCCCGCGTTGCCGTATTGCGTATCGTACGAGCCGGTTTGCGCGGGAGCGGGCGCTTTGCCCATTTTTGCTTTCAGCGCGGCCAACGCATCGTTGTTTGAGACGGTCGGTTTGAGTTCGCTGAATTGTTTTTCGAGCGTATCGCCTTGGGCGAAATCGCCGGCCAAATCTTCGCTTGCCTGGGCTTCGGCTTCGAGTGTTTCGACTTTTTCGGCCATGCGATCGAACGTCGAGAATGCCGCGCCTTCGTCCATTCCTGCGAGCGTTTTGTGGATCGTTTTGCTCGCTTCGGCACGTTTTGCCTGCGCGACGAGGAGCGATTTTTTGCGCTTCGCTTCCTCGATTTTGTTGTTCATGGCTTTGAGTTTTTCTTTGATTTGGTCGCAACCCTTCTTTTGCGCTTCCCATTGAACGCGGAATTGGTCCGCTTCTTTTTGGGCTTCTTGCTGACGGTTCAAAGCTTCGACGGCGAGATCGTCGCGGCCGGCATTGACGGCCTGCATCGCTTTTGCTTCCCATTCTTTCGCGCGTTCGATGGCTTTGTCGTATTGTATTTTAAGCCGTTTTTCGTATGCAATGCTCTCGGCGACTTGCGTTTTTGCCGAATTGAGTTGCTCTTGCATATCGCGAATCGTTTGATTTAAGACCTTTTCGGGGTCTTCCATTTTATCGATGGCGGCGTTCGCTTCTGCTTTAAACAGCGTCGAAATCCGTGAAAAAATGCCCATAATCCATGCCTCCTCATTCGTGGGATGATTGACTCTCAGTCGTATGTTGCGGGAAAACGCCCCG
Organism: Bacteroidaceae bacterium; assembly: GCA_963633515.1. GTDB lineage: Bacteria > Myxococcota_A > Bradymonadia > UBA4248 > UBA4248 > UBA4248. The sequence continues at coordinate 3,591 of CAVGZQ010000243.1, forward strand.
AAAAAGCGATTTATTCGGCGGCGCCCCGATAAATTATTCCGCCATCTGCTTGAGCATCGGATAGTGTTCGGTTATCGCCATGGCGAGCGATTCGATCGATGCGGCAAACTCGTTGTAGTCGAGGTTTTCGAGCTGCAGCGTGTCGGTAATCATGACATCGTCGCCGTCAATGCCGTATGCGCCGGCAACGAGCGACGTCGCATTCAATTCGAGCAATTTTCTGCAAAAAGCTTCGACATTTTTGGTCGGGACTTTCATCAAACGGACGCTGAAAATGACCAAAGGCTCCGAGACGTGCACGAAAATATCTTCCACATCCTGGACATCGTCGATCAAGCGATACAACCCGTCGCCGACGGTCTCATAATCGGTGTCAAGATTAACCAAATACTGCTCAACATCTTCTTTCGTACGCATCAAGTACCTCCGATAACGCATTTGTGTTGCGGATTGCGCAAAAGCGCCCAAAAACTATCCCGCATTTTATCATGTATTATCGCAAGATCCTAATGTCTTTTTTTGCTGCCTGTTTGCCTTCGGCAAATGCGCCGGGCTTTTTTTCGGTATTTTGCGCATCTGCGGCGTCGGCTTCGCCTCTCAGGCTGCGGGAACGTGCGCCGGCACGCCCCCGGGCTTCGGGCTTGCCGCCTTTCATCTGCATCAAACACTCGAAAAGACGATTTCTTCATTGTTGCCTGCTTTTTGCTGCCCGAAGGCAGCAAATGCGGCAGGCTTGCCGCGCTATGTTCTCGATGGCTCTGCGAGCCATCTTGCGAGCATACGCGCGGCTTGCGCGGCTATGTTCTC
>CAVGZQ010000244.1:0-4343 GCA_963633515.1 Bacteroidaceae bacterium
GTCTTGCCGCATGATGCTTTTGCCTGAGCGGCCGGGACGAAAAAAAAGACGAAACATCGCAAAAAGTCTTGCCGCATGAGGCATTTGTCGGGGGGGGGGCGTATCATGCATCTTTGCCGCCGGGGCAATATAAACAATTTTGCATGGCATACAAATGGCGAAAAACGGCGGAAAAACGGAAAAATTTGATGGCATCAACGGCATAACAGATGGCATCAACGGTATATCGCCGGCGCAAAAGGTGATATAGAGCGGCGCGGGGGATGAGATTTTTGATGAAAAGAGCATGGTTGGGAGGTTGAGATGGAGAAATCGCGGTGGCTTGCTGCCGTTGCCGCCGTTTTGGTCGGCTTTTCGGCGGCGCATTGTTCGTCTGACGGCGATGCGGCAACGGAATTATCGGCATGCACGGAGTCTTGCGGCAACGGGTTGATTTGCGTTTCGGGCGTGTGCAAGCGCCCGGTATTGCCGACGGGGTCGTGCTTGTCGGGCGATGCGCATTGCGTGGCGTCGGAATGTGTCGGCGGCGTATGCGTTTCGGACGGCACGCAACCGCAATTGACGTGTTCGGAGTCGCAGCCGTGCGACGCAAAGTATGCGTGCAGCGGCGGCATTTGCGTGCCCAAAGCGGGGGCGGGCGAAAAATGCGGGACGGGCGTTGCGCAATGCCGCCGCGGAACGTGCCGCGACGGGGTGTGCATCGTCGACGTCGGTCCGGGGCAGAGCTGTTCGTCGACGGCGGTGTGTCCCGATCTCTACGAATGCCGGAAAAATGCATGTCTTCGGCCCGTCGGCGACGGCGGCGATTGCCGTTCTTCGCTCGCCTTTTGCAAAGACGGCGCGTGTCTCGAGGGCATATGTCATGCAACCGGCGGCGAAGCCGACGATATTTTGATGACAATCGATACCGACGGCGACACGATTGCCGATTATTACGATCGGTGCGATGCCGATACCGACGGCGATACCGTTGCCGATTGCCGCGATCTCGACAGCGACGGCGATACGATTCCCGACAGCCGCGAAAACTATGAGCCCATGGGAATGATGCCGACCGACTCGGACGGCGACGGCGTATACGATTTTATGTCGTCAGACAGCGATTCCAACGGCATACCCGATGCCGTCGAAGGCAAACGCCAAACGGGATATGACGAAAACGGCGATCCTGTTTACGAATTTATCGATACCGACGGCGACACGATATTGGATTGCGCATCGCTCGACAACGACGGCGACGGCATATCCGATATCGATGAAATCTACGGTTTTGCGCATTCGGCGTATATCGATTATCCCGATCCGCCGCTCGCGGGCGATTGCAACGGCGATACGATCCCCGATCCGATGGGGACTGCCGACAATCCGGTCGATTGCGACGGCGACACGGTGCCCGATTATCTCGATTTTGACAGCGACGGCGATACGATCGGCGATGCTTACGAATACATCGGCGACAGCAATTCGGACGGCTATTTAGACCGATATTCGCAAGACAGCGACGGCGACGGCATTCCGGATCGCGACGAAAAAGGCGCCGACGCCGATCCCCAAACCGCGCCCTATACGGCGCCCGGCAACAGTTTGCCCGATTATCGGCTGTACGACACCGACGGCGATGCCTTGGGCGACGGTCAAGAAGTTGACTGCGGCGAAGCGTTGGGACACAGCAAATACAAAGCCGATGCCGACGGCGACGGCGATGACGATGCGACCGAATATGCGGCGGCGATTTATGCCGGACTCGATCCGAAAGAATTCATTTGCAATCCTGCCAAACGCGCGACAGACGTGTTCGATTTTTATTTCAAATTGCCCTATGGCGGAGACTCGCAGTCGGACAGCTTGGTCTTTGAACCGAGCATTTCGAAGCTCGATGTCGTGTTTAACGTCGATACGACGGTGTCGATGGGCGACGAAATCGGCAACCTGAAAGAAAATATCAAAAAGACGCTCGTGCCCCAAATCCGCCGGCGCGTCGAAGATTCGGCGTTCGGCGTGACGCGTTTTGACGATTTCCCGACGCGCGGGACGCCGAATTCGGCGTACGATTACAATCAGGGAATGTCGGTTACCGCGTCGGGATACGGGTTTTCGGGCGATTTGCCCTACGAACGCATATCGAAGCCGATCGCGGCATCGGGCGAAGCCGCGCTTGCGGAGATCGGGGCTGCGGTCGACATGCTCAGTTTGCGCAATGGCGGCGATGTTTCGGAATCGGGGTACGAAGCTTTGTGGCAAATTGCCAAGGGCGACGACAAAACAAAGAAGCAAGTATCTTGGTCGGCATATGAAAATTATCCCGAATTTGCTTCGGGAAGTCTTTTGCATGCCGCAAGCGAAGACGGTCGGTGGGGCGGCGCGCAGTGGCGGACAAAAACGCTCCCCGTCGTGCTTCACATCACCGATGCCGCCGCGCACGATGCCCAATACCAGCCGTACGATCCTGCGACCGTCGAAAATCCGCATTACAGCGACGACGTTCATAAGGCGTATGCCGAAAAGGGCATACGCGTCGTTTCGGTCTATACGAAAAGCGAAAATCAACTCCCTCAACTCGTCGCGACGTCGCAGCAAACCGGAGCTTATGTGCCCGCGTGCGCTTTCCGGACCGGCGAACAGACCTGGCGCTGCGGCATCAACAAGTGTTGCACGTCAAACGGCGAAACGGGCAGCGATATCGCAACCGATCCCGTAACGTATCGGGGCAACGATGTATGCGTTTTGAGTTATGCCGTTAAAACTGCATCGAATTTGTCGTCGTCGCTCGTCGACGGGATCGACGCCATCGTCAAATACAGCGATTTCAGCGTGACGACGGCTGTCCGCGGGGTTTCGATAGCCGGAACGTCAAAAGACACCTCGTGTTTTATCAAGCGCATCGAAGCTTTGCAGGAAGGCGGTTATATTGCGCCGCCGCAAGAGCCCGAGCATTCGTGCAACCCCGAGGCGCGTCCCGTCAAGCTTTCCGGTTCGTCCTATTTCAACGGCTACGAAAACTTCGCCGTCGGCACGTCGTCGCACGCCAAAGAAGGCGCAAAGCTCGTGTTTAAAGTCACGGCTCAAAACGACGATTGCGCGCCGGCGACGACGTCGTCTCAGGTTTATCGGGCATATATCGATATTCTCGACGCGACGTCGCAAGTCGTGTTGGGGTCGCAAATCGTATCTATAGTCGTCCCCGGCGCAGCGCCGTCGCAAGTGAACTGAGCATTGTTCGGTCCTCGGCGCACCCAAAGAAAACGATCGGCGCCGACGCTTTTTTTTTCGGCAAGTCAATCTCAATCGTTCGGCGATTTTACAGATTTACGCTATCCATACAAAACATCCCAAAAGAGCAAATATGCGTTCAATATATCACAAAAGAGACAGATTCATGCGTTCCTATGCCGCCGCATGCTGCGCGGCGGTCATGGCAATGACGGCGCCGTCGTGCAGCGACGATTCGGCGCCGAAAAACGGATTTGAATGCGAAACGGGGCTGAGCGCATGCGGTCATTCGTGTTGCGCCGACACGTGCTGCGACGGCGTTTGCATCGATACGGCTTCGGCGGCGCAGCATTGCGGCGCGTGCGGCAATGCGTGCGATGCGGGCGAAGTTTGCGCGCAATCCCGATGCCTGCCCCCGGAGCAAGCCTGCGCCGGCGGCAAGACGTGGTGCGGCGGGGCGTGCGCCGATACCATGACCGATGAAGACAACTGCGGCGCATGCGGCGTTGCATGCAATGCGTTCGAATCGTGCATTCAAGGCGCATGCGCGCTGCAATGCCCCGACAATCGGACGCTGTGCCCCGATGAGAATGCGTGTATCGACTTGAAAACCGATGCCGATCATTGCGGATCGTGTTCGAACGCATGCGGCGGCAATATGCATTGCGCAAACGGAACGTGCGCATGCCCGGCGGGAACGAGCAATTGCGACGGCGATGCGTCAAACGGCTGCGAGGTCCAATCGCTGCAATGTCCTGCGCCGCCGCAATGCAGCGGCGAAACGGCTCAGTGCGGCGACGGATGCTGCGCCGCAACGTGTTGCGGCGGATCGGCGTGCGTCGATACGATGTCCGATCCGCTTCATTGCGGCGATTGCGAAATAAAATGCGAAACGACGCAGCGCTGCGAAGCCGGCGTTTGCGCCGACGATGTTTCCGGGTGCGATCGCGACGGCGATGTGCCGTGTTTCGGCGTCTGCGCCGATCTTCAGACCGATGCCGCGCATTGCGGCGCCTGCGGCAATGCGTGTTCGACCGACGAAATATGCGCCGACGGCGCGTGCGAAAATGCCCGGCTCATCGATTGCATCGGCGTCGGCCGAAAAGCGTGTCACGGCACGTGCGCGAATATAT
>CAVGZQ010000245.1:0-4290 GCA_963633515.1 Bacteroidaceae bacterium
AACGCGATGCTATGCAACGGACAACCGCCAAAAATCGGCGCCGGCGCGCAATCGGCCGCGCAGCCGCCCGATTCGGGCTTTAAACCGACGCATGCCGGCGCCGGGCGATCGCGTTTTTTTCGGTTCCGAAACTTTTTTTTGGTCTCGTGCTGCCAGGCGTTATGGGCGATTTCGGCGTGCGCCGAGCAAGAGTCTCCGACAGCATCCCGTCCGCAAGCGCCCGATGCTTCGGCGGCGTCGGATTCGGCGTCGGACGCATCCGGCGCCGCGCCCGACGCGCCGTCTTGCGCCGGCGGATCGCAAGCAAAGACGAACGGTTGCGTTTGCGGCGCTCAAATGCTTCCCCCCGAAGAAGCGCGTTTTTGGCAATGCGTCTTGCCGCAAAACGGCGAAATCTTTCGCCCGGCAACCGAAAATGCGAACCGAATCGATGCCGAACCCCGGCAAACCGAACAAAATGCGCCGGGCACAGGCAACGATCCGTCCGACGCCGCCGGCAACGATCCCGGCAGAAACGATCCGTCCGACGCCTCCTGCAAAAACGCGCCGTCCGACGGCGATTTGCGCCGATATGCGTGTTATCGCGCAGCCGGCTGCTATGCCGGCGGCAAGCATTATCCGCAGGGCACGGTTTATCGCGACAATGCGGCATGGTGCGGCGCGCATCGCCACCCCGGCGGCAATTATGCCTGCGCGTGGGACGAAAACGCGCAAGAACTCGTTTGGATATGCCGAGGCAACTGCCAATGCGGCGACATCCAAGTCCAAATCGCCGACGGACGCGTCGTGGGGGGCGATTTGCCGTTCGGATACGAAAACTTCGCATGCGACGACGCCGGCGGCAACGCCCCGGCCGGCTATCGCGCCGTCACGGGGCACGAATATTGCGCCGATCTCCCCATGATGAAGGGACAGACGTGCCGAAATCAGACGATTTTTTGCGGCGCGCATTCCGAATCGATGCCCTACGATTCGGGCTATGTATGCCGCGATCAAAAGATGATTTGCGCCGAGGCGCAATGCATGTGCGGATCGCGCGAGATTTCTTTTCGGGCCGAATGCCGCAACCGGCAACCGTTTTGTCAGAGCGCCCCATATCCGTCATTCCCGGGCGACGGCGATTACATATGCTCCGAACGCGGATGGATGTGCGTCAATCCCGCCGGCTGCAAAAGCCCGGCGACGCAGGTTTCGGCATTCGCCGTATACAAAAACAACATCCCCATGTGCGGTTCGATGCCGCAATACCCGCACGGCGCCGATTACATTTGCGCCGAAGATACATGGATCTGCCAAAATCCCAAAGGCTGCCGATTCGAAAAACAGCCGTCGTCGGCGCCGTGTTTTGCCGCGCGCGGCACACGGGCATGCGCCGACTTTCGGAGCATGGCAAACACGACGCAGTATAAAATTTCATACACGCCGAATTTCGGCGCATTATATGCAGATTCCGACGGCGATCGTCTTTATTCCCCCGAAATCGACGGAGTTTTTCAATATATATGCAAAACGCCGACCCCTTGCAAATGCGGCAAAAACGCGTGCGGTCAGGGGTTTTCGTGCGCATCGGGCGCCTGTTTGTGCCTCGATATAAACGTCGCGCAATCGCAAAGCGACCAATGCATGACGCACGGCGACGCCGGCATCATTTTGCGCGACGCCGTCCCTTGCGGCGGCACGCCGCAGTGCCGAGGCGCATGCATCGGCGGAAAATGCATGCCGGCAAAAGGTCTTTTCGTCCATCTTACCCCGATAGAACATCGCCGCGATCTGCTCGAAACATCGTCGCTGTGCATCGACAAATCGGGGTGCAGCTTGGCCGACGGACGATATCTCGAATTCGGACAATCGCTTTCCCCCATCCGCGACCAAGACCTTTGGCTCTTTTATGCAAAGCGCTACGGATGGAAAAGCTGCCTCGACGATGCGCTCGAAACCGATATCTTCGATATCCGCGGCAATCTGCGCGCCATTGCGCAAACGCCCGCGCTGTATCAATGCAGAATAGATCCCGACGCCGAGGAACGCCGCATTTTTGCATGCAAAGCCGATATATGCAGCTGCAACGGCGAAATCTGTCATAACGGCGATATTTGTTCGCCCGAGGCGGGGTGCGTCACGCCCCGCGGCGAAAAGCGCAAACCTCCGATGTGCGCGGGACATGCGCTCATGTACGGGCAAACATGCATCGACGGCAACGTCTTTTGCATCGATCCGGCGTCGCCCGATCCGATTCCCGCCCCCAAATCTTGGGATCCTGAAGCGAAAAAACCGACGTTTCGATGCACATCTCTTGCGCACGGCAAGCGCGGGTGGTTTGCATCATCGCCCGACGCCCAATGCGGCTCCAAAGCATACGGCGCCGATTATGAATGCATCGGCGAAACCCCGAAATGCGGCGGCGCGCCGTATCCCGGTCCGGGCTATGCGTGCAAATCGGGCGGCGATGCCGACCGAAACCCGCTCTGGGTTTGCAGCAGCCCGGGCGGCTGCGCCTGCGGATCGTCGAAAACATGCCCCCAATCGGCGGCTTGCCAAAACGATCAATGCATTTGCGGCGGCATATCGCTCGGCGATGCCGCGCAATGGCAATGCGAAGACGGAAAATGGACGTGCGCCCAAGACAAAGGATGCCGCGCCGATCGGCTCATTTGTCCGGTCGGCGCGGAATTCGGCGAAAATTCATGCATCTGCGCCGGCATGCCCATGCCGCAAAACGCCCGCTGCCAATCCGATCGATGGATTTGCGGCGACGGCGGCGGCTGCGATTGCAACGGCATAACGATTCCAAACGGCGATTATTGCGCGCCGGCGCGGTTTTCCGCCGCCGACAAAACCATCCCCGCGAAAGATTATCAGAAAAACGCAAAGCGTTTCATGTGCGGTTCCCGGCCATGCCCCGCCTATACCGCGTGCTATAACGGCCAATGTCTGTTTCAGGCAGCGCAGCAGCGTCTGAAAACGCCGTCCGAATACAAATCGGTGCGCGGATATCCGCGCTGCGCGAAGCGTTCGGGCTGCGAATGCGCAGACAATGCGTGCAAACTCGGCGAATATTGCGTCGATAATCAATGCGCCAAATCGCCGATTTACGGATTATGCCGAGGCGTGCGCGTGCCCGTCGTTCAAATCAATGCGCGCCAACGCCGGCGCGCCATAAGCCATGCCGACGACACGGCGATTGTCTGGAAATCCCTGTTTGAGCGCATTCCCGAAATTGCCGGGGCGGCGGCGACGGCGCTGCAAACCGCGACGCCCGACGATCGCCCCCCGTCCGACGCCCCGGATTTCTTCCAAACTTATGCCGATCCGAACAACTTCGATTTGGCGTGTCTGACAATGCCCGATCCGACCGACATCGAAGACTATGCCTATTGGGTGGCAACGTCCGAAAGTCTTGATTGGGATGCTCCCGATGAACCCGTCCCGCAGGAACTCGCCGAATTCGACGAAAAATCGCCGTTTGTCTATTCAAACGATCCCGAATTGCGAAAAAAAAGCGATGATTATATTCGATTCATGGACGAATATTCGTCGCTGCAAACGATCGCGCTGTCGACGGAACCCATCGGATGGGTATGCGCAAAAAACACATGCAAATGCGGCGGCATAACGTGCCGAAAAGACGAAAAATGCGCGATTTCCGACGGCAAACACATCTGTTCGGCCGCTGTTTTTTCGCCCGTTCTCGACGAAAATTCATTTTTGCAGACGACGCCGTTCAAAACGCCCGACGCCCCCGCCCCGGGCGACGCAATCGACATCGAATCGGAAAACATGGCCGACAAACCATACCGGCGATACGTCTTGTGCAACGACGAAAAAGGCTGCCCGTGCGGTTCGCAAACATGCCTCAAATACGCCGCCTGCGTTGACGATCGCATGTGTCTCAACGATTGCCCCGATTTGCCCCCGGCTTTGGCGCAAAATGCGAATCCGCCCCAATGCATCATCCCCTACCGCCGCCGCAATTGCCCGGGCGCCGACGGCGTCGACGGCGAAGGCAATTGCCGATTTATGCAAAAAACATGGCCGCCGAATGTCTATGTCTTTCACCATGCGCTCGGCGCGCAATGCGCAGCCCAAACATGTCCGTGCGGCAGCGCCGCATGCAGCCGCGATCAATGGTGCTCCCGGCAAGAAACGTGCGTTGACGGAAACTGAGGAAGGTCTGAACAATCGCCCCTTCCGATAGCTCGTTTTGCATAGCTCAATCATAAAAAGAAATGTATCGTTGTGTGGCGAGATTAAGTGACACAATCTTGAGTTTTTGGTTCAAAAACATTTAAA
>CAVGZQ010000246.1:0-4284 GCA_963633515.1 Bacteroidaceae bacterium
CGATTGAACGGGGAAAAAACCGGCGCGGTCGGCGGCGTCCTTGGACGCGCCGAGCGCATATTGTCCCAGCGCAATGCCCGGACGGAAGCACGAATAGACGTAAGGTTTGTCTTTTTCGGCTTTTTTTTCGCGTTCTTGCGCATAAAACCAACCGTAAATCACGGCGCAAAAGATCGTGACGACGGTTATCGTTTTCCATTCGGTGCGTAAAAAATCGTGCATGAGGACTGAATATCTCGCAGAGAAGAGCCAAAAAACATTGCGCTTGCGCGCCGGGGCTGCTCCGGCAAAGCCGCAGAAACGAAAACGCGCCGCCCGCTCATTTTATGCCTGCCCGGCGCAACGCGCATCAATTATCGCAATTCGGCGGATTCGTTCAGAGCTCAGCGCTGAATGCCGGCCGTTTCGAAGTTTGGCAATCAAACCGCATGATTTCTGCCGCCGGCCGCAAGCAGCCGGAGAAATGACGAACGCTATACCCAAAAAGGCGCAGTTTGTGTATAATGATGCGGTAGATTTTTGCCGGCGTTTTTTGCCGCAGAACGGGGAGAACGAAATGAATCGCAACAGAGCTTTTGCATTTTTGAGCGTCGCGCTTTTGATGTCTGCGTGCGGCGAAGGCAGCGTCGTGAAAGAAGGGACGGCGTGCGGGGAATCGGAGCGCATGTGCGGCGATGCATGCGCCGATTTGTCGGCGCTGCATTGGAGCGATTGCGGCGTATGCGCCGCCGGATACGAAGACCGCGACGGCGACGCGGCCAACGGCTGCGAAAGCGAAAAAGCGCCCGACGCCCCCGAATGCAACGAAAGCGAAAAATTGTGCGGCGATGCATGCGCCGATTTGTCGGCGCTGCATTGGAGCGATTGCGGCACGTGCGCCGCCGGCTACGAAGACCGCGACGGCGACGCGGCCAACGGCTGCGAAAGCGAAAAAACGCCCGACGCCCCCGAATGCAACGAAAGCGAAAAACTGTGCGACGGCGCGTGCGCCGATTTGTCGGCGCTGCATTGGAGCGATTGCGGCACGTGCGCCGCCGGCTACGAAGACCGCGACGGCGACGCGGCCAACGGCTGCGAAAGCGAAAAAACGCCCGACGCCCCCGAATGCAACGAAAGCGAAAAACTGTGCGACGGCGCGTGCGCCGATTTGTCGGCGCTGCATTGGAGCGATTGCGGCACGTGCGCCGCCGGCTACGAAGACCGCGACGGCGACGCGGCCAACGGCTGCGAAAGCGAAAAAACGCCCGTCGAGCCCGAATGCAACGAAGGCGAAAAATTATGCGCCGGCGCGTGCGCCGATTTGTCGGCTCTGCATTGGAGCGATTGCGGCATGTGCGCCGCCGGCTACGAAGACCGCGACGGCGACGCGGCCAACGGCTGCGAAGCCGCCGTCAATGTGAACGACGGCACGTGCATCGGCAATGACGATTGCGCCGGACTTCTGCATGTTCAGACGGCGATTTGCGTTTCGGGACAGTGCCGGATCGATGCGTGCGAACAAGGTTATGCCGATTGCGACGCCAACGCGGCGACCGGATGCGAAACGGCGTCGCAATCCGATTTTTATCGCTGCGGCGCGCGCGGAACGTGCCAAGATGCCGACGAAACGAGCGCAAATTACAAGGGAAAACAGTGCAGCCTGGGCGATGAATGCCGCGACGGCGCTTGCCGTTCCGTGCCCGAAATCGTCGGCTGCTCCGACGGAACCCGCGAGGGATTTCTCGATTTGCTCAAATTCAACAATCTCGCTGCGTGCAGCGGCGCTTGGACCGTCAAGGGCATTCACCACAACGAAGGTCCGAGCTGCGGACGAAAATCGGGAAATACAGGCGAAAATCAGACCGGCAACGGGTGCAATGTCGAAGATTTGTGCGCCGAAGGCTGGCACGTTTGTTTGGGACGCGGCGACGTCGCGACGCGGTCGGAGTACGGATGCAACGGCATTTTGGACGGCATGAACCAAAATCTGCCGTATCTGTTCATTACGCGCACGTCGTCGACCGGCAACCTCAATTGCGACCCCGATACGGTCGGCGTGCCGCTCAACATGAACGATATCTTCGGATGCGGGAATTTCGGGTGTTTCGCGTCGGGCAGCAAATGCGATCCGCTCAAATTGTCGGGACATAATCTGTGTCAGGCGCTCAGAGAATCCTGCGGCTGCAGTAAAGGCTCAAACGGCAAAATTACGTGTTCGTCAACGTCCGGCGAATGCCGCGGAATCGATTACGCCGGCAACCGCGTCGGCTACTCGCTCGACTATTTCTCCCTTTTGAACAATACGACATATGCGCCGGCGTGGGATTGCGGCAACGACAGCACGGGACATCAAGAGGCGCGCGATATCGTTAAAACGGCGAACGAACAAGGCGGCGTGATGTGCTGCAAAAATCAATGCGAAACCGATGAAGACTGCGGAAGCGGCTTGATTTGCCGCTACAACGTGTGCGTCGCGTGCATTATAAACGCGGGCGGCAAAACCGAAGGCTGCCCGTCGGGGATGAAATGTTCGTCGCAGCATACGTGTCAGTAAAAATGATGCGTCGGGAAGACGTGCTTTCGCAGCTCGGCCGGGGCAGGTTCGGATGCGAAACATTGCATTTAAACCGCAAGGCTTTCGGCAGGCGGAAGACCGTTATAATAAAAAGTTAAAATAGGCTTTTGCGGCCTGCCTTTTTGCGCGGCAAATGCGGCAGGCGGTTGCGCTGTTGCCCGAAACGGGCAATACGCGCAACTTTGCGCGGCTATGTCCTCGGGCATGCGCCCTGCGGGCATACGCCGCGCCGGCGCGCTATGTCCTCGGGCTGCGCCCTGCGGGCATACGCGCGCCTCCCCCCCCAATCGGGGAACAAGATAAAGCGCCAAGCGGCAAACAGCCCCCCGCCCAAGGGGGGCAAAATCGGACAGACGGAGCGAATTGACGGATATATGGCAAAGAAAAAGGCGTCTGCGTCGGAAAAGACGGGACTTGATATGGGCAAAGGATTTGCGACGAATGCGTTTTCGGGGTTAAAGACGCTTCAGGCGATGCGCAAATCGGAAGACGAAGACAAGCGCGCAGCGCGTGAGATCGAAGAGGCGCGGGCGCGGGCGCGGGCTTCTGCCCGCGCCCGCGAAGAATCCGAGGCAAAACGCCCGCTGCGCTTTGCCGAAGAAGATTTAACCGATGCGTCGGGGCTTTCGGACGAAGAAATCTTTGCGGCATGCATGGCGCAGATGGACGGCGCCGATATTTACGACAAAAAATTCAGCGCCAAAGAAACGCCCAAAACGCCCGCGTCGCATCAAGACGGCGATATGCCGCATTTGTCGCTGAGCGACGAAGAAAAAGAGTTTGCGATTTTTACGCAGGAAATGGCGATTTCCAACGTGCAACGCCTGACAAAACCTGCCAAACCCGCCCATAAAACCCGAAACAAGGGCAAATATTTGCAAAAAGCCGAAGATCTCGCCGAAAAAGACATCGTCAAAATCGATGCCCGCCCGGCGGTCGCAGAAAGCGGCATGCGCACGACATATGTCGCGCCGGCGGTTGCCGTCACGCAAATCGAAAAGGGCTGCGATGTCGTCGAAGAACCCGATCTCGCCGCCGGCATGACGGCGCGGCAAAAACAATTGCTTCACAGCGTGAAACGGCATGAAGTGCGCTGCGGGCCGGCGATTGCGCTGCGGCTTCGCGGTTTGGCGCTCAATGCGGCGCTTTCGCGCTTCGATGCATTCATCGATGCATGCATCGCCGAAAAGAAGCCGTATGCGCTGATTATTTGCGGCAAAGGATTGGGAAGCGACGGCGCGCCGGTCATCAAAGAAGGCGTCATCGCGCGCTGCAAAAGCGATCCGAGAATTGCGGAATATGCCCCGGCCGTCAATGGCGACGGAGATTTTGGCAGTTTGTACGTCGCGCTTTGCGTTTCGGGGCAGAGTGCTGTATGATGCCCGCCGCGTTTGCTGCGCGTCGTCGCGGCCGGCGCTGAGGCAAAAAAAAGCCTCGCCCCCGACGATCGCCGCCTTTTTTTTTGCCGGCATCGGGCGGTCTGATTACATCTGATGCTTCGCCATCGGGCAAAGGAACGGATTCGGAAGAGTATGAGTTCAAAAGAGATCATCAAGGCAATCGAAACTTCAGACGCCGGCGCGTTCGACGCATTGGTCGGCAAAGACACGTCGGCGACGCTCGAAGCGGCATCGCTGAAGTCGCTCCAAGTCGGCGGCATCCGCATTCATTCCGTCGATTGCTCCAATACGGAATGGGAAGCGTGCTTGTTCGACGGCACGGTATTTGAC
>CAVGZQ010000247.1:0-4279 GCA_963633515.1 Bacteroidaceae bacterium
CGTCATGTTTATTTTTGCACCCCGATGCGGCAACAGCCGCGCCGATGATCGCCCCAAAGACTAAAGCCCGGCGAAATCGTTTTGCCGTCAAAAGCATCTTCTCCTCCCATTGTCCGCCGCGCGCCGCGCCGGGCAGGAAAACTGCGGCGCGGCAATAACCGTTAACCCTCCGCCGCGCTTATGTGCTATATTTGCGGCGGTCTGCGCAAGCGCATCGGCCGGCGGCATCCGGTTTTTTCGCTGCGATTATTTCATATTTTCGCGAAAATTCCGCAAAAACGCCGCTTTTTGATTGGAAAATAGTTTTTTTTAACGAGGGAAATGCTATGAGCAATCCAGACGATATGCCTCAGCCGCCGGAAATGCCGTGCGATTTCGCCGTCAGCTGCGAGATTGCCCTGACCCCCGAACAGCGCGAAATCGTAAAAAAAGAAACCGGGCGCGATATGGATGCGCTCATCTTGGCCGACTCGGACGGTCTTTACACGCAACGCATCGCCGAGTCAAAACCCGACGATTACACCCTGCTCGCCATTAAACAAGCCAAACTTCTCAACGAATACGACGCGAAGTATCATGCCTACCTCGCCGAACTCGCTGCTTGGCAAGCTGCGCTCAATGAACCCGACCCCATCGGCGAGCTCTCCGAAGCCATTTCCGTGAAAACGGCGCAAGATGCCGAACGCATCAGGCTGTTTTACATGAAAGAAGCCGAAGCATGCCAAGCCGCCCGAGAAATCGCAAAAATTGCGTTCGGCAAGAAATAGCCGGCGCAAAGATGCGATTCGTTCCCGAATTTGCCGCACGCCGCCTCCGAGACGCGCATCTTTGCGATGCCGCGCGCATCTTTACGACAGGAAAACGCCATGGGAAATCCCGCCTTCGATACGACAGCCATAGAAAATGAACGCAAAGCGCTCGAACTCCTGACCGAAGAAATTCAAAAAACGCAAGATGCCGATGCGCGCAATGCGCTTTTGGATGCCATCGGCAAAAGCGCCGGAAAAATCGCGGCGATGTGCGCCGAACTTCAGGAGCGAGCCGACAAAATTGTTGCGCCGAAGATCGATACGCTCGACGTCAACGCCGTCGTCGAAGTCGTGCTCACGCCCGATCAGCGCGAACGCGTTCTCAAAGCGTTCGGCGTCGATGTTCCGAGCGTGCGCATTCCCGACGCCAACGGCGTTCTGACGCGCAACATGGCGCATATTACCCCCGATTACATCGAAGAATGCGCCATGAAACAAGCCAAAGCTTTTTGCGATATGTGCAACGGCATCGAAGCGGCAGGCGATGAATAACAAGCAATTATTTTATCAAAAATTGGCTTGGCGTTCGAAGCGGCAATGCTGCAGGCGAATAATCTTCAAGAATTAAGGTATTTAAAAAAATACAGCTCAGACTGTCTTTTCGATAAGGCCGCTGCGGCGTTCGGATATTCGGCGCGGCAAGCGAAGCGGTTTAATCTTTCCTATCACAGCTAAACATCGATGCGGAGCGTCAAAAAATGGATATTACGGGCGACAGCCAATATCAATGCTGGAATCTGACCGACAAAGACACCGACAAAGTCAGGGAATTGCTTTCCCACGCTCAGAAATACGAGGCGCTTGAAATGCGCGGCGCCGTTTCGGGCGGTCTTGCGGGATGGTGGTACGGCGCTTATCTCATGTCGGAAGAAAAATTCATGGCCGTCGCCTATATTACGCAAACGTTTGTTTACGTCTTCGGGCGCGACAAAACGGCGATGCGCTGCATCGGGCGGAATTTGGGCCGAAATTCGCCGAAACGCAGCGCTTCTGCGTCGCATTCGATTTTCGGTCCCGATGCCCTCGTTCAGGCTTTTTGGGACGGCTTCGAAACTGCCGCCGGCAAAGACATCAAATCCAACACGCTGCTCAATCTGTGCGAATTGAACGAAATCGCATGCAAACAAAACGACGCATACGGCGCGCGCTTGGCCGAGAAAAAAGATCTTCCGCTCGTTTTTGACTTTTTGGGCGAAGCGCTCATCGACGAACTCGGCATGGATGTGCGCCGACTGGGGCGCGAAGGACACGAGAAATATTGCGCCGGGCAAATCGCGGACGGGCGGATTGTCATCGGGCTTCATCGGGGCAAGCCGGCTTTTATCGGCGAATTCCGCGATTCCGATCTCGGCATTTTCATCGAACATGCCCATTTTCCCGTCGCCATGCGGCGTCCGAAAGTCATGCGCGGCATTCATGCGCGGATGGCCGAATTGCTCCTGGCCCGGTCTCCGACGCTTCTCTATTACGCCGATGCTTCGAACGAAGAGCTCAAAGCCGCCGTCGAAGAAGTCGGATACCGTGCCGTTTTGCAGGCGCGGCTCATGCGGCTGAGGTAATTCATGGCGGATTTGCGCGATGTGCTGAGCGCGGCGGAAGCTTTTTGCCGCAAAAATGGGCGTGATTCCGCGCGCGCGAAATCGTCGGACAAAAAATCTGCCGGCTATCGCCGCGTCGCGTGTTGGGGAAGCGAACGGCTCGCTCTTTTGCTCAGACGCGGCGCGGTCGCGGATTTTCGGCGCGCAGGCGATATGCGTTTTGACGTCGCCGCCGGCGAAAAAAAATCAAACGCATGGCGCGTCGGCGCCGAATCTTTCGGCGACGCCGAGGCGTTCGCGGGCGCGATTTCCGGTTCTTCGGCCGAGTTGCCGGACTGCTCGGGCGGAACCGATCCAAACAAAAAAGGACGCCGCGATTTTTTCGATGCGCTCATTTCTTCTGCGCAAAATGCCGCAGATCCGCGATTTCCGTTCGACGAAAGCTTGGCTGAAACGAATTCTGTCCGCGATTGGCAGAATTGCGATCCGACCGTCGCCGAAATGATTTCGCCGCTGTTTTTCAGCCGCGCATTCGATGTTTTGCGCCCTTTGGCGGCGCAAAACATCTTGTGCGACGCCCAAATCCAATGGCGCTGCGGCGGCTGGCTTTACGACGGATCGCCCTGTTTGTTCGGATTTATCGACGATAATGCCGATTTTTTCGCGCCGCAGACGCAAGCAAGTTTTGCCGCAAACTTTTTTCACGGACAAACGCCGCATCTGCGGCGGCATATCGCCGTTTCGTCGCATTCGCAAGACGATGCGCGCAGCGCGGCGCTCGGTGAAACGCTCTCGGCCGTTGCCCGGTCGATGGTCCGGGTTCGCGGTTATGCTCCGCTTGCGTTTGGCAACGATAACGCCGATCGCTATATTCTTATGCCGAGCGCGGTTTATTCGCTTGTTTATGCAATAATCAAAGAAATTGAACGCATAAAATTCGAAAACGCCGAGCCGCTCGATCCGTCTTTCCTGTCGTCCGAACTCGTCTTGCGCTGCGATCCGGGCGACCGCGCCTTCGCGCCGAACGATCCGGCCGTGCGCATCGACGCGCGCGCGCAGCGCGTTCGGTCGCTGACATGCATACAAAACGGCGCTTATGCCGAGTTTCCGCAAACCGATGTCGCCGCAAAAAACGGTCAATCCGTGCCCAACGGTCATGCCGCCGTCCCGGACGGATCGAAAGCGCGCTTTTTTTGCCCTGTGCTTGCGCCGTCGCCCGACGCATCGCCGCTTCCGCGTTGCGATGTTCCGGCAACGGCCGAAATCGCGTCTCAAACTATTCCCGGCAGGATCTGCTGCATCGAGCGTGTTGCCGTCGTCCGTTCCGGTTCGGGCGATCTCCGCGTCATCTTGCCAAACGGCGGCGTTATTTGCAAAGACGGCGAATGTCTGGGATATGCGGCAGCCCCCGGGCGCGCATTTTCTCTGTCTTGCTGGCTCAAAAATGCCGGCGCCGTCTGCCCTCCGGTTCGCATCGGCGGCATCGCCGTTCCCGCTCTTTCCGTTACCCCCGATTTCTGACGATATGAAACGCCGAAACTTCATCCTGACCGTGTCTGCCGCCTCGGCTTCGCTCATCGCCGCACCGGCGTTCGGTCAAACGCTTCGTTTTCTCGAAGATGCCAAACGCCGCATTTCGCAGGCTTATGAACGCAGCCGGCTCACGCCCGAAACCGATCCCGATCGACTCGGATGGATTAACGCCATTGTCGACGACGGCGGCATGATATTCGATGAATCGGAAGATTTTATATATAAAATGCGATAATTTATTAAAAGAACGCTTTTATATTATTTTTTTTGGGGGGGGCGCCCTATTTCGCTTTGCCGGTTCTGCCTTTCGGCAGAACCGGCGGTCGCTCAATACGGGCTTTGGCTTCGGCTATTGCGGGCTGCGGCGTCGCCGCCGCCGCCCGCAATACGCCTTCGCTT
>CAVGZQ010000248.1:0-4277 GCA_963633515.1 Bacteroidaceae bacterium
GATGTTGCCGATTTATCGGCGTTATTTTGATCGATGTTGCCGATTTATCGGCGTTATTTTGATCGATGTTGCCGATTTATCGGCGTTATTTTGATCGATGTTGCCGATTTATCGGCGTTATTTTGATCGATGTTGCCGATTTATCGGCGTTATTTTGATCGATGTTGCCGATTTATCGGCGTTATTTTGATCGATGTTGCCGATTTATCGGCGTTATTTTGATCGATGTTGCCGATTTATCGGCGTTTATCGGCGCCGTTTAAGATTACAGACATTTAAACTCTTCGAATGAAGGGGAGTCTTCGGCGCAGACGGCGTATGTTGTTTCGTCGATTTTCATCGATCCGACGGAGTATTTGGGATCGTCGTCCGACGGATTTTCGATGGCATTGATTTTGTACAAATAGTGCGCGTCTTTGCCGTTTTCGCAATGTTTGGCGCAAATAACAAGTCCGTCGAGCGGGTTTTCCGAGATGTCGAGACGCTTGATGACGGGACGGACGGCGTTATTGCTGCATTGAACGATGGTGACGTATTTTTTGTGTTCTGTTTGAATGATGTATGCGTAATCGCCGGAGCTGTCGCATGTGACTTCGATATCGGCATCGTGTTCGTAACACCCCAAAAGGGCACAAGCCGATAAGATTGCGGGGATGAACCGAAAAAGCGCGTTGTGTCTGTTCATGGCATGATTCCTTGTCGGGGACAGATAAAACGGGCGCAAGCGCAACGGGATTGGCCGCGATGCCGCATTGTCATGCGCAACGGATGTTTTGCAAACCAAAGCCGTTGCCGCATCGATGAATTTTATGTTTGCATTTTACCGCGATTTTGCGCAGGCGCGCAACCGCGCGCGCAAAAAAAAGCCAAACGGCACGAGACCGTTTGGCTTAATGCGCATCAAATCGCAGCGCGCACCGTTACTTTAGGGTGCTGATGCATTTGCCGTCTTTGCATTTGCCGTTTTTGCCGCAATCGCCGACAGTCGTCCATGCATTGTTTATGCACAAGCCGATCGTTGCATCATTTTGGCATCCGACGGCGAGTTCGTCGCAGACTTTTGGTCCGCAAGAAGCGTTATCATTCTTGATCATGCAGACTTGGTTTGCATTGCACGATTTGTCGATTTTCCATGTGCCTTCGGTTAAGATCGGGATATTGGATTTTTCGTATTTTTCGACGGACTTAAGGTCGGACGAGCAACGATATACCGGCTTAAAAGCGCCTGTCTTCATAGGCTCCTTGCATGCTGCGGTTTTGCTCATGCCTGTTGTGCAATGCTCATTGTCCGAGCATGCTTCTTTCTTTTCATACATGCCCGAGGCGTTGATGCTGCCGCCGGATTTGCACGTTAAGATCGTGTTGCCGGAACACGCATCATATGCGTCTTTTTGGAGGCACTGGCTGTTGCACGATCCCATGTCGGCATTGCAGGTTGCATCATCCTTGCATGTTGACTGCGATTGCCACTTGCCTGCCAAGCAAACTTTCAAATCCTTGCCGTCGCATTTGAATTCGTGTTCGGCGGGACATTTGCAATAGGCAGCTTCGGCTGAGTTTTCGTCGGAGCACAGACCTTTCGCGGCGCATGTGTCCGAGACTTTCCAGAATCTATAGTATGTTGCATTTGAACCGGTTCCGCCGGAACCGGCGGTTAGCTGAACTTTTGTGCACGTTAGTACAGCCGATTTTCCTTCATCGCACTTGGTGTTATTTTCTTGGCATTGGCATCCGAAAGTATAGCCGGTAGAGTTATCGGCTTTGCCGACGCAATTTGATTTATAGCCGCATTGCGCCAACGTTTTCCATGCGCCATTCTCGCAATAGTCAAACGATCCGTCTTCGTTGCAACGGCCTTGACCGTTCGTGCATTTGGCGGCGCATTGTTTGGTTTGCGGATCGCACGTGTTACCGGAATTGGAGCATGTTTGATAAGTATACCATTGATTATCGGCGTTGCAATGTTGAAGTTCGGTGTTGTTTGAACTGCATTGCTTATCGTCCGTTTTGCATTCGACGCATTGGGCTGCGTTGTTCTTGTCGATGCAAATCGGCGTGCCGGATGCGCAAGCCGTTGCCGCGCCCCATGTGCCGATTGAAGTGCACGTTTGAATGCCCGTATCATCGCTGCATTTCGTTTGTCCGTCGGTGCAATCGGCGCATTTGCTTTGTCCGCCGGTTGTTTGGCATGATGATGCGCAATCTTGCGTTTCGACCGACCAACCCGTGCCGCCCTTCAATTGGATGCAGGTGCGGTAGCTCGCCGACGTGCCCGGATTGACGCATTGAATCGCGCCGAGCGTGCAATCGGCAATCACGGCGCCGCCCGAGCATTCGGCGCTGCCGGCTGCGCCGGAGCAACTGCTGCCGCCCGAACATGTGCTTGTCGATGTGCTCCATTTGCCGTCGACGCACGTGTGATAGCTCTTTGGCATAACCGTCAGCTCGCCCATATCGACGCATTTTTTCGTGCCGTTGACGCATTCCGATTGCTCGGCCGACGGAACGCACGCATTTTTGTTGACATCGCAGACATGACCTGTTTCGCCGCAGTTTGCGGCATTTCCCCAAGTGCCGTCTTTTTGACACGTTTTGATTTTGTCGCCTGCGCAAACGGTTTGGCCGGGCGTGCAATCGGTGCCCATCGGTTTGCATCCGTCGGCGCTGCAAATCGGTTTGTCGGACGCGCAAGTTTTTGTTTCGGCGCCGATTTTTCCGCCGACGCATTCTTTATAAGTCATGGGCGATGCGCTGTCGCTGTCGCAAAGGAGTTTGCCGGTTTCGCATTCGGGCGCTTGCGATGACGGGACGCATTCTTTTGTGTTGACGTCGCACACATAACCGGCTTCGTCGCAGTCCGATACCGGTCCCCAAGTGCCGTCGGCAGCGCACGTTTTTATCTTTTCGCCTTCGCATGCTTTTTGGCCGGCAACGCAATCGGCCGCAGGCGTTTTTTCTTTGCATTCGGCGGCGCCGTCGGCGCCGGAGCAAACTTTTTCGCCTTCGCACGTTTTTGCTTCGGCGGCCCATTGCCCGTCTTTGCAAATATAATACGTCGCAGAGCCGTCGGAAGCGCATTTCATTGTGTTATCTTCGCACACAGATGCAGAAGATTCGTCAACGCATTCAAGTTTTTGACTGTCGCAAATTTTTCCGTCGGCGCATGACGCGTCGATTACCCACGAATTGTTGCTGTCGCAGGCGAGAACCGTTTTTTGGTCGGACGAACACTTTTTGGCCGATGGGGCGCAGGAATCGGCAATGCACGTCATGCCCGAACAAATCGGTTTGTCGTCGGGGCATTTTTCGGGCACGTATTTGTTGTTGACGCATCGTTTCAAAGTGTTTTCCGATCCTTGATCGCAAACATCGACGACGCATTCGGTGCCGTCGGGGATTAAGCACGCTTCGCCCTTGGCGTCGCAGCCGCTCGGACACGGAACTTCCTGCCAAGACGTGACGGCGCAAATCTTTTGCACGCCGTCTTCGCACTTTGTTTGCGGCGGCACGCATTGCACGCCTACCAAAGCGCTGTCGCCGTCTCCGCAACCCGACAGCGCGCAAACCGCCAAACATGCCGACAAAATAGAAGCATATCGTTTATGCATAATCTCTCCTTCATTTCATGCGAAAGCAAATCAGAGCCGCGCATTTGCATGCTTTCGCAAAAACGCGGCAAAAGAAAAAGCAAAAGCCAAAAGCGTTCCTGCATTATAGACGAAAAATTCGCATTTTCAAATAAGCGCGTTTTTTCGGCGCATGATGCCGCGATTTATGCGCCGCATGCCGAATTGCGGCGCGGCGAAGAAAAAAAAGCGCAGACCAAGAAAGACCTGCGCTTTGAAACGGATAATTTGCAAATATCCGAATTATTCGCCTTCCGTGATGGCGCCTGCGGGGCAATTGTCGATGCAAGCCAGGCATTCGACGCAAACATCGGAATCGATCACGGCGACGCCGTCATCGTTGACTTTGATCGCTTCGGCGGGGCAACCCGCTTCGCAAGAACCGCAACCGACGCAAACTTCGGCATTAACAACAGGAACTGCCATTTTTCTTCTCCTAAAACAGCAATGGGTAAATCGGGATTTGAATTTCGCCGCGCCGCCGCCGCATTTAAATGCTCCGAACGGCAGGCCGCGCCGCAAACATATTTGCCGCGCGCAGGGCGCTTCTAGCACATTTCTGCAACGTCAAAAAGCTAAAATTAGCGGTTTGCGGTTAGCAATGAGCAATGAGCAATGAGCAATGAGCAATGAGCAATGAGCAATGAGCAA
>CAVGZQ010000249.1:0-4274 GCA_963633515.1 Bacteroidaceae bacterium
GTATTGGCTTTTGCGGCATTATCCAATCGCATTTTTTCGGGCAAAAAGTTTTCGATTTCTTCGGCAATTTGCGCTTGTTGCTCTCGGAGCCTGTTGCATGCAATTTCGGACTCGGCGAGTTTTTTTCTCCAATCGAGCGCCCCTTCGAGCGTTTTGATATCGCCGTCGAGGGTCCGAATATCGTTTTGCGCATTTTCGGCTGTTTTTGCAAGATCCGCGCGTTCATCGCTTCCGAGAACATGAAGCGAATCGATGCAACGCTGTTTCTCGTCGTGTTCGCGCTGCATATCGCCCAAATGTTCGAACGTGTATGCCGACATTTTTTGATATATTTCGGAATTTGTGAGTTTTTCCAAAATTTCTGCGCGTTTTGACGGTTTGTCTTTGAGGAAAGCGCTGAAGCTGCCCTGCGCCAGCAGAACGGCTTTTGTAAATTGCTCGTAATTCAGCCCGATGCATCGGACGATTTCTTCGTTAAACTGCTTGGT
Organism: Bacteroidaceae bacterium; assembly: GCA_963633515.1. Taxonomy (GTDB): domain Bacteria; phylum Myxococcota_A; class Bradymonadia; order UBA4248; family UBA4248; genus UBA4248. The sequence continues at coordinate 489 of CAVGZQ010000249.1, forward strand.
GACGTTGTCGCCGCTGACGATATCTTTACCTGCGGCGACATCGGTCAGGACGCAATATGGCAATTGGAGTTTGCCGTCGGCTTTATTGCGCGCGCGGCGCTGGCCGCGGCGGGCGCGGAAAACCCCGCGATTTGTCTCGAACGTCAATTCAGCTTCGCATTCCGATTCGCCGCGGGTCATAATCTCGTTGACCGTCTTTGAAACCGAACTTTGGCGCGGCGTTTGTCCGTAGAGCGCGTAACAAATCGCATCGAGTATCGATGTTTTGCCCGATGCCGTATCGCCCGTAATGGCAAAAATGCGATTCGAAGCATACGCCTTGTCGGAGAAATCGATAATCCATTCTCCGGCCAAAGAATTGATATTTTTGATGCGCAATTTATGAATAATCATGCCGATTCCGTCCTTGGGAAAATGTGCGGATTATTTCAATTCGCCGCGCGAAACGGCTTCGAACACGGCTTTAAACGTGACGATGTAATCGTCGGCTTTTGCGCCGCTTATATTGCGCGCGTCCAAAAGTTTTCTGAAAACATCTTCGGGCGTCACATCGCCGAGCGATGCGCCCGAATGGGCGTTTTCGCTTGCGATGTAGGCGGTTCGGATAAAATCATTTTCGACATTCAAACATTCGACGTTTGTTTTTTTAAGCTTGTCGCGAATGTCTTTAGACAAATTCGGCCGGATATCGTTTCCTTTGTATTTGACGGCAATCCACATTTTTTCGGCGTCATTTACGGATTCTTCGATGCATGCATCGATTTCATGCATAATCGATGCGATTTCGCTGCCTTCGATGCATCGGATTTTTCTGAAGCTCGGTATTTGAATCGTTTCGATTTCGGGCGTTGCCGCGTTTTCGCCGAACGAAATGATGCAAACGGTTTTCGGCGCATGACACTCGCTGCAGCTTATCGCAATGGGCGATCCGGAATAACGCAGCATCGGATTGTTGCCGACGGTTTGCGGAACGTGCAAATGCCCCAAAGCGATATAATCGAAATCCGTACCGAAGACATCGGCCGGCATGCCGCCCAAATTGCCGACGAAATTGCGTTCGCCGTCGGACGTCTTTGTGCCCGAAATAAACAAATGCCCCATTGCAATAACAGGAACGGGCTTTTGGGCATCATTTCGGCATTTGAGCGCAAGATCGCGGACGTTTGCATAGTGATTGGCAACGCCTTCATAATAATTGACGATTTGCTGCTCGCGAGATTCGCCGGCAACCGAGCGCGAAACGTCGCGGGCGCTCAAAAAGGGAACCGCGCAAACGATGAGATCGGGATCGGTTCCCGTAACGGAAACGGGTATGACTTCGCGTCGGAAACAATCCGACGCCGCAGGTTCGCCGACGACGCAGATATTATGTTTTCGCAGCAGTTCGCGCGGAGCTTCGAGCTGAGCCGCACTGTCGTGATTGCCCGCAGTAATCACGGTAAATTTGCATTGACCGTCGGAATCGAGACCGGAAAGAAAATCAAAATACATTTCCCGGGCTTTATTGGACGGATTGACGACGTCGAAAACGTCTCCGGCGATGAGCAAAACATCGATTTTTTCCCGAACAATCGTTGCGCGCAGCCACTTGAGCCATGCGGCGAATTCTTCGTCGCGCGGCTTATCGTACAAGCATGCGCCCAAATGCCAATCGGAAGTATGCAAAACGCGAATCATAGCCTGTACTCCTTTGCCGATGCGTTATCGTCGATTTCGGATGCAAAGAATATGCTGCCGTCGCGATAGGTTAAAACATAGCGTATATATGCGGTCGCGGCGGCCGAGTTTGCGCTGAACCGGATGCGTTCCGCATGCCAATCGGAAGGATGCAAAACGCGAGTCATAGGCTGTTCTCCTTTGCCGATGCGTTATCGTCGATTTCGGATGCAAAAAATATGCTGCCGTCGCGATAGGTTAAAACATAGCGTATATATACGGGTGCGGCGGCCGAGTTTGCGCTGAACCAGACGAGTTCCATGGAATCGCGCGAAACTCTGAGCACGGGGCGCGAGACGCCGTCGGGATGCGCATTTTCTTCGGAAGGGATGAGAATTTCGTTATTTTCTGCGGCAATCGCGGCGGCGCACCGCGCCATATTATCGACAAACGCTTGCGTCACGACGGATCGATCGGACGATATGCGTTCGAAGATGGCGCGATACAGCGGAATGGCGGCGCGCCAATCGTCGCGATCGACGATGCGTCCGTTGGCGATGTCGACGGCATAAGCATGCCGGCGCAAAGTCAGCGATGCGCCGGCGCCGTCGAGTTTATCGTCGATCCCGACCGACACGACGGCCCAATCGCCCAAGCGCATGGCGCGCCGCACGACGATCGGAGCTTTTTCGCCGCTTTGTTCTTTTATCAGGCCATAAGCTTTTTCATAAAATGCATCGGCATCGGGATCGGCATCGTCCATGGCATCGACCCAAGCATCGGCAATTTTGGCAATTTTCAGCGTCGGATCTTGACTGCCGAGCGCGACTTTGTCGGTTCCGCACCGATCTTGGCCGCAAACGGCCTGCTCGATGGCGCCAAAGACGGCTTGCGCAGCATCGGGCAAGCCGTCATGCGTCGCGCCGGCATCGCCGTTATGTTCCGTTTCTGCATCATTGCGGATCTTGCATCCGGGGCAAAACGCCAAAACCGCCGACACTATGCTCATCGCAATAATATATTGTTTTTTCATGCTCTCTCCGAAGACGCTCCCAACAGTTTTATAAACTGCCGCGAACCATACATACTCGCATTTCATGACGCAAGATATATTTTTAAACAAAACCGTTCCCGACGAAACAGTTTCAACGGCGCAGCGGCGAATGCGAATGCAACGATGGGCACAATTCTGCGATATATATCGGAAAGACAATTCCCGGCGGTTTCCGGGAAAAGCGGTCTCGGCACGGATATCGCCCCCGGTCTTGCTCTGTTCATCCGATTTTCTGAACGCTTTGTTTCGGTCTCCGAAGCAGCGAATTTAAACGAAAATAACGCTATGCGCAGATACCTCGCGGCAAATGATAATTGGATTCCGCTTGCAGAATCGATGCTTTCAGAATAATTTAAACCGATCCGGCAACGGATGCATTGACGGATTTGGCAATCATGCCCCCGGCAAAGGCAGATATCAACAGCAAAAATCGCCATGGGACAGCATCTGTGAAGGCAGAGAACGGGCAGACAGATTGAAACCTAATCCGCTGCCGAAGAAACGATGGATTGAAAAAAAAAATAACATATCTTGATGAATATGAAATGCAGCCTTGATGAACAACGGCAATAAACTATTTTCTGCGAAAATCTATAATTCAGGCAGGCGCTTTCTTTGAGCAATCGATGTTAAATTGCCCGCAAACCGACAAATAAACCATCGCTCTGTTTCTGCGCCGCCGCTTGAACGCAATTAAGTCAAAATCGCCGGTCAAAAATGCGTTTGATCATGCGAAGCGAGCGAGCAAGAACGGCAAAACAACGAAAAATGCGTTTCCGCCGCCGGGATCGCATGCTGCGGGCGGACAAGCGGCGAAGGATGCGCCGCGATCATCTGCCCGAAATCGATTGTACAATTATTATTATTTAATTTCGCACTTGCCGCCGCACGTCAGCTCGTCGCATTTTGTCTGTTCGAACGTGACCGAACGCGTTCCGCCGTTGCTCGCTTTGACGCAAACTTCCTTCAGGAGATATGCCGATTCCGTCGTCTGACCGTTTACGGTCAATCTCGAATACTCGCATGCTTCTCCTTCGCTGCCCGGGATGCATTTGCTGTCGTCGGCGATGTCGCAG
>CAVGZQ010000250.1:0-4218 GCA_963633515.1 Bacteroidaceae bacterium
ATCCGAGGCAGAGATCGGGATTGAGCGAAACGGCGGTTTCGGTTTCGTCGATGGCTTCTTGCGTCATTCCCATTTGATAATATGCCCATCCGAGATTGACAAACGCGAGCCAAGGGGAAGTGTAGAGGGGGGATTTGGTGAGCTCTTTGAAGATGACGGCGGCATCTTCGTATTGTTCGAGATGCAGATAAGCCGCGCCCAAATTGTTTTGACAATTGAGCATGTCGGGTTTTGTTTCGAGGGCGCGTTTGAAGTGTTTGACGGCTTCTTCGTATTGTCCGCGCCCGAGGCGGATAAATCCCATGAGATGATTGGCTTCGGCATGGTCCGGATCGTTTGCCAAGACGAGCGCCAAGGATCGGATGGCCTGCGGGGTTTGATTATTTTCGTAGTACCCGACGGCCATTTGGTAGTCGGTATTGATTTGATTTTGGCGTTCGGTTTCTTTTTTTGATGTTGCGCACGACGTACACATGACGAAGAGAGAAACGGCGACGAAAGCGCGAAACAGAGCGATATCGGAAGTCATGGAAATCCTGAAACGAAGGAGAGAACGGCGAAAAGACAGGGCGTTTTTTCGGGGATTTGGGCGCGGAGCGAATAAGCGGCGCGCGTTTTATTTACAATCAAGCGGTTTATTTGCAATTAAACTGCATCGTTTCGTCCGGCGTCATGCTGCCGAAACGGAGCCTCGCCGCGATCGCGGTTTTGGGGCAGAGGTTTTGAATGGATTGACGGATGCCGATCGAGTCTTAAAGCGTCGGCGGTTATTCGCAGAGGAGAAGTTTTCGGATGGCTTTTTTTTCTTCTTCGGAGACGGGGCTTGCGTTGTTTGCGGCGCCCGGAGCGATAAAGAGTTTTTCGTTGGGCCGTGTTGAATTGTCGTCGTCGAAAGCCAACGGCAGCCGCGCGAGGAGTTTGATGAATTGCGGCGAATCGGAGGGAACGGCGGCAAGCTCGATGCCTTTGTTTCGCAGCGCGCGAAACAGTCCGAATTCGCATTCGGGAGCCGAAGAAATGGGAATATTTTCGGCGGCAATGCTCCAAATTTCCGCGACGCGGTTTGAGAGCGCATAGAAGATGACATAATATTGATAGAATCCTGCCAGCGTATAGATAGCGGTCATGACGGCCGTTCCGGTCAAGACGTTGCCGTCGGAGAGCTGCACCCGATCGATGTCGCCAAACCAGAGCGCGGTGACGCGCCGTTTTGATGCATCGATTGCCGAAGCGCCGAGTTTTGAAAAAATCGCCATCGGAAAGTCCTTTTTTATGAAATCCGTCGGTCCGCGACGTCGCGTCGGCGCAAGACTTGCTTGACGATTCGCGCCGATTTCGGGAGTTTTTATCAATACTGCGTTCAATGTCAAAGAATTGAGACAGCCGGGCGCGGGCAGACAGGCGTTGCGGGCGTGAGATTTCGGCCGAAGCCGCAGCGATGAGACAGCCGGGTGCGGGCAGACAGGCGTTGCGGGCGTAAAAGCGGGAATGCGGGAATAATTCAAAAAAGCGGCGATCTGCCGCATGCAATGACATGCTTGCGAGAAACGGCATAATGCTGTAGTTAAATGACGCCGTGCGTCGCAGTGCGGTTTTGTTTGTTTTTTTTGGATGCGCGCCTTAAGCCGCGATATGCCGACAGTCGGGGCGGTTTTGTCCGGTTCGGGTTCTATGGGCGATTTTCGGCATGAGTCCTATCGGCGATTTATGAGTGGTGTTGCTTGGGCATGCGCGCTTCGGATTAACTTTTGAGAGAACGGATCGGAGACAGGATATGAGCGACGGAGATGCTTCTTTAAGTCAAGCGTTGAGCCAATTGTCAGAGGCGGCCGACATTGTCGGCAATGATGAGGTCGAGGAAGTCGCTCGCGTGCGCAAAGCGCGGGCAGGCATCACGGAGCATGCGCGCCAGAGCGGCGACAATGCGGGGAATCTTCTTTCGAGCCTGATCGGTCAATCGAATGCGGAAATAGAAGCCGAACAAGAAGAGTTCGAGCGCAAAGCGAAAGAAAAAGAGGCCGAAGCAAAGACCAAACAAGCGCAGGCGGAAGAAAAGAAACGTCAAGAGGCGCAAGCGCGTCTCGAAGAAGAGAAGCGCAAGATCGAAGAAAAAGAGCAGCGCCGTCTTCAGATGCTGGCCGATTTGGAAAAGAAACGCAAACGCGAGGCGGGGATTCCCGACGAAGAAGAAGAAGCGGCAAAGCGGGCGGCCGAAGAAGAAAAAGCCGCGCGCGAAGCGGCTCAAAAAGCGCGCGAAGAGGCCGAGGCAGCCGCGCTTGACAGCGACAATGCCGAATTGGCCGAAAAGATCCGCGCCCGCAAGAATGAAAAGCTTGCCCGCGAGGCTGCCGCAGCCGCCGCAGCCAAAAAGCAAAAGGCGACGACGGCAACGCTTGCAGCCGTGTTTGCGGGGATATGCGCCGTTGCGGGCATTATTTGGGCAATCACCCAAACCGGTCCCGATTATTATGCGCTTCAGCCGCAATCGGAACTGCATTTCAGCTCGGTGACGCTCGACGGCTTGCAGCAGGCGCGCCTCGATGCGAAGACGCTTGCGATGAACGAAGTCGTTCAGGAGGCGCCGAAAGTGCGCGCAACGACGTCGGGCAAGAAGGCGAACACCGACAAATACGGCATCGGGTCTGCGAAAAACGTTCTCAGCGGCAACAGCATCGTCAAGTAGAGCAGGATAGAATTGAGCATGACTTTTGAATACGCATTTGTCGTTTTGTATTTTGCCATTTTGTGCGTTCTGAGCATTTACGGCATTCATCGCTTTGTGATGGCGACGCTTTACCGGATTTACCGAAAAGAGATTCCGCACCCTGAGTCGAAGTTTTCGGATTTGCCGCGCGTAACCATTCAGTTGCCCATGTTTAACGAACGTTATGTCATCGAGCGTTTGATCGATGCCGTCTGCGAGATCCGTTATCCGAAAGATAAATTGCAGATACAGGTATTGGACGATTCGATCGACGAAACGCAAAAAATCGCCTCCGATGCGGTCGAACGCAAACGGGGCGAAGGATTCGATATTGTTTACATTCACCGCGACGATCGATCGGGGTTTAAGGCGGGGGCGCTCGAAGCCGGTCTCAAGACCGCAACCGGAGAGTTTGTCGCGGTATTTGACGCAGACTTCGTGCCGCAGCCCGATTTTCTCGAACGGACCGTTCATTTCTTTACGAACGAAAAAGTCGGGATGGTTCAGGTGCGTTGGGAGCATCTCAACCGCGAGTACAGCTTGCTGACGCGAGTGCAGTCGATCCTTCTCGACGGTCACTTCGTCATCGAGCATACGGCGCGCAACCGATCGGGCCGTTTCTTTAATTTTAACGGCACGGCGGGAATATGGCGCAAATCGACGATTGCCGATGCCGGCGGCTGGCAGCACGATACGATAACCGAAGATCTCGATCTTTCGTACCGCGCGCAATCAAAAGGCTGGCAATTTGTTTATATCAACGAGGCGACGACGCCCGCCGAAGTTCCCGTCGAAATGGTTGCATTCAAAACGCAGCAACACCGCTGGGCCAAAGGTTCGATTCAAGTGGCGAAGAAAGTTTTGCCCAAATTGCTCAAAAGCCGTCTGCCGTTTAAAGTCAAGCTCGAAGCTTGGATGCATTTGACGTGCAATATTTCATATATACTTATGCTTTTGCTGTCGATAATGATGCCGATAAGCGTCGATTTTCGCGCGCGGAATTCGTGGATGACGAGCATTTGGGCCGATGCGCTGATCTTTGCGTGCGCATCGCTTTCGATAATGATGTTTTATTTGCTGGCGCAAAAAGAAGCGCGCAAACAGTCGTTTTGGGAGCGTTTGGCTTATTTGCCCGTTGTAATGAGCTTGGGCATAGGGTTGACGATTAACAATTGCCGCGCCGTCCTCGAAGCGCTTGTCGGATATAAAACGGGCTTTGTGCGAACGCCGAAGTACGGCGTGACAAAATCGGGCGACAGTTTTAAACACGTCAAATACGGTTTTAAACTCAATTGGCAGCCGTGGGCCGAGACGGCGATGGGGTTGTATTTTGTTTGGGGAATCGCGCATGCCGTTCAAATCGGGGCTTATGCGTCGGTGCCGTTTTTGCTGCTTTTCTGCTCGGGGTATCTCTACGTCGGGCTGGGGACTTTCTTTGGCAGAACAGGTCTGTTTGCCCACAACAAAAATCTCATCGATGTGGGGGCGTAGCCGGCGTGCATTTTGACGATTCA
>CAVGZQ010000251.1:0-2232 GCA_963633515.1 Bacteroidaceae bacterium
CGAAGGCAAAATCGAAGGCAAAATCGAAGGCAGTTTTAACCGTCTGCTCGATTTGACGAAGCGCATTATGGCGTTGCCGGGCAAGACACCCGAAGATGCCATGACCTATTTGCAGCGGACGGACGACGAAAAGCGGCAAGTCCGGCAATCAATCCGGAATTTGCCCGGCGCTCGGCGTACAAACAATGATTTCAATGCGTCAAATCAAGCCAAGCAGTTGTAAACCATCAGATAATGCGCAATCGATCCGAATACGATAAACACGTGAAATATTTCATGACATCCGAATCGCGGATTGTCGCGCCCCGGCCATTTCATGGCATACGACACGCCGCCTATGGTATATAACAAACCGCCTGCCAAAAGATATATAATCGGTTCGATGCCTTCCCGCCGATAGATAAACGGCAATGCCGAAACGCTCAGCCACCCCATGGCGATATACACGGCCGCGCAAATTTTGCGCGGCGCATTTATCCACGCAAACGCCATCACGGTGCCCGCCCCTGCGAGCAGCCATATCAATCCCAGAAGCGCAAAACCGCCCGGTCCGCGAAGCGCCGTCAAACACAGCGGCGTATACGTGCCGGCAATCAAATAAAACACTGCCGCATGATCGATCTTGCGCAATGCAATCCGCCCGGCCGCCCCGATCCGCGCGCTGTGATAAATCGTGCTTGCCGCATAAAGCAAAACAAGCGTTGCCGAAAACACGACAAATCCCGCAAATTGAACCCCCTCATGCAGCGGCGCGGTTTTATGCGCGAGAAATGCCGCGCCGGCAATCGCCGATAACATGCCGATGCCGTGCGTAATCGCCGACCACGGGCGAAGCCCGTCAAACGGCGTGCGCCCGGGTTCAGACAGCCGGCGGCGCGGCGCGCTTTCGCAGGACGATGTCAGTCTGCCGCGAGATATATCCATGATTGCCTCCATGATATGAGCGAATTTCGGCGATGCGCGGCTTGCGCCTGCAAACCGCCCCCTTTCCGAAAGACGTTTAATCCGGGCATGTCATGAGGTTGTCATACGTCGGTCAATCGTGCCGAAAAACTCTGCGGCATGATGCCGCGCGCGGCTCCGATTCCCATAAATCAAATAACAGTACCGCCCGTCGCCGCAAATGCGTTATCAAAACGCCGCGTCGGGCATTATGCGGCGATGCATCGGATTGTTTTTTTTGAGCGCATGGCGCAAGAATAACAGATAAGCCGCAGGCGGGAGACGATATGGACGAAAATGCGCAATTGCGCGATTATATTTGCGAAATATGCAAATTGATGTGGATGCAAGGATGGGTTGCGGCAAACGACGGCAATGTTTCGGCGCGGCTTCCGAACGGCGATATTCTCTGCACGCCGTCGGGCGTCAGCAAACGCGAAGTCACGCCCGAAATGCTGATCGCCGCCGACGCGCAAGGCAATGCAAAAGAAGGCAACAGGCGCCCGTCGACCGAATTGGCGATGCATTTGCGCTGTTACGCCGACCGCCCCGACATCGGCGCCGTCGTCCATGCCCACCCGCCCTTTTGCACGGCTTTTGCAGCCGCCGACATCGCGCTCGACGGCTGCGGCGTCATCGAAACCATTTTGACCATCGGCGCCGTGCCCGTCGTCCCGTTTGCCATGCCGGGAACCGACGCCGTCGCCGACGCGATTGCGCCCTTTTTGCCCCGGCACGATGCCCTTTTGCTGCGCGCGCACGGCGCGCTGACCGCAGGATGCGACTTGCGCACGGCCTATTATCGCATGGAATCGCTCGAACAATTCGCCAAAATATCGCTCTATGCGCGCCAATTGGGCGGCATGAAAGACCTTCCGAAAAAAGACATCGATGCGCTCATCGAACGGCGCAAATCATTTTACGGAATCACGGGAAAACATCCGGGATTTGTGAAATTCAATTCATGACAAAGCGCGCTGATTTCAGCTCCAAGCGGTTCGGGTGCGAAGCTGTTTGAGTTTTGCCGGCAAAAAACAAGCGCGGCGCGCATCCGCAGCCCCCCCCCCGCGAGGACATCTCCGCGCCGGATGCGCCGCAGGCAAGCCGCGCGCATTGCCCGCAGGCAAAAGCGCGGCAGGTCTGCCGTATTTGCGCGCGCCTGCCGACAGGCAGGAAGCAAATAGGCAGACCGCGAAGGCGTATTGAGCCCCCAAAGGGGGCGAAACAGCCGGAGCCCGAAGGCGTATTGAGCCCCCAAAGGGGGCGAAACAGCCGGAGTCCGAAGGCGTA
>CAVGZQ010000251.1:2250-4192 GCA_963633515.1 Bacteroidaceae bacterium
CGAAACAGCCGGAGTCCGAAGGCGTATTGAGCCCCCAAAGGGGGCGAAACAGCCGAAGCCCGAAGGCGTATTGAGCCCCCATCGGGGGCGAAACAGCCGAAGCCCGAAGGCGTATTGAGCCCCCATCGGGGGGCGAAACAGCCGGAGTCCCAATCCCCGCCGCTTAATCTCTGCCGAGAATGGCGACAATTCCTTTTTGCCCCGAAACGGCGACAATATCGCCGGTTTTGAGGACATCGGTGAGATTCGGAATCGAGACGACGGCCGGGATGCCGTATTCGCGGGCGACGACAAATGCATGAGACAGCGGACCGCCGCGCTCTGTCAAGATCGCCGAAGCGACGAGAAACAGCGGCGTCCATCCGACGTCGGTCGAACGCGTCGCGAGTATTTCGCCGTATTGAAGCGATGCCGCATCGTCAAGAGACTCGAGAACGCGCACGCGCGCGCGCGCGCACCCGGGCGATGCAGGCAAACCGTACAATGCATGCGTCGCGGCTGCGCATTGAGATTCGTTGCAGCGGTTGGGATGCGAGACAAACGTGTCGGGCAGCGTTTGCGCCGAAAGATAAGCCTCGTGACGGGCGCGGCGGAATGCGGTCCAAAGCCGGGCATCGCGCGTTTTTTCGGGCGCGGCGAACCACAATTTCAATTCGTCATAGGTCAGGAAAAAGACATCGCCGACCGATCCGATCGTGTTGTCTTCGGTCATGCGCGCGCCGGCGCTGAGCAGAAATTTGCGATACAAGGCGAGGATATCGACGACATAAGCGCGCCACTTTTCGCGCAAACGGGCGTTTTTTTGCGCCCAATTCAAGAGTTTTTTAAAAATCGGACGCAGCGCGAAGGGCAAATTGCGTCCGATTTCATCGGTATGCAGCCGGCGTTCGGCGCTTGCCCCCCGGGAATGGATTTCGGACGATTGCGCGCTTTGCGCGCCCAGATGCGTTGCGATGACCTGAAACAAAAAGCCCGGATCTTCTTGCCAGCGCGGGTTTGCAAGCTCGGCTTCTTGGTTTGCGCGCGTTCCGTATGCCCGGATGAACGCATCGAAATCGCGCCAAAATTGATCGCCCCCGGGCAGTTGTTCGGTTTGCGCGCGAAACTGCGAAACGTCCGCCGCGCGACGGCGCGACATAAACGCTTCCCGCAATGCGCCGTGCTTTCGGATATCGTTGGACATGTTTAAAAGCGCAAATCCCGGTTCTGCGCTCCGCACGTCGCTCAGACCGCTGAACAGATACGATTCGAGCGATTCGTCGCCGGCCGTTCGGCTTTTGCTCAAAAAAGCCGCGCACAGCACGTACGATGCCAAAAAACTCGCGGCGGCGCAAAGCATGTCGCAGCCGCATTCGAAAAAAACGTCCTGAAGATCTCGGAACGCGGCGCCCAGATCCTCTTTCGATGCCGATTGAAGATCGAAATCGCGCAATTCGTCGCGTTTCTTGCAAAACGCCGTTTCTTTGTCGGCAATATGACGCAATTTGTTTTGCATCGCGCAAAGGCGCGCCGCCGATCGCGGCAAACGATGCATAAAATGGCGCGCCGATATCGGTTCGATCATCGTCACGATTTCATCGATGCCTTTGACGCCGCCGATTTTTGCAATCGCCGCCGGATCGATAAACGGAATTTGCGAGGCGACGCTCAATATCTCCGAGATATTCAGATAAATATGACCGCAAAACGTCGAAACATAAGAATAATTGTCGGGCGCCGTCAGCCCGAACGTCGAAAAGATTGTTTCAAATCCGCGTTCGGCAATCGACATTCCGACGCTCCATGTCATCGGCGTGCAAACGCCCGAAAGCGCTTCTCCGACGTTGGAATCGGAATATATCGCATTCTTTTCTTTGGGATGCCCGACGATATCGCGCGTTTGCAAAATGCGCAATCGATCGCCGGCAAACGAAAACTCAATATCTTGCGGACATCCGAACAC
>CAVGZQ010000252.1:0-4176 GCA_963633515.1 Bacteroidaceae bacterium
GCTTTCTCATCTTCGGTTTTCATCGCGCTGCGGGCTTGTTTCATCCCGTCGGCGAGGACGGCTTATACGCGTGCCGAATAGGTCTGTCAAATAGTTTTTTATTATTTTTTCGTTTTTCATTCTTCGGACGCAATTTCTTCTCTTTGCAGTCCCCATATTTGCCTGACGGCGTATTAAGATCGCAGATTGCGCAACATATCAAAAAAAAAAGCGCGGCGTATGCTCGCAAAGCGGCTTGCAAAGCCGCTGAGAACATAGCCGCGCCCGGCCGCGCGTATGCTCGCACCTGCCGCCTGCCTGCCGGCAGGCGGGCAAGGCAGGGCGAACATAGCGCGGCAAGCCTGCCGTATTTGCCGAAGGCAAATAGGCAGGCAACCGCGAAAAATATACTTTTTTCGATCGTGCGATTCGGATGCATGAAAGCAAAAACGAAAAAAGCCGACGAAACCGCCGGCTTTTCGCATCTTCGCGCCGAATTGCCCGAAACGCGCCGATCAACGTTTGTTGCGCAGCGTCGTGATGAGCCCTTCGAGGTTCGTTTTTGCCGTCTGATATTGGAGCTGATTCATCTCTTTCGACAGCTTTTCGTTGAGCTCCGCGACCTTGCCGATATCGTCTTTCGTGCCCAATTGCGCGAGTGCTTTCGTGCCGTAGAGCTGCCCGAAAACGTCGAGGTTTTTGTAAGCATCGGCGACGACGCCGAAATACTTGCGATCGCCCGAAAGTCCGAGTTCGTAAATGCCTTTGATGCGTTCGTAGTTCCCGGAATTTTCGGCTTTGACGGCATTTGCGTAGCATTCTGCGCTCGTATCGCAACGGTCGGCGAGGCTGAATGCCGCTTCGACGTCGGCAATGCGCTGCGACACGCTGTCGTTGCAATGGGGCGTTTTGGGTTGGTCGGGCGCCGTTTCGGGGACGTAAAACACGCCGCCTTCGGCTTTCATATCGTTAAATGCGGTCCAAACCGACGATTTGTCGCCCGATTTCGACGTAATGGCGCTGTATGTCACCATATCGGTGCCGATCGACGCGCGCGCCCAATTGCGCAGCGTGCGTTCGTCTTTGAATTCTTCGCCCTTGAGCAACTCAACCATGGCGAGCGTTTCGGCATTCGAAATGAGATCGTTTTCGCGCAGCAAGCGATACGCATTGACGCGCTGCGACACTTCGATATTCGTCGTTCCGGTCAATTCGATGGCATTTTTGAATTTCGATTTGTAAGCAGCCGTCCATTTGAACATGTCGGTCAGGATTTGTTTGGCGCGTTGGTTGCCGAAAACCCCGATATCGTTGAGCGAAAACAGCGTCGACTGCGACGCGACGCCGACCAGACTTGCCCACATCTGCCACGCCGGATCGGTATTGGGGCGGATGGCCAACGTGCCGGGAACGGGGATCGTCTTCGTATCGGCGAGATAATCGAGCATCGGTTCGACGGCATCTTGATAGCGATAGAGCGCCAAAGCATTGGCGGAGTTGTTGCGGACCGTTTCGTTCGTGAGCGTATCGGGATGATCTTTGACGAATTGCTGAAGTTTTTCGTCTTCGAGTTTGTATGCTTTGAGCAAAGCCGGCGCGACGACGTCTTTGTCGAGCGCCAAGAGAGCTTTCGTGCAATTGGCCGAAAGCGATCGGCCGACGCCGTCTTGGTGATAAATCGAGATGAGAAGCGTTTCGGCGGCATCGGGCGTTTGCTGATAGGCGAGCACGTCGCAGCTCGTCCGAAGCAGGGCAAACGGCGTTTCGTTGAGATTGCCGTTGAGAACGTCCATCGCTTTTCGGGCGATTTTGTCGTTCTTTATCGCCGTCCCGGTTTCGAGAATGGCGCGCTTGACTTCGGGGTTCTTTTGCTTGTCGTAAGACCCGATGAGCTCGTCCTGAATGGCAACATTGCCCGATTTTTTAATGCCGTATGCCGCCTGAATGACTTGTTTGTAATCGGCCGATTTCGCTGCTTTGGCAAACGCTTCGTCGGCGGAGCTGTCGCCCACGCTCGCAAGGGCCTGAATGACATCGCGGTCGTAAGTGCTGCCGTCCATGTAGAGTTTAATGAGCGCCGGCAGAAACTTCTTCATTTCGTCGGGACGCGAAATCTTCGCCGATACTTTCGGAATGGCTTTATTGAGCTTTTGACGGGTTTCCAATGCTTTGAGAAGCCCTTCTTCCGTGCTGAAATCGATTTGGCTGCAAGCCGTGAGGCCAAATGCGCCGACAGCAAATGCCAACCCCGTCAAGCACCCCAACGCGCGCTTTTTCATCGTCATTCTTATCTCCAATTCCGGTGTTACCATCAAATCATGCCAAAAAGGCGCACGCATCGTAAATCATACCATTTTTTTCGTCAATCGCCGACGGCATTATTTTTAGCCGTGCGGCGATATCGGCATATGCGCATTTTGCAAGCGGCCGGCCGAAGCTTCGGACTCCGGCCGGCCGCCGTCCTCCGAGCTCTGAGCTCTCAATTCCGATCGCCGGCCGCCGCACAATAATCAAAAAACTTCTTGACATTTGATTTTCGAGCCCATATAAGCCGCGCCGTTCGCAGATTTTGTTCTGCGCGCAGGCCGGTGTAGCTCAGTTGGCAGAGCGGCGCATTCGTAATGCGCAGGTCCTCGGTTCGAGTCCGAGCACCGGCTTTTGCAACGGCATGAGGCGCGCGAAGTTTTTTCGCGCGCTTTTTTTTTTGCCTTCGCCGCCGATGCGAGAAATTTACTCCCGGCGGCGTTTGTTGAAATTCATTTTGTTTTTGGGACTTCGCGTCCGCGAAAAAAAAATACATACGTCGGTCTCAACACCGCGCGTGTTGTTCGGTAACCCAAGCTTGAGTGAGGAGCTATGAAAAAAATCTGGAAATTCCTGCTCGACAACTCGTTGCTGCTCGTCATCGGCGCTGCCATCGCGCTGATCTGGGCGAACTGCGGCGAAGCGGCGAACACTGCCTATCACAACATCCTGCATGCCCATCTCGGTTTCATGGATAACCCGTGGTTCGGCACAGACATCGGCGACGGCAGCAATTTAAAACATTTCGATTTGCATTTCTTCATCAATGACTTCCTGATGGCATTCTTCTTTATGTCGGCGGCAAAAGAAGTCTTCGAAGCCACGTTCCCGGGCGGCGCGCTGCACAACCCCAAACAGGCCGCAACGCCGCTCATTGCGACGGCCGGCGGCGTTTTGGGTCCCATCTGCGTCTATTGCCTGCTCGCATTCTCTCTCGGTCCCGTCATGGGCTACACGTGGCACGGCGTTGAAGGCACGCCCGAATATGCCAATGCCCTGTTCCACGGCTGGGCCGTGCCGACGGCAACCGATATCGCATTTTCGGCGATGATCGCCCGCATCATCTTCGGCGGCCGCCACCCGGCGGTCCCCTTCCTTTTGCTCTTGGCCATTGCCGACGACGCCGTCGGGCTCGTCATCATCGCGCTCTTCTTCGGGTCCGGATTCGGCATCAATACGCTCTTCGGTCTGGGCGCAACGCTCATTGCGATGGCATTTGCCTATTTCGTGCTCAACAAGAAATTGCATTGCAACAGCTGGTGGCCGTATTTTCTTCTCATGCTCGTCACATGGGCGTCTTTCGGTTATGCCGGCATCCATTGCTCGCTCGGCTTCATCCCCATCGTCGTTTGCATGCCGCACGCCGAGCGCGACGAAGGCGTTCACTCCGACGACGAACGCGGCAAAACCGATGCCCTCAACAAACTCCAAACGGCATTCTACGTGCCGACCGAAATCATCTTGGGGCTCTTCGGCTGGGCCAGCGCCGGCGTCGCCTTCACGACCATCGGCTTCCCGACGGCGTGCGTCGCCTTGGCGCTCATCATCGGCAAACTCATCGGCATCTTCACGTTCGGCGGCATTTCGGGCAAAGTCTTGGGCTTGCCGGGCGACATGACTTACAAAGATTTGCTCGTGCTCGGTTCTTGCGCCGGCATCGGGTTTACGGTCGCTCTCTTCGTCGCGGGCGTCGCTTTCCCCGACGGCGATACGAAAGACGCCGCCAAACTCGGCGCTCTCCTCTCTTTGTGCAGCATGTTCGTCGCCTGCGGCTTGTCGAAAGTCTGCAAAATTCAGCGGCGCGCATAATCAAAATCGCCGAATTGTTCGGGCTTGCGGGCGGTCTCCGGTTTGAGATCGCCGGCCGGCCGGCGCGGCTGTGTTCTCAGGCGC
>CAVGZQ010000253.1:0-4170 GCA_963633515.1 Bacteroidaceae bacterium
AACGTTTTGCGCAGTTTCGTCGCATTTGAGCGATCCGGCTTCGCATTTGCCGGGGTCGGGTTCGGGAACACTGTCGGCGCACGCGGCGCCGTTTTCGCCGGCGCGGCAAACCTTATTTTGCGCCGCGCAATCGGTCTGATCGTTCCAAACGCCGTCTTGATCGCAAATCTGCACGGTATTTTCGGCACACTGCGTCGCTCCGGCCGAGCATGTATCGTCGGAATCGGAAGCCGAATCGGAACACGCCGACAGCCCGAGAGCTGCCAAACATGCCAATATGACCATGAGCCGTCGTTGTCTGTCCATCATCTTCCTCCTAACGTCATTATGATGAAAGTTATCCGCAACAATCTCAGACATGATGTATTTTAATTTTGCCGCGAGACAAAGGACTGCCGAATAATCGCAATTCCCCGGCACGGCGTTTGAATAATAGCAATTTATGCATTTTTTTCAATGCGTAACTTCGCGCAAACGATGCCGGGACATTATTGCGCCGAATTATCGGGATTACATTCCGATTGCGCAACGGCGGCTCACGGATTATGATGCGGAGCGTTTGCGAATGCATTTGGCATCGTGCAAACGGGCTATGGGCAATTTGCACTTTTGCGGAGATAATTTTGTCATGACAGATTCGAGTCAACGTCGGGCGTTTTACTGCCAAGATTCCCTGTGGCAATCGTTCACGAATATGGCAATTCAACGATCGACGACCGTCGATGCGCTTATCAACGAAGCGATGGCTTATTATGCGCAAAGCAGCGGCGCGGCAGGCGACAGCTGCGATGCTTCGGCATTTTCGGGCAACGGGCAGCCGATTCAGAACTATCCGGCACAAAATTACAATCCGGCGCAAGCGCAAAGCTACGGACAGCAAGCGCAGAATTACGGACAGCAGGCGCAGAATTACGGACAGCAGGCGCAGAATTACGGTCAGCCGCAGGCTCAGGAGTATGCGCAGCAGGCGGTGAACTACAATGCGTCGATACCTGCGCCGCCGGTGCGCCGAAGTTACGGGGCAGGAATTGCGCCGGCGCCGCAGCAGCCGCTCGGCGCGCGCGTCCCGCCGCCCGCGCCGCCAAGCCCCTATCGGCGTCCGCCTTCGATTTTCGAAGATTCGCCGGCCGAAGCCGCCCGCAAACCGATGGTTTTGGCATCGCTTCAGCAGAATAACGCGCCGCAGCAAAATTATAACGCCAACGCGATGGGATACAGCCAAGGGGCGCAAGCGCAAGCGCAGCCGCCGCTGTACATTGTTTTTGCCGGTCAGCGGTATGTCGTCGACAAAGACAAGTATATCATCGGGCGATCGTCGCAGCTCGCCGATTTGGTCATCCGCGATGCGAACATTTCGCGCAAGCATTGCGCAGTGATTTACAAAAACGGGTCGTATTACATCAAAGATCTCGATTCGACGAACGGCATCGAATACAAAGGCAACCGCATCGATACGAAGCGCATCGACGAGGGCGATCAATTCAATATTTGCGAATTTAATTTCACGTTTACATACCGGTAAGAATCGAAATGGACGGATCGTCGCGCGGCGGCATTTTTGTCGCGTCAGGATCAACGCAGCCGCCCGCGGGCGGCGCAGCAAGCGATGTCGTTTGCGACCCGACGCGCGATTTTTCGATCGACGATCTCGTCGCATGGATATTCCGCCGCGGCGACGTCATTTCGAAGCTTGATCGTGCATCGGGCGCGGAGCGTGAAATCCCGATGCTAGCCATTGCGCGGTCATGGATTGCGCTTGAAAATTCGGTCGGCGCGCCGTGCGAAGCGTTGGCGCGCCAAACGGCGCGCAGCGCGCGCGCGCAATACATCGAATCCTGCGGTTGCGCGCCGACGGCCGCGCAGCATGCCGTTTCGATTGCCCGCGCATCGCTCAGAATTCTTCGGGCATCATCCTTTTTGCCGCCAAGCGAATCGCCTTCGGGATCTGAGCCATCCGAAGCCGATAAGCCGCAAGATTCCTGCAAATGCGCCGATCATTCGCCGAATGCGGAAAATGCAGAAGAAAGGATTATATCGGAATGCTATTCGGATAACCTTCGAACGGAAGCCGATGCGGATCGCGGCAAAGACGATTCGGGCGATTTTGAAAAAACCGCGCCAAAAGACGGCGATGATTCGATCGGCGCATTTTTAACGGGCGCAAAGGCGCGCCAAATCATGAAATATGCGACGCAAATTGCGATCGGCACGCTGCAATGGATGAAAACGCACGCCGACGCCGAAGCGCTTGCTTACAGCGCCGAAAAATTGCAAAAAACTTGGAGCGGCGGAACGCCGATCGACGCTGCCGCAACATGCAGTGCCGTTCATGCGTTGCAAAGATATGCGCGCAGCGCATGCTCGGACGATCGAACGAAACGCCGCGGCAACGCCGAATGCGCAGAAAATTCGAATAATTTCGCATCTGACAAAATAAAATTGCCGGACGATTGCGAACTTTTGATGTTTTGGTGCCTGCGGCTGCCGATACCGGATCGGTTGCGGAGCGCGGCGGGATATCGGACGGTTTGCGCGCTTATGCGCCGCGAACGCGGCGTTGCCAATCCGTGGCAAGAAGCGGCGGTTTCCGACCGGCGCCGCAGCGTTTTGATCGCGCCTCGCGATGACGGAAAGCCGCAATCGAGCGAAAATCCGCCGCATGCCGATATTTTTATGCGTTTTTGCCGCGCATGGGCATGGCTCGAAACGGATCAGCCGGCTCGCGCCGCCGAAGCGATCGAATCGGATTTTTCGCAAGGCGCGACGCATCCGGCGCTGTGGCTTTTGCTGGCGCGCGCGGCGATCGAAACGGGCGAACTCGGCAAAGCCGATTATGCATTGAACATGGCGAAATCGGACGCGCCGCGCGCGCCGTTCGGCATTTCGGACAGCGCGGCGCCGATCGGCATGCTGCCGTCGGTTTGGGCGCAAATCGTCGGGGGTTATGAAGCGCGCTTGGGGCGCGCGGCGCTTGATCTTCACAAGGCGCGCGCCGGGGCATCGGGCGAAGCCGAGGCATCGTTGATCGAATTGGCATTCATGCGCGGCGACTCCAAAACGCGCGCCGACGCCGCCGAATATGCATTTTCGTCGTGCGTTGCGGCGAGCGCCGGCGCGGCAAACCGCGAGAGGATCGGGCGGATTGCGCAGACATTGGCGGGCGACGGCGCCGCCGAGCGTTTATTTTTGACGTCGTGCGCGCGAAAAGCCGAAGAAATCGTCTTGCGCGCGTCGCAACGATATGAAGAAAATTTCAATCGAAGAAGCGTTTCGGAGGATTATTCGGATTGCAAGAACAATTCTGAATATCATTCCGATTCTTCAACAAAAGACGTCGATCGTTATGACGATGTTTGGATCGAAAAAATATATGAATTGCATATTGCCCGCGAAGCGGCAGGCGGCAGCGCGAATACGGCCGAAAGCCGAATATATCGGGCGCTGACGCAAATCGACGCGCCCGATATCGCGGCGCAAACGATCGAGGCCGCCGTCGCCGACGCCGACGCGGGCGATCCGCTTTTGCGTCAAGCGCAATGTTTATATATCGCGCTTTGCGCCGCAAGCGGAACGCTCGATCGATGCGTGAGCGTTTTGGCGTCGGCGCTTTGCGCGCCGCATCCGGGCGCGACATTGCTTTTGCTCAAGATTTTGTCGGGTCTCGGACGCGATGCTTATCCGTTTGCCGCGCAGCTGCTGACGCAAGCGGCAGGCGCCGAACAAACGGCGGCAATGTTTATGCGCCTGAAATCGGCGCGCGACCCATACCGGACGCTGTCGCGCCAAATCGCCGAAAAAGACGCGGCAGCGTCCGAAACCGCGCCGCCCGTTTCGCCCGAAGTTTTGGCGCAAACCGTGTTGCCCATTTCGCTTCAGGCGGCTTATGCGGCGCGGCGGCTTTTGAACGAAACGCCCGAAGAAGCCCAAAAGCGGGCGCGCCGCAACGATGTGCTCACGGCGCGCGGGTTAATCGAAAAAGACACGGCACGCCCTGCGCCCGCCCCCGGTCCATGGCATCACGAACGCGCGCCCAAGGCAAGCGACGCTTTCGAACGATAAGCGCAAGATCGCAAATTATGGGTTTTGCGCTTTTTTTTGACAGGCATGATGAACAAAAAACGCGGCGCAACGCGCCGCGCCGGCTGCGCGCATTGCCCCGAAGGGCAATAG
>CAVGZQ010000254.1:0-4134 GCA_963633515.1 Bacteroidaceae bacterium
CCGCAGGAGCTCAAAAATCGATAACGAAAGAACCGAGAGCCGCCGCCGAGGCGGCTTTTTTTTGCGCAAAAAGAAATAATGATTTTTGAAATTCCGATGTTTTGCCCGCGGGCATTGCCCAAAAAGCCGCAGGAGCTCAAAAATCGATAACGAAAGAACCGAGAGCCGCCGCCGAGGCGGCATTTCGCGGCAATTTGCGGTTATCGGCCGGGGCTCCGAACGGCGCAGCGCATGCCAAACAGTGCCGAAATTCGCTTTGCTGCGCCAAATTTGCCCGATAAATGCGCAATCGGCATAAAAGTATGATACGATAATCGGCGCATTGCTTTTTTTGGGGGGCAATGCGAGGTTTATTGTTTTTTTCGAAATGGCCGGCGATGGACAACATAAACGGAACAGACGTAATCAGCGCTTACCCGAACGGGACGGTTATTGCGGATCGCTTTGAAATCGAATCGTTCTTGGCCGCAGGCGGCATGGCGCAAGTCTATGTCGCGCGTCAGATGAATATCGATCGGCGCGTCGCGATGAAAGTATTGTCGCCGATGTTTTCGATGAATCCGAGCGTCGTCATGCGCTTTTTCCGCGAAGCCCGCGTCATTGCCCAGCTCTCGCATCCCAACACCGTGCGGCTTTTCGATATGGGCGAAACCCCCGACAAACGGCTCTATATGGCGATGGAGCTGCTCGAGGGCGCCGAATTGAGCGAACGCATCCGGCAAGGCCGGATGAACGCCGGCGAAGCGCTGCCCATTGTCCGCCAAGTCGCCGGGAGCTTGTCCGAGGCTCATGCCAAAGGCATTATTCACCGCGATTTAAAACCCGATAATATTTTCTTGACAAAATTGAATTTTGTCAAAGTACTCGACTTCGGCATCGCCAAACTCAAACAAGGCGACGAAGACGACGAACGCAGGCTCACGAAAGTCGGCACAGCTCCCGGCACCCCCGAATACATGAGTCCCGAACAGGCGCGCGGCAAAGAACTCGACGCACGAAGCGATCTCTATTCCTTGGGCGTCGTCCTCTACGAAATGCTCGCCGGGCACCCGCCCTTCGAAGAAGAAACCTTCTTGGCGACAATCCTCATGCACGTTCAATCGCCCCCGCCGCCGCTCCCCGACGATATCCCTGCCGATTTGCGCAATTACGTCATCAATCGGCTGCTCGCAAAGGACCCCAACTGCCGCCCCGACAACGCCGATGCTTTTATCCGCGAAATCGACGAACTCGCTCAAAAAATTACCCCGAGCAAAGAACAGGCGCTTATCGATGAGTTGCGATCGCAGCTGGCGGCGACGAAACTCGAGCTTCTGCGGTCGTGCGAACACAGCATCATCGAAGAAGCCGACGCCGATCGTTTGTATTCGGAACGCATGCAGGCCGAACAGCTTCGAAGCGAAATAAACCGTTTGCCCGCCGTCAATCCCAATTTGCCTTTGCAAGGCGCAATGAATGCCGGCGCGCCGCGCCCGTCAATGCATCAAATGCCCGTCGCGCCGCCGTATTCGGGGCAATCGCCGCAAATGCCCGTCGCGCAGCCGTATTCGGGGCAATCGCCGCAAATGAACCGTCCGGGCGGCGCGCCGATGTCGGGCGTCGTGAGCGCCGTCAATCCCAATTTGCCCATGCAAGGCGCAATGAATGCCGGCGCACAGCGCCCGTCAATGCATCAAATGCCCGTCGCGCAGCCGTATTCCGGACAATCGCCGAAAATGAACCGCCCGGGCGGCGCGCCGATGTCGGGCGTTATGGGCGCCGTCACCCCCAATGCGCCGATGTCGGGCGTTATGGGCGCCGTCACCCCCAATGCGCCCATGTCCGACCAAACGCCCATGCCCTCGTCAATGCGCGCAGGCGGTTCGAATTTCGGGGCGCAGCCGATGCATCGCAGCCCTGTGCCTCATGCCGTGCAAGCGCCGACGTCAAATTGTTGCGCGCCCGGCGGTCAACGACGCCCCGACGCGGTCTATTTTGCCCCCGATGGCGATAATCCCGACGATATCGTCGTTCCCGCACCGCGCCGCAGCGCTGCTCCGATGGTTCCCGGCGCGCCCAAAACTGCCGCCCGCGCATATTCCGACGGCGACGAAAACGACGTCATGAGCCGCCCCCGAAGCGCTTTGACGGGCAAACCGGTCGTCGCCCGGCCATCCATGTCGAAACCGCCCCTCGTCGTCTTCCTCGAGTTCGCTCAACCCCTTCTCAAAACCCAAAAAAAAGACATCGAGGCGTCGCTCACCATGGCGCAATTCATCTGGAATGCCGCCGTCCGAGGCGGTCAAAACATCGTCGACGTCCTCAACGAAGTCCGCGACCGCCCCAAGCTCACCGAGCTCGTCCAACACCTGCTTTCGCGCAAAGAAAAGTATTTTGCCGACGAATTCTGGACAATCGATAATCTCAAAGTCGAAGTATTCGAAGGCGGCAAATTCAAGTGCGAATTCGATGCGGTCGGCGAATAGTTTTCAGAACGCCGCCGCATTGCCCCCGGCGGGCGCAATGCGGCGGCGGCTTCGCCTATTGCCCGCGCTCGGCGCGGCCAATACGGCTTCGCGGCTGCGCTTTCGGCAAAAGCCGATGCGCGCAGCTTTTTTTGCGTCAGCGCGCTGTTGCAATCGCTTGGCTTCGAAGCCATCTTTTGCATAAAAGTGAATATGGTTCGTTGTTTGAATGCAATAAAGAAACTTTATTCGACTGCTGCCGAATAATAAAGATTTTTGTTTATATGCAGCGCGTTCAGATGATATTTTTATGCATTGCATTTTGCGCAATCGAGCGAACGGCAAGCCGTTTCGATGACAGGCCGAATCCCGCAAAGCGCATCGATTTGATCGAACGCATCGAATCCCCCCGATATCGGAAAAGATAACGTTCCGAGCGACGGATTCGACGACCGGTATAAAATGGTCAGCGATTCATGCGACGGTCTTATCCGCAATCCTTGCGGGTATTTTTGATAAAAGATCGGTTCGAAAACGCGATAAAACATTCCGAAATCGCTTTTTGCTTCGCAGGGAAGCCCGAAATCGGGATGGGCATCGTACCACGCGCACAGAATTTTCGGCGCAACCGGCCGAAATTGAACGGCAAATTGAGCAATCCGCCACGCAAGCAAATCGCTGCATTCGGGGGCGCAAAAATCGTCATCGACGAAATTCGGCGATGCAGCGCAAAGCTGAATATTATGCGATGCAATCCAAAACATGCATGCAAATCGTTTTGCATAACCGATAAATTCCGAATTCGATTTAAAAACGCCGCGCAAGCGGCGGACTTCGCCGGCGCACGCATTTGAGTTCTGCGCCGGCAAATGACGCACGAATCCGTCGACGAGACAACGCCGTTCGAGTCCCCAAAAATAGATCATCAAACCGGCGTCCGACAGCGACGCATCGGCGCGATCCGAATTGAGCCACTTCAAAAAAGCGAGCCGTTCGCCGGGGCGCAGCGTTGCATAAGACGGACTATTTCTGTCGGTATGAAAGGGAGCGCCGCAGAATTCTTCGGCATCGAATGCAGAATCTTCGCAAATCGTTTCTTTTTTTGAATTTTCTTCCGGTTTGTCTTCGCATAGCGGCAAATCGGGATCGATAAGACACGGATCGTTGCCGTCTGCGGCAGCGTTTGGCAAATCGCGTCCGCAATAAAACAGCCCCCCTGCGACGGAAACGATGCCGATTTCGGCGACTTCGCCGGGCGAAACCCACGGATCGCGCGCCGGCAAAAGAAAGTCGCCGACGGCACGCGCCTGCGGCGTTCGATCGGCCTCACGCCCGGGCGCGCCGCTTGCGCCGGGCGCATCATCGCCCCCGCCCCGATCGGCGATGACGAAAGCATCTTTGCCGCGTTCGCGGCAGCGCTTTTGATAAAGCGTCAGAGCAATCTGAACGATCCCCGAAAGGATCGGGATGAATTCTGAAATGGCCATGGCTGCTGCGGCGGACAATTGCAAAAAGACGGATTCAGGGGCGAAAGGTCGGCGATAAACGGTTTGATTGACTTCTGCGTTCGCATCGATAAACGCCGATTGAAATGGCATTCTCGGCAAACCGGGAATAATCATGCATAAAATTCGTTATTTAGGCGGCGCAATCTTGCGATTGTTTCAATAATCGGCGATCTGCGCAATCT
>CAVGZQ010000255.1:0-1793 GCA_963633515.1 Bacteroidaceae bacterium
GCGCAAGGCGCGTCCCAAGAGGCTTTTGGCGTTTGTGAATTTAAACTGCTCGATGTAGGAATTTGCGAGGAACAGCCAAGCTTCGGCGTCGCGGGGGTTGAGTTGCGTGACTTCGTTGAGGTGGCGGATGGCGTGTTCGATTTTTGCCTGCGAAACGGGGGTTGAGAGTGCCAAAGCAATGCCGAGGTTTGCCTTGACCGATTTGATGGCATTGTAATCTTCGATTTGCTGCAAGATGGCCAAAGAAGCTTCGAAGGCGTTGACGGCGCGGTCGTCGCAGCCGATTTCGCGCTGCGTCATGCCGATCAGGTTGAGCGCCTGCGCGACGAGGATCGGCGGGAAGTTTGATTTTTGGCGCATGCGCGTGAGGAGCGGCCGAATGAGCGGTTCGACGGTTCGCAGCACGGCTTCGAAATCGCCGTTGTCGAAGGCATCTTGCGCGTAGTCGAAGATTTCGGAGAAAAACGATGCCGGCATTCGGCCGACGTCGATGCGCGACGGGACGTAGTCGCGCGCATTTTCGATGTAATTGATGAAGGATTTGTCGGGCTGCTCGATGCAGATGTTCGTTTTTGCGACGCCGTAACGTTTGCAAATAGGACCGATATGCGCCAAATTTTCGGGATCGCACGCGTCGAGATCGGACAAGACGATGAATATCGTTTTTCCGCTCAATATGCCGTCGATTTGCGCCAAGGCTTTGCCGAGGTTGACAATGGGGGTTTGAAGCGGTTCGAAGAGGCAGACGGCGTTTTGCCCGATGCGTTGGGCGACGGCGCCGTGCGAAAAGATCGCGCTCGGATGCGATGCTTTGAGGGCGTTTTTGGCGATGATGATGTTGGTGTTGTTGGTGAGCGCCTGCGTCGCGCGCGGCATGAAGCGTTGCGCAAGGATGCTGTCGAAGTATCGGATGCCCAATTCGCAGGCTGCATCGCCGAGCATGCGAGGGCGCGCCGGAGGCTGAGGTTTTGAACGGGCTTTTTCTTGCCGCGCGCGTTCTTGCTCTTGAAGATCCTGAATTTCCAAGAGCGAAGCCAGCATCATCGGCGGGAGCGACGGCGCTGCGCTTCGGGCATCGGCGCAGGGCGCTTCGCATGCGTCGGCGTCATCGGCGACAATCTCACAGACGGCGCCGGTTTCGGACGGATCGCGATCGCCGGGCATGCCGGCGGCGATGTTCTGAACGGCGCCGTTTTCAAAAGCCGTGACGGATGCGTCGGGATCAAGCGAAAGAATGGTATCCGCATTTTGCCGATTTTCCTGTGCCTTTGAACGCTGCGGCGCGGCAGCCCCGGACGCGGCGACGATATCGATTGCCTGCGCATGATCGCGCCGTTCGCCCGACGATTGAATCGAGTTTTGCGTTTTTGCGCCGCAGCCGCCGAAAGACGAAAACTCGGGGAGATTGAACGCATCGTAGTTGATTTCCCAAGGCATGCCGAAGTCGGAGATATCGAGATTGGCACGCGTTTTGGCGTTTTGGCGTTTGTTTTTCGGGATGTAATTTCGGCGCTGCGGCCGTTTCGCGCTCCTCACGACGGCGAGCATAAATGCAACGACGATAAAAATGAGTCCCAAAATCAAGCAAGCTTCAAACACCAGAGCCTCCGTGCCAACAGTGCAAGCTTCGATATTTTGCGCATCCTTGCGCCGCAATACCTCAAACACGCAACTTTTAGCACAGCTGCAACGGAATAGAACAAAAAAAAAGTTTTTCGGTTATCGCGCGCCGCTTCGCGCCGATTCTGCCGCGCGCAGCGGCGCAATGTAAATATAAATATATACATTTATGC
>CAVGZQ010000255.1:1803-4085 GCA_963633515.1 Bacteroidaceae bacterium
CATGTTTGCATGTCGTTGCCGCACGATGCAAGCGCCTGCGCATCGCAGACGGGCGGGGCATATTCGCGCGATTGGCATTTTCGAAAAAGCGGATTGAAAGGATCGGACGCATTGAAACGGCGCGCGAAATTACGTGCGATCGGCGTTACCGATAAAAAAGGGCGAGAAGGCGATCGGGCGCGCAAAGACCGCTCAAATCTTGCATTGCCTGCGCAAGTGTGTTAGACAGCGCATCGCGTTGGCGATCAGAGGGATTTTGCAGAAAATTCGGCTGCGGCGTCAAGCGATTGAAGTTTACGCAACACCATTGTCAAATGGGATATTTTCAACGACGGCATATAAAGCCGCAGTCGCCGAGCAATCGGAAATATGGGAGAACATATCGATGGCAGAGAGAATTCCGTGGGAGTATTTCATTCTGCGCCGCCATATCGACGGCATGGGCGTGATTAACTATTTTAAAGGCGATACAAAAGAAGCCGTGTGTCCGCCCAATGCCGACGAATCGCAGGTGCTCGGGATCTTCGGGCAGCACGGTTATGAGCTTTGCAGCGTTCAGATTGCGCGCACCGGCGATACGAAATATTATCTGAAACGCCCGGCAAAGAGTTAATCGTCGTTGCCGTTTGGATGAACTTCGGCGCATGGCATCGGCGAAAGGGGCGGGGACGTTTGCCGAAAATCGGCAGAACCCGTTGACATTGCGGCGCATCGCAGCATAAGACGCGCGACGCGGGCGCGTTATGTGTTTGCGCGGTTGCCGCGCAATGAAGACGATTTCATGAAATTGCGTTGCGGCGCGGGCAGCGCTCGGTATCGAAGCCGCTGCGGCGACGGTTGCGCGCGAAGCAAAAAGGTTATTCCGTTTCGGATTTCGAAGCATCTCGGATGCATGAGAGCGCGAAACGGCGAGAGGAGAAAGTAAAAAAAATGGCTCGAGTTACCGTAGAAGATTGCTTGGAACGAATTCCGAATCGATTTGCCATGGCGCTTTTGGCGAGCAAGCGCGCGCGCGATTTGCTCAAAGGCGCGACGCCGACGCTCGAAACCGACAACAAGCCTTGCGTCACGGCGTTGCGCGAAATTGCGACCGGAGCCGTGCATTGGGATGTCCCCGTCGAAGATATCTTGTCGGGCAATATTTCCGAAGCCAAAAAACGCAGTCACCGCGCGCGCAAAGCGCAAATACATTGACGCGCTTTTGACGGCTGCGCGCGGCGCAGCGCATGGTTTGCCGGCAGCATCCGGTTTTGCGGTTTTGCGTGTTTGCGATTGTCGCTCAGAAGTGCGCGCGGTTTAAATAACCGCTTTGAGCATTTTTCAGTGTTCGAAGCGGTTTTTTCAATTTTTCGGTCGGTTTCCGGGGGCAACGCAACAGGCGCGCGGCGCGTTTTTCGGGATCGCGCAATGCGCCCGGATTTGCGCCCGGAAATGATGCTTTTTGTGATTTGCGATGCAGAAATAACGGTTTCTGCCGCGACAGCTGACGCGAGGAGGCATGGATGCGTCATTGGCATTTGACGAAATCTCTGGCCGAAAATATCGGGCTTGCAACAGCCCGAACGTCAATCGGCCGGAGCGCTTTTTTGAGCGCGCTGCTGTGCGTCGGAACTCAGCTTTGCATTTTGCCCGAAGTTTGCGCCCAATCGTCCGACACGCGCGTCGCATGGCGTTTGGATTATGCCCCGGAGCTCAGCAAGACGGAACGCGCAGAGATCGAATCGACGGTTCTCAAAACGCTGATGCGCGCCAAGGAACGCCATTTTGCGGGCGATGCGATTTTGACGCAGAAGCTTAAATCGGAAGGATTGAATTTTCCCGATTGTTTTACGCAGGGCGAGCCTTGCGCTTCGGGCGGAACTTTTGTTTTGGACGTCTATAACGCCGATGCTTATGCCGAAGCCGTTTTTTCCCGCGATTCGGAAGCCGGCGAATGGGGGATCGATCTGACGTTAAACCGGCGTTATTCCGGGTCGGCGATGCGCATCCGGCGCAGCGGGCGCGATTTGTCGGAGCTTTTGCGCCAAGTTTTGAGCGGGCTTTTCGAAATGGAAGCCGAAATCAGCATCGACACGGCTCAGCCCAATCTCAACGTTTGGCTCAACAACCGATTTATCGGCACGGCGCCGCTGTCGATGCGCATTTCTGTGGGCGAACAGAATATCGAATTCAAAAAAGACGGCTACGTTTCGCAATCGTGGAAGTTCGATGCCGAAAAGGGAAAGCTCTATTCGAAGCAAATCGAACTCGTTCCCGAAGTCACGCCGCTGACGATTTTAACC
>CAVGZQ010000256.1:0-4058 GCA_963633515.1 Bacteroidaceae bacterium
TTATTATATATTATTCGGACGGATAGCGCGGCGTTTGTTGCGCGCATCCGGCCGAAATGAGGATGATCATGGAATCGGGGCGGACGGAAATTTTCGACGATTTGACGCGCGGGGCATCGCAAAGCGCATAAATGTCGAAGGGTGCGGGGCGCGCGGTGTCGGCCAAGGCGTACCAAGCGCGTTTTGGGAGTTCAAAGGCGAGCGGTTCGCGCCATGCATTCATTGCGATGTAGAAACGCGGTTCGTGCGGGCCGTCGGCGAGTTCGAGGGCGATGGAGTGCGATTGGGAGGCCCAGTCGGGGGCATCGAGGGCGACGCCGTGAAAGCGCATGTTGTCGGACTGAAACGTTGCTTTGAAGGGATCGGCGAAAGACGTTTGATGCAGCGCCTTGAAACGTTTGCGCAAGGCGATGATTTTTTTTGCAAATCGCATGATTTCGTCGGATTGCGGCGTTCGGGTCCAATCGATCCAGGAAATATCGTTATCTTGACAGAAGCCGTTGTTATTGCCTTTTTGGGTTCTCCATATTTCGTCGCCGCCCAAGAGCATGGGCGTGCCGCGGGAAATAAACAGGGTAGCGATGAGATTTTTGGCGTGCTGCAACCGTTTTCTTATGATGCTTTCGTCGTCGGTTTCGCCTTCGATGCCGAAATTCATGCTTATATTGGCGTCGGAACCGTCGCGGTTATTTTCGCCGTTTCGGATGTTATGTTTTTGGCTGTACGAGCAGAGGTCGCGCAGGGTGAACCCGTCGTGCGCCGTGATAAAGTTAATGCTTTGCGTGGTGTCGGGTTTTCCGACGAAGATATCTTTGCTTCCTGCGATGCGCGCGGCGATTGGGGCGACGGTGTCGTTTGCGCCTGTCCAGAAGCGTCGGACGTCGTCGCGGAATTTTCCGTTCCATTCGGCCCATCGCGTCGGGAAACCTCCGACTTTATAGAGCCCGGCCGCGTCCCACGCTTCGGCGATGAGTTTCGCGCCGCTCAAGACAGGGTCTTGGGCAATGTCGGAGAGCAGCCCCAGATTTGGGTCGTTAATCCATTCGCCTTTTGCGGATCGCCCCAGAATGGTCGCCAAATCGAACCGGAAGCCGTCGACGTGCATTTCGATCATCCAATAGCGCAAACATTCGATGATGAGGTGTTTCATGACCGGGTGGCTGCAATTCATGGTATTGCCGCATCCGGTGTAATTTGCGTATTTTCCGCGATTTTGGAGCATGTAATAGACGGCGTTGTCGAGGCCGCGGAAAGCGATGGTCGGACCGAGTTCGTTTCCTTCGCCGCTGTGATTGAAGACGACGTCGAGGATGACTTCGATTTGCGCTTCGTGGCAAGCTTTGACCATGGCGCGGAATTCCCGGACGGCGGCGCCCGGAGCTTTGTCGCAGGCGTATCCTTGGTGCGGGCTGAAGAAGCCCAAGGTGGCATAGCCCCAATAATTCGTGTGGTATTTCCCGGTTTCGGGGTCTTTGAGCGTGGGCGGCTCTTGGGTGTTGTAGGCAGCGACGGGGAGCAGTTCGACGGCGGTCACGCCCATTTCCAAGAGATGGGGGATTTTGTCGATAATGCCGAGGTAGGTGCCGGGGCAGGCCGATCCC
Organism: Bacteroidaceae bacterium; assembly: GCA_963633515.1. GTDB lineage: Bacteria > Myxococcota_A > Bradymonadia > UBA4248 > UBA4248 > UBA4248. The sequence continues at coordinate 1,602 of CAVGZQ010000256.1, forward strand.
GACGACGGGTGCATGGTCATGCCTTTGACGTGGCATTCGTAAATGATGCTTTCGGAGAGGGGGTATCGCGGCCGGGCGTCGGCGTCCCAGTCGGCGGGCGCGGTTTCCATGGCGACGGATTTGGCGCATGCATGCGCGCTCGGGGCAGACGAAAACGACCGGTCGCGCATGGCAGATTTTTTGTCGTAGCCGTAAATATCGCCGTCATACATGTCGAAACTGCCGCAGACGGCGCGGGCAAACGGATCGATGAGGAGTTTGTTGGCGTTGAAACGGTGCCCCTGCACGGGGCGATAGGGACCGTTCATGCGCCATCCGTAGAGCTGACGCGGTTTGAGCCCTTTGACAAAGATATGAAAGATATCGCCGGTTTTGTGCCGTTTTGCGTCGAGCTCAAAAGACGCGCAAGGGACGCCGTCTTGGGGGGCGTCGAACAGATCGAGATATGCTGCCGCCGCATTGCGGGAGCAGACGGCAAAATTGATGCCCTCGGGCGTAACGGTTGCGCCGAGCGGGAGCGGTTGTCCGGGGGTCGTTTGATAGGTCGTTGCCATGGCTGTATTTGACTGTTTCGGAGTAATGACAGCGCGAAAAAAGATTGCGGCATCGATTGGCATGCGCGCAGCGGGACTGTCAAAAAAAATGGGGTCAAAAAGAGCAAAAAAAAAGCGCCGGATAAAACCCAACGCCCTGAAGGATGGCTAGGGACAGAATCGAACTGCCGACACGGGGATTTTCAGTCCCCTGCTCTGCCAACTGAGCTACCTAGCCGCGCTTGAAACAAGATGGCTAGGGACAGAATCGAACTGCCGACACGGGGATTTTCAGTCCCCTGCTCTGCCAACTGAGCTACCTAGCCGAATCGTTTGCAACATTTGCTGCAACCATCAAGCGTGGCGGTGTTTAGGACAAAAGGCCGCGCGTGTCAACAAAAAAGTTGCACAATAAATGCCCGAAGCGAAGACGGACGGCGATGAACCGGGACGGCGCGCGAAGCGGCGCAAACGGGAGCCCGGCGGAGTTAGCGCGATTGAGCGGTTTGGGGGCGGAATAAGTTCGGAGAAGAAACCGGGAACGGTTTTGCAACGATTGAGCGGTTTGGGGGCGGGAGAAGGGAGCAGAAAAGGGGTTTGCGCGATTTGGCGCATCGCCGCCGAAACCCTTTAATTTGCATATTTTCGGGGAGTAAGATAATCAACGGCGCGGCGTGTTGTCTTTTGTGAACGGGAGTTTCAGAGTCGTGCCCAGCAGCATTGTGCCAAGCTTAAAGTGTCGGATGTGTCTGAAGATGAATCCTCCGGGCAGCCGATTTTGCAATTATTGCGGCAATGATTTGACATTTTCGATTCAGCCCGACGGACTGCTTCCCTCGGGGGCGGTTTTGCGCGGCAGTTATGTCGTCGGGGATGTGATCGGCGAAGGCGGCATGGGGGTCGTGTACAGTTGCCGCCATAAGTCGCTCGGCACGCGTTATGCGCTTAAAGTTCTCGATCCGAAACTCGCCCGAATGGATGTTTTGCGGCGAAGATTTTTGTCCGAAGCCCGAATACAGGCGGAGGTCGTGCATCCGCACATCGTGCATGTGATGGATGTGATCGACAGCGACAAGGACGGGGGAATTCCCGGCATATTGGCCATCGTCATGGAGTATGTCGACGGCGAGGCGCTGGACAAGATTTTGGAACGGTCGCCGTTAAGCGTTCATGATGCGGTATCGAGCACGTTAGTCATTCTCGATGCGATCGGTTTTGCGCATCACAAAGGGATAATTCATCGCGATCTTAAGCCTTCGAACATCATGGTCGATCGGGCGTTGTCCGAGGAAATGCTCTATCGCGGGATCAAAGTGATGGATTTCGGGATAGCCAAGATCCTGAGCGCGGATGAGCAACGGACGGTGACGGGGGCGAAGATGGGAACGCCGCGTTATATGGCGCCCGAGCAAATCGAGAATGCCCGCGAGGTCGACGAACGCACCGATTTGTATGCGATAGGTTTGACGCTTTATGAGCTTTTGTGCGGAAGAACGCCGTTCGAGATGTATAAAGAGTTTGAACTTTTAAAGGCGCAGCTGTCGATGAAACCGCCGACGATGCGCACGTATCGCAGCGATATTCCCGACCGTTTGGAAGCGATAGTGATGAAATCGCTGGAGAAGGAGCGGGCGAAACGGTATCCGAACGCCGAATCGTTTCAGCGTGCGTTGCTTTCGTTGGGGGGATATGACGAGATAGCGCTGAGATTGAATCCGCGCGAAGGCGTTGCGGTTTCGCTGAGCAACCAAAAATTGCAGCGGCAAATCGAGCGCGCCATCGATCGGACGAAGTCCAAAGACGGCGGCGGCGGCGGCGCGGAAGGGGAAACGGCGCAGCGCCGCGCTGCGCGCCGCAAAACGGCGAAGCCGGGCGCGTCGGCATCGAACGAAACCGCCGGCGCCCGGGCGCAGCGATCCGGAGC
>CAVGZQ010000257.1:0-2675 GCA_963633515.1 Bacteroidaceae bacterium
GGGCACGATTGCGGTTTGCCCCAAACCAAACATCCGTTTTGATCGGCGCAAATCCGGTAGCTGTCTGCGTCGCATTTCCATGCCCCGCCGATGCAAACGCCGCATGTTTTTCCGCCGTCGTCCGGGACGGAAATTGCCGAATCTTCGCAAGAGAATGCAACGGTTGCGCAAATCGGCGCCAAAACCCAAAATAATCTGCGTTCCATCTTCGTATCCTTTTGTATGAGGCGGTATGAATTGCAAGCGGATCCCGATAATTCCGCATTTTTGCATATGACTGAAGCATGGCAGGATATAACAGAATTTCGTCGCATTGCCGACGGTAAATTTCGAATTTCATGATGCCGGAAAAGCGGCGCGCACGCATCGGCGGCAAAGCGCCGGGCGCGCGCGCCGCCGCGAAGGCGTATCGGGCGGCCGCATCGGCCGCCCGATAGCCGGAGCCAAAGCCCGTATTGCCGGGGTGCAGCCCGGCAATAGGGCGCCGCCGCGAAGGCGTATCGGGCTGCAGCCCGATAGCCGGAGCCAAAGCCCGTATTGCGGGGGGCAGCCCCGCAATAGGGCGCCGCCCGCGCTTATTCATCCCAAAGCAAGCCCCGGTTCGGCAGACGGCGCATCGGAATATCGAATTGACAAAAACGCGGCTTAAAGACTATAGAAGCCGCGTTTTCGGCGGTTTTTTGCGTTTTCGGATCGGTCGGCGCATGTCGGCCGGACGGCGCGCCGGGAACTGCGAAAATGCGGCATTTCGCCGATTCAGACATTATAGGAGACCTAAAGAATGGCTTATTTGGATGGAATTAAGAGCGCAGAAGACCTCAATTTGGACGGCAAACGCGTATTTGTCCGCGTCGATTTCAACGTTCCGTTGGACAACGGCGCGATAACGGACGATTTCCGCATTCGCCAGGCGATTCCGACGATTCAATACATTATCCGCAATGGCGGTCTTCCTGTCGTGGCGTCGCACTTGGGGCGTCCGAAGGCCAATCCGAGCCCGGAGTTTTCGCTCAAACCGGTGGCCGAAAGATTGTCGGAGCTGCTGCCCGAACGCGAAGTGATTTTTGCCGAAGATTGCGTGGGCGACGGCATCGCCGAACAGACGAAACGTTTGCAGCCCGGGCAGATTTTGCTCCTCGAAAACCTGAGATTTTATGAGGAAGAAGAGGGCAAACCGCGCGGCAAATTCGCGACGGACGAAGAAAAAGCCGCGGCAAAAAAAGCCGTGAAAGAATCGCAGAAAAAATTTGCCGAATCGCTCGCGGCGCTTGCCGATGTGTACATCAACGATGCCTTCGGGACGTGCCATCGCGCCCACGCGTCGATGGCGACGATGGTGCCGTTTTTCGGCGAAAATAAAGGCTGCGGTTTCTTGCTTCAGAAAGAAATCAAGTTCTTGGGCAACATCGTTTACAACCCCGAACATCCGTTTGTCGCGATTATGGGCGGCGCAAAAGTGAGCGACAAGATCGGCGTCATCGAAAGCTTGATCGAAAAATGCGACCAAATCTGCATCGGCGGCGCGATGGCTTATACGCTTTTGGCCGCCAAGGGCGTCGACGTCGCATCTTCTCGCGTTGAAAAAGAAGCGATGGACGTTGCAAAAGCCATCCTGGCCAAAGCTGCGGGTTCGAAGTGCGAACTTCTTTTGCCGATCGACCACGTCGTGTCGACGGCGTTGGACGATGCGACGCCGTGCGAAACGGCCGAAACGTTCGCCGAAGGCCGAATGGGGCTCGATATCGGTCCGAAAACGCGCGAATTGTATGCCGACGTCATCCGCAAGGCGAAATCGGTGTTTTGGAACGGTCCGATGGGCGTTTTCGAAAATCCGCGTTATGCCGAGGGCACGATCGCCGTTGCGAAAGCGTTGACGGAATGTTCGGGGACGACGGTCGTCGGCGGCGGCGATTCGGCGGCGGCTATCCGTCAATTCGGTTTGGATGACAAAGTCACGCACGTTTCGACGGGCGGCGGCGCGAGCTTGGAACTCGTCGAAGGGAAAGAACTGCCCGGGATCGAGGCGCTTCGCATCAAAGGTTAATCGCGGCAAACGCCCGGGGGCGGCGCGGACAGAGCGTTTGCGCCGCCCGATCGGTCTGCGCGGAAAAGGAGAAATACGGATATGAGAAAGCCATTTATCGCGGGCAACTGGAAGATGAACAACACGCGGGAGGCGGCAAAAGCTTTGGTTGCCGCATTGAAACCGCTCGTTGCCGATGTCAGAGACGTCGAAATCGCCGTAGCCCCGACATTTACATGTTTGCAGGATGTCGCCGAGGTTTTGCGCGGTTCGAACATCGAATTGAGCGCGCAGAACATTTCTTATGCGGCCAAAGGCGCATATACGGGAGAAATAAGCGCGGATATGCTCAAGGATGTCGGATGCACGCATGCGATTATCGGGCACAGCGAACGGCGTCAGTTTTTCGGCGAAACGGACGAAGACGTGTCGCGCCGCGTCCGCGCAGCGCTCGATAACGCCATCGTTCCCATCGTCTGCATCGGCGAGTCGCTCGAAGAGCGCGAAAGCGGGAAGACATTCGACGTCGTCGTGGGGCAATTGGTCAACGGTTTGTCGTCGGTAAAGCGCGAAGAAGCGGAACGCGTCGTGATAGCTTACGAACCTGTTTGGGCCATCGGCACGGGCAAAACGGCAACGCCCGGCCAAGCGC
>CAVGZQ010000257.1:2685-4047 GCA_963633515.1 Bacteroidaceae bacterium
GCAAGAAGTCCACGCCGCGATTCGCGCCAAATTGAACGAATTGTTCGGCGCCCAAGTCGGCGAAGCGATGCGTTTGCAATACGGCGGCAGCGTGAAAGCGTCGAATGCCAAAGAGCTCTTGGGGCAAAAAGACATCGACGGCGCGCTCGTCGGCGGCGCATCGCTAAAAGCCGAAGATTTCGCGGCGATTGTCAAGGCTGCGATTTAACGCCCCCCCCATGCCGCAAAACTTCGCGGCGGACAGAGACGCATGAGCACGATATACAGCACATCGGCAAAATTCATTCTCTGCGGCGAGCATTTCGTCGTGCGGGGAATGGCGAGTTTTGTCATTCCGGCGCGTTGCTTCGAAGCCGTTCTGACGTTAACCGAAACGCCCGAACGGCGCGGCGTATCGGCGCATTGCCGATTCGACATCGAGCAGCCGCTGAGCGACGATCGGAAAGCCGAATGCGAAGAAACGCTGTCGGGTCTCGTCCGGCATGCCATGGCGTGGTTTGGAATCGACGAAAAATCGAACGGTTACTGCTTCGATTTGAAATCGACGATACCGCCGGGGCAGGGCGCAGGGTCGTCGAGCGCGGTGTGTCAGGCGGTTGTCGGGTGTTTGCTCAAGCATTTTTTCGGTCTTCGCAATGTCGCGCCGCAATATCTCATGACTTGGAGCCGGATGCTCGAAACATGGCTTCACGGCGAAGTCTCGGGGGCCGATAACGCCGCGATAGCGTACGGCGCGCCGCTGTCTTATATCCGCAGCGAGTCGCTGAAGGCGCATAAGCCCAACGCGCCGGCTTTTTTTGTCGTCGGATCGGCCGGCGCGCGCGTTTCGTCTCCCTATGAAATCGTGTCGCAATTCAAGCGCAGCAATCCGCTGCTTTATCGAAATTGCGGCAACGAAGCATGCATGCAAGCTTTGGACATGGCGTCGGCAATGGAAGCCGGCGATTTTGCCCAAGTCGGCGACCGAATGACGAAAAATCATTCGATTTTGCGCGATATCGGGCTTTCGACGCCCAAAATCGAAGAAGCCGCATCGTTGGCCATGCGCGAAAATGCGTTTGGCGCAAAATTGACCGGTGCCGGCTGCGGCGGCTTTGTCATTGCGCTTGCGCCCGTCCAATCGGTCGAAAAAATCCAACGCGCTTGGCTTCGTGCCGGCTTGAGCAACGTGCGCTGCTTGCAATTTTTGCCGGCGGCAGGGTGATGTCGGCGTTCGCGGGGACGATCGAACGGAAAACGATCCTTTGGATTCGCAGTTTTGCCGTCATATCGCGTTGTTTTTGCGCATGAGCCGATAAATCATTTGGGGCTTCGGCTGTTTCGCCCCCCTCGGGGGCTCAATACGCCTTCGCGGCTTCGGCT
>CAVGZQ010000258.1:0-4045 GCA_963633515.1 Bacteroidaceae bacterium
CCCTATTTCGCTGACGCTCAATGCGGGCTTTGGGCTTCGGCTGTTGCGGGCTTGCGAGCCCGCAATACGCCTTCGCTTTTTTTTTTGATCCGAAGCTCAAACCATGACGCCGCGCCGACAGGCGCGCGATGGCAAGAAGTCATGCGTCCGGCTTGTCGGACGGCGATATAACGGCGCAAAACCGATTAAGCGGCGCAGTCGCCGTTGTCTTTGTCGGCATCGATCGTGACGGCCGAGCACAAAAGCGTGAGACGATCGCCGATTTGCGGCGAATCGGGCATATTCTCGATTCCCTGAACCGTATAAAGACGGCCGTCGACGGTGATATGCGCCCCGATTAGCCAGTTGAAATTGTCGCAGGCCCGATCGAGCTCCCAAATAAATGCCCAACCGCGACCGGGCATTTGACCTTGAACCGAAGGATTGATCTTAATCGGATTGATGACGATGAGACTGTCGTCGCCGATCGCGCCCGGCGCGATGAATTTCGGACCGTACCCTTGATCGATGAGCTCTTTGCACAGAGCTTTGAGCGTTTGCGGATCGTTTAAGTCGGCTTTGGCAATAAGTCCCGTCAAAATTTCGCGATTGAGCGATTTTTCGTCGAGTTTCATGCCCGATCGGACGAGTTCGCGCGCCATAACGGCGACTGAGACGGCATCTTGGGGATTGGCTTGGCGCAATGCATTGCCTATTTGAATTTCTTGATTCATAAGTTTCCTCCTTAAAAAACACAAACAGTATGTGCGTTTCCGGGATTCGCCCACATAAACGGGGCGATACTGCGAATCGGCGCATGCGCGGTTTCGTTCAGCCGTGCTGCGCTGCAACTGCTACAATGTAGGTGTAAATCTCACATTGTCAAGAAATTCTGAAAAAAAGACCGAAAAAAATGAATTCAGACAAAAAAAACGCCCGAAACGGGCGTTTTTAAACGGCACAGCCTTTATCGGGCGATGCGGCTCGTTACCCCGGCGGCCAAATAAAATCGCGTCCGGCGATGAGATGCAGGTGGAGATGCGGGACGGTTTGCCCGCCTTGGGCGCCGGTATTGATGACGCAGCGGTAACCGTCTTTGCTGAATCCGAGCTTTTTGGCGAGTTTTGACGCCGCCAAAAGAAGCTTCCCGGCGACGAGGGCGTCGTCATCGGTCAATTCGTCGAGACTGTCGAGGGGGGCTTTGGGGATGATGAGAATGTGCGCGGGCGCAACGGGCGCGATATCGTTGAAGGCGAAAACATCGTCGTCTTCGTATACTTTTGAGCTCGGAATTTCGCCGCGCATGATTTTTTTAAAAAGATTGTCGTTTTGACTCATGCGAATCCTTATTGAAATTGATTTATTATCGAATGTTATCCGGCGTATAATGTTACAAACGGAATCCTATTTGTATGTTTTGAGCAAATCGGCAAGGAAATTCGCAACCATGGGAATCGTCGAAATTTGCGCGCGTTCTTTGGGGGAGTGCGGGGAAAGAACGGTAGGTCCGAACGAAACCATCTGCATGCCGGGAATTTTGGCGCCGATGAGCCCGCATTCAAGCCCGGCATGAATGACGTTGACGATAGGTTTTTTGCCGAATCGTTTTTCATAAACATCGACGCAACGTTTGACGACATCGGCGTCCATATCGGGCTGCCAGCTCGGGTAGCCTTCGGTTGATTTGGGCGTGCCGCCGGCAAGCCGCACGCATGCTTCGATGCGCTGCGTGATGGCGTCGAGTTTCGAAGCAACGCTCGAACGCTGGCTCGAGAGCAGTTTAAGGTGATTTCCTTCGATCGAAACCGAGGCCAGATTGTCGGATGTTTCGACGAGACCTTCGGCGCCGTGATTCATTGCCGACACGCCGTGCGGGTAGCAATAGAGAAGATCGGAGACGCGCCGAAGCGATTCGCTGTCGAAGGCGTCGCCGGCGATAGATGAAACGGCGGTTGTGACGGCAATCCCGGGATCGGCCGATTTGTATTCGCTTGCGAAGATATCGCCCATTTCTTTGGCAATTTCAGAAACTTTTGCGCTGTCTTTCGCCGGCACGGCGATCGATGCAAACGCGTCGCGCGGAATGGCATTATGCGCAGAACCGCCTGCCATATCGATGAGACGGGCATCGGGGGCGACGGTTAAGACGCGGGCAATGATGCGGTTCAAGAGTTTAATCGCGCTTGCGCGCCCGCAGTTTATTTCGCACCCCGAGTGACCGCCCAAAAGCCCCGAAACGCGTATTTCGACTTTGCGCGAATCGGCGGCAAGCGGGGCTTTTTTGAGCGCGAGCGTCGAAAGCGTTTCGCGTCCGCCCGCGCAGCCGACCGTAAATATGCCTTCGTCTTCGCTGTCGAGATTGAGCAATATCCGCGCATGAATGTTTTCGGGGCGCATCGCAACGGCGCCCGTCATTCCCGTTTCTTCGTCGGTCGTCACGATAATCTCGAGCGCCGGGTGTTCGACCGACGGGTCTTCTGCCATGGCCAATGCCAAGGCAACGCCCAAACCGTCATCGGCGCCGAGCGTTGTTTCGTTGGCATGCATCCAATCTCCGTCGATGATGACTTCGATCGGATCGGTATCGAAATTGTGCTTCGACGACGGCGTCTTTTCGCATACCATGTCCATGTGACCTTGCAGGGCGATGATGGGACCATTTTCGTAGCCCTTGGTCGCAGGAACGCGGATGAAAACGTTGTTTGCTGCATCGCGTTCGGCGTCAAAGCCCGAAGCTTTGGCGCGATCGGCAAGCCACGCCGAAATCTTCTCTTCGTGTTTCGATTGGCGCGGCACTTGCGCCATTGCTTTGAATATTTCGATTACGCGGTCGCTCAGTTCCATAAGAAATCTCCTTTAGCCAATTGGCTTTATCGATATTTGTCGGCATTATGCCGCATTGCGCCCGAGTCACGCCGCGCGAAAACGGCGGCATGCGGCGTATTGCCGCGCGGGCGGCGCGCATTGTACGGCAAAATGCGCCGAAAGTGCGGCAAAATGCGCCGAAAGCGCGGCAAAATGCGCCGAAAGCGCGGCAAATTGGGGGGGAAATGATGCCGCTGCGGTTTTGGGGCATCATGACGCGCAGCCCGCGATCTATTTTTTACTCTTTTTGCGGGCTTTTTCTTCTTGCCAAAGCTCATCGATGCTCAGCTGCGCGAAAAATGCTTCTTCGCTGCATGCGCTGTGCGCGGCGACGAATTCCAATTGTTCATTGCCGCCTTTGGCGTGCCCTTTAAGTCGTTTGGCAATGCGTTTGGCTTCTTTTTGGATATCGGCAGACGAACGGGATTTGTCTATTTTTTGGATTCTATCGTAAAGCGCGAGCGATTTTAGGCTCATGGCGTCCATAAACCTGTTTTTGAGCGATTTTCCTTTGTTGAGTCCCAAATCCGAAATCGCCTTGAGTTGGCGGCGCTGCAAGATGACATCCTTCATTGTTTGGGGCACCCTCGGTTCAATCGGCACGATAAATGCGCCCGGTGCGTCGGAGGGATTGTTCTTTTGCTGCGCAAGGACAAAATCGACGAGTCCAGACGATGAAACAATCTGACTGTTTTTTGCAATTTTACTCGATTGGTTCTCTATATCTTTGACGGATCGCGTCATATTTTTCGGATCGGGGGCATAGCTCAGAACATGCGTTGCGGAGCTGCCCGAATGATCGGTGTTTGTTTGCGCGCCGGCTTGCCCGATGATCATGTCGGGACGGGTTGTTCGGATATTGTTGTCCGACTTGTCTGCCGTTACGGTTCGGACGGACTCGGATTTTCCTTGCACGATTTCGTAGGATTGCGGCAATGCGGAAAGCGTCGGATCGCTTGAACGCGTCTGCGCGTCATACGCCGGATTGATGTCCGCTGCGTTTGCCGTTACGGTTCGGACGGACTCGGGATTGCCTCGCACGATTTCGTAGGATTGCGGCAATGCGGAAAGCGCCGAATCGCTTGAACGCGTCAGCGCGTTATAAGTCGGATCGTTGTCCGCTGCGATTGCTGTTGCGGTTCGGACGGAATCGGATTTTTCTTGCGCGATTCCGTAGGATTGCGGCAATGCGGAAGTCGTC
>CAVGZQ010000259.1:0-4027 GCA_963633515.1 Bacteroidaceae bacterium
AAAAATACAATGCAGGATTAATCGCTGTCGGCGAAAAACGCGGCGAGGAACGCGGGAAAGCCGAAGGAATAGCCATCGGCGAAGAACGCGGAAAAGCCGAAGGAATAGCCATCGGCGAGGAACGCGGAAAAGCCGAAGGAATAGCCATCGGCGAGGAACGCGGAAAAGCCGAAGGAATAGCCATCGGCGAGGAACGCGGAAAAGCCGAAGGAATAGCCATCGGCGAGGAACGCGGAAAAGCCGAAGGAATAGCCATCGGCGAGGAACGCGGAAAAGCCGAAGGAATAGCCTTAGGCGAAAAACGCGGGAAATTCGAAGGGCTGCGCGAAATGACAAAACGCATTATGGCGCTGATGAACAAAACCCCCGAAGATGCCATGAGCTATTTGCAGCTGACCGACGACGAAAAACAGCAACTGCGGCAAGCGTTTTAACATACCGCGGCGATCGGCGATATTATGCCGAAAATCAAAGCTCCGATTTGCGAAATTTGTTTTTTTGAAATGCCGTCGGGCGGATGATTTCCGCCGCGGCGGGACAATCGCGCAATATCCGGCGGGCGTCGGATCGCCGTCCGCAAATTTTGCCGTTCAAAGCCGCCCGCCGAGGCAGGTTTCTCGAACCGCAGCCGAATATCGGAGCTTATCATTGATATTTGAGCACGAAGCTTCGCATTTTAACCGAAAAGTTTTCTGAGCATTGTTCATGTTTATTGACTGATGCTCTTTGAATATGAGGCGCCCGCATTTTCTCAAAAAATAAAGTTGCAAAAGATGAATGCGAAGCATCGTTTCAAGCGGGTGCGGTCTGCGTCCGGCTTTTTCCGGAACCTTTGCATAATAGGGTTCGGCGATTGCGTTGAGTATTGACCATGGCACAACCGCATCCATCTTGTTGAGGAAGATTTCTTTGCGGATCTTTTTTGTTTCGATTGAAAACTCTGCCTCTCCGAAACTCAACGGATGTGCCGGCATTCATCGCCTATGCGTGCAATCCCCCGATAATGAAACGGATCATGCATTCACGCTTTCCTAAAGTCTTTTTTCGGGAAATGATGCTTCGTTTTCAATATCGACGCGGCATTAATTATTGCATTGCAAAAAAAAACAATGTTTGCTGCAATAATAATCCGGACAGCATCGGCGCGGGGGAACGCGTCATGGATTGCGTGTGCAATAAATTGATATGTGTTATATATGCGCCTGCGAGCGTTTTGATTCATGTTGCAGCAGACATATCAAAGCATGCGGCGTATGCGCGCAGGGCAAAAGCCCGAGCGCATAGCCGCATGGGTTGCGCGTATCGGCTTTGCCGATAGCGCAACGGCGAAGCCGTATTTGCGGCGGAAGCCGCAAATAGGCGAAGCCCCCCCAAAAAAAATAATAAATGCTTGCAATGTTATAATTCGGAGCAAATCTCGCGGAATTGCAATGTTGCAGCGTTTTGATTCTTTTGCATGGCAATATGCACGCATGCAGGATGCGGACATATGTCCGGATGCAAAAAAAAGCCGCTCTTCGGCAGAGCGGCTTTGCGGGGGCGGCATGGCATTGCGCGCGCTGCGGGGATTTCAAACCGATATTAAAGGGAGTCGACCATGAGCTCGGTGACGAGTTTTGTGTATTCGACGGGGTCGGGAAGCGGCGAACCTTCGGCCAAGAGCGATTGATCGCAGAGCAGCTGCGCGAATTTCGGAATGATTGCATCGTCGGGGTTGGCGGCATAACGGGCTTGCATTTTCTCGAGCAGCGGGTGATTGGGGTTGATTTCGAGGATGCGTTTTGATTCGGGCATGCCGGCGTTGCCCATTTTTGAGAGCAAACGTTGGAGCTGCGGGCTCATATCGCCGTCTTGACCGACGAGGCATGCCGGCGACGACGTGAGGCGCGCCGAGAGACGGACGGATTCGACGGTTCCGGAGAGGGCAGCTTGGATTTTTTCGAGCAAACCGCCGAAATCTTTCTTCTGTGCATCGAGCTTTTCGCGTTGGGCTTTTTTCTCTTCGTCGCTGCCCAATTCGACTTCGCCGCGGCCGATGAAGACGATTTTTTTGCCGTCGAATTCGGTGATTTGGCTGAAGAGGATTTCGTCGTAGGGATCGGTCAGATAGAGAACTTCGCAGCCTTTTTGTTTGAAGGCTTCCAAATGGGGGCTATTTTTGACGACGTCGAGCGATTCGCCGGTAATGGCATAGATGTCTTTTTGGTCGGCGGGCATGCGCGAAATGTATTGGGCAAACGTCGTTTTGGCGTTTGTCTTGTTTTCGGCTTTTTCGTCTTCGGCGACGGTAAACGTCGAAACGAATTGCATGAGTTTGAGAAGACGATCTTTGTTTTCGTAGTCGGAAGCCGCGCCTTCTTTGATGTAGCGAGCGTATTGATCCCAGAATTTCGAGTATTTTTCGGGATCATTTTTGGATGCATTTTCGAGCAAATCGAGGACTTTTTTGACGATATGTTTGCGGATCGTCGAGATGCTGCGGTCTTTTTGGAGAATTTCGCGGGAAATGTTGAGGTTTAGGTCGGAAGAATCGATGACGCCTTTGACGAAGCGCAGGTAATCGGGGAGAAGCTCGGCGCATTTTTCCATGATAAGGACGTGTTGGGCGTGCAGACGCAGACCGTATTTTGCGTCGCGGTAGTTCATATCGTAGGGAGCGCGCGCGGGGATGAAGAGGAGCCCGCGATATTCTACGGTGCCTTCGGCTTTGAGATTGAGTCTGAAGAGAGGCTCTGTCCAATCGTAGGTGAGGTTTTTGTAGAAATCGTTGTATTCTTCGTCGGTGACTTCGCTCGGAGTCTTAAGCCACACGGCTTTCATCGAGTTTGCTTGTTCCCAGACATATTCGGTGACCATGTGCGCGGGATCGTTGCACGTCTTTTCGTCGTGTCCTTCGGCTTCTTCGGCGCCTTCGCGATGATGCGAATGTTCGCATTCGACCATGACGGGATATTGGACGAAGTCGCTGTATTTTTTGACGGTTTCTTTGATGACGTATTCGTCGGTGAAGTCGGACAAATGGTCTTCGAGGTCTTCGGGGCGCAATTTGAGGATGATTTTTGTGCCGAAGGAATCTTTTTGGGCATCTTCGATGGTATAATCGCCGTCGCCCGCGGAGCGGAACGCATAGGCTTTGTCTTGTCCGATGCGTTTGCTTATGACGGTGACATCGTCGGAGACGATGAACGCGGAATAGAAGCCGACGCCGAACTGTCCGATGAGGGAATTTGCTTGTTCGGCATTTTCGGCCTGTTTGAGTTTTTCGACGAACGCTTTCGTTCCGGAGTGTGCGATGGTGCCCAAGTTTGCGATCATATCGTCGCGCGTCATGCCGTCGCCGTTATCTTCGATTGTGAGAATTTTATTTTTTTTGTCGGCAGAGATCCGAATTTCGAGATTTTCGCCTTCGGGGAGTTTGGACGCATCGGTGAGGGCTTCGAAGCGGCGTCTGTCGAGGGCGTCGGATGCGTTGGAGATGAGTTCGCGCAAAAATACGTCTTTGCTCGAGTACAGGCTCTTGGCCATCATTTGGAGAAGTTCTTTTGTTTCTGAACGGAATTCAAATTTTTCTTGTGCCATAATTCGACCTCTCAATCATAATAACGAGCCCCCAAGAGAGTTTGGGGAAGCAATCCGAGGAACGCAGAATATGCACAAGCAGAGATAAGGCAAGTGAGACGATGAAAATACTCGCAACGTCAAAAGCAACGATACTCTTGGCCATCGGCGAACAAAACGTTGCGCCTTGCGACGCAGGACCGCCCGAAGGCTCGGCGCGGCACGCCGTCGGGCAAGAAAATCGGCGCGCCCGGAGAATTTCCGGCAATTTTCGGGACGGGACGAAATCGGCAGAGCAGTCGAAAATATCTGAAGATGCCGGAAGTTTATGCAATTATGAGGCGTATTTTCCGAATTTTGAATTCCGAGATCGGGGCGGTCCGGCGCGATTGTTCGAGGCTCCCGATGCGGAATATCCGGTAATCATCGAAAGTTATGCGCTGTCGTCGCAATACGAGCGCCTTGCGCC
>CAVGZQ010000260.1:0-3983 GCA_963633515.1 Bacteroidaceae bacterium
GCGTTATGGTGTCGGACGTTTCGTAACTTTTGCACAAAGGCGACGCAAAAACGGCGCCCGGAAGCGCCAATGCGCCAATCGGACACAACAAAATCATCAAACGGCGGCGCATTGACATATCGGCTTCCTTTATGATTTATTCTTGCGCAAAATTCCCCGCATCGACCAATTGCATCGAGTCTTCGACGCCGGCGATCGTCGCCATATCGAAGCAAACGCCGGCTTTTTCGCCCGATGCGTTCTCGGCAGTCACGCACTTCGTCCCCGACTGCTTCTTGACAATCGGGTCATATACACCAAATCCGTGGCAGTCGCTATCTTGTTTGCACCCTTGGAAGCAGGCGCGAATCTTCAAATCGGCATACGAATTCATCAGAGTGACTTCGATGGGCATGACGAAATCGATGAGGACATCGCCCGACGGGCACGACGCAAATTCGCTCAGTTTTTCGGCATAAGCCGTATTGTCGGCGCCTTCGCCGCCGATGCTCGGATCGCCGAACGTCGCAAAGCCGCAAATCGTATCGCGCGACGTCTTTTGCTGCGCCGCAGTCTTCGCTTCGTCGATCGAACCGTCGGCGGCTTTGATGTTGTTTTTATCGATTTCGACGTTGCATTGACTCACCGCCAGCGCGCACGAACCGAAGGGGAAATAAATCGCAGGTTTGATGTTGGCGACTTCGCTCGATCGGAAACACGTCCGCACGGCGCCATGGTAAGTTTCGTGCACGCCGTCGCAGCCGAACATCGCCTGCTGAAGCTTGTATTTTGCGCGGTACGCTTCGTTTTGCGACGCAATTCCGCCGACTTCGGGGCGTTCGTACTTCATGTATTCGCAATCTTTGCCGAAGCAAAAACACGACGCGCCGATGCCCTGTTCTTCGGCCGTTGCATTCTGAAATTCGTCTTTCGTATAATATTCGGGAATGCTGCAATACTGAGCCAAATACATCGCCGCCTCGCTTTTGGTGCGGACGGGATCGTCTTCGACATAAATCGGCGTCTTCGCATCGGGCTTTTTGCACGTCGCCAAATAGCCTTGATCGGGCGTCGAATCATTGCCGCCGCCGTTATCGGCGTCTTTATTGTCATCGTCATCGCATCCGACTGCCAACCCAAGCGACAGCGCAATTCCCAATCCAAACACAAACAGCTTCTTATACGACATTATAAAATCCTCGCAATGATCAAAGAAAAGACGCGCCGGCGCCGAATGCGCAACGCGCCGCGAACCGAAGTTCCAACGGATCGGCAGCCCGTTTATTCAAACAAAAAAGCTGCCGCTTCGAATATCGCCGCACTCGGCATGATTTCATTCACGGTTTATGCCGGCCGCCGCGCGGCGCGATTGCATGTTTTTGTTCGCATAAAAAAAAGCAATCGCCGCGGCGGGCGCGCGGCGAACATCAAAACATTCGGTTTCGGATCGGAATTCGCCGCCTCGGCATAAACGATAATTAAAATATATTACCCGACGATTTGCGTGCCGTATCCGTCGGCAATCGCTTCGAAGGCATGATCGAGCGAAGTAATAATCGCCCGTTTTCCGCCGTTTTCGACAAATTTAATGCAAGCTCTGACCTTCGGCCCCATGCTTCCTGCGAGGAAATCGCCGCCTTGCGCAAGTTTCTTCATTTCCTCCAAACGGACTTCGCCCACGTCTTTTTCGTCGGGTTTGCCGTAATTGAGCTTGGCATGAGACACGTCGGTAAGGATCAAAAAGACATCGGCATCGATCAATTCGGCAAGTTTTGCGCCGGCCAAATCTTTATCGATAACGGCGGCCGACCCCTCCAAGCCGTCTTTGCCTTCGACGACGGGCACGCCGCCGCCGCCGCTCGCCACGACGATAATCCCCGCATCGATCATCTTGCGGATAACATCGACTTCGACGTTAGCCATCGGCTGCGGACTTGCCACGACGCGGCGAAACCGCTTTTCGACCGACTCGGGCTTGACTTGTTTAATCTTCCAATTGGGACGCGTCCTTGCGAGCTCTTCGGCTTGCTCTTTCGTAAAGAAGGGACCGACGGGCTTTGACGGGTCTTTGTAATCGGGGTCGTCGGGGCTGACGAGAACCTGATTGACGATCGCGGCAACCGGCACCGAAATTCCCTCAGCGCGAAGCAAATTCCCCAACGCCTGCGTAAACATATACCCCAGCTGGCCTTGCGTCATCGCGCCGACGACGTCGAGCGGCATATCGGGCACAATCCGTTTGCCCTCTTCCTGCTGAATGAGCAAATTCCCCGCCTGCGGGCCGTTTCCGTGCGTAATCGCCAAGCGATACCCGGCTTTGATCAGTTTTACGAGTTCGCGGCACGTCTTGTAAACATTCGCAAACTGCTCTGCCGCCGTCCCTTCGTCGTCGGCACTCTTGATGGCATTGCCGCCCAGCGCGACCATAATCGTCTTTGTCGTCATTTCGGTTTCCTTTGCGCAATCGGCGTCTGCCGCAAAACAATCCGCAAACGCCGTTAAAAACGGCTCCCCGTTTATCGATTTGCGCCCGCTTTGTAAACGTAAATCGAAACGATATAATCTTTTGCAATCATGTTGCATTTTAAACGCTTTTTTCGCGTTTGCTTCGGCTGTTTGCCGGCATTTCGCGGCCGCGAAATGCCGGCAAATACGCCTTCGCTGCTGCGCTATTGCCCCCGATAGGGGGGCAATACGCGCAGCTTGGCGCGCTATGTCCTCACGCCCGGCGTCCGCCGAGCGATGCGGGCATACGCGCGCCTTTTGCGTCTTTTTTTTGCATGATGCGCCCAAACCCGCGCGCCGGCGCCGTAGGCGCGCGCCGGCGTTAAAAAAAATCATTTTCGCAATCGGTGATTTAAAGTAAGCAATGTATGGAATTGTTGCATTCGATGATGCCAAAGCATGCATCGGCGGCGCAGATTTTATCCGACACGGAGGTTCTTGTTCCATGGACGAAAATGCGAGAAATATCATAGACACGACGCATATGCCGCCCAATATTTCGTGGATCCCCGACACCGAGACGCCGTCTGCGGCGGGAACGCTTTCTTACAGACGCGGCAATCTCACCATCGCCTACCACATTATTATAACGGCAGTGCTCAACGTCTTTGTCGCCGTCATTTTAAAATGGAACGCCGGCGTCATCATAAAAGATCTCAACATTTCGCCCGTTCCCATCACGGAAATCGCAGGCTTGACGATTTGCGGGTTGCTGTTCATTGCGCTGGGGCTGTATTTTGTTTATCGGGCAATAAAAATCATTACCGACCGCATCGAGCTTCGTCTTTCGCCCGATGCCATCGATTGCGCCGAATCCTACTGCCGCGTGCGCAACAGCCATCATTTTCCCATCGACGAAAACCTCAAAATCGAGCGTTATGTCGCGACAATCGGGCGAAACCGCGAGTTTTACAGCCTTGTCATAAAATCGGGGAAAACCGTTTTTCCGTTCGGAACATTGGCGCCGCAAGGGCTGCGCTGGCTCGAATCGACGCTCAAGACCTTCATCGAAACGCACCGGACGGCGCCGCAAACGACAAACGCCGACGATGCGCCCGAGGCGCAGGAAACGGCGCAAAACGGCGATCAAACGGACGGCCGTTAATCGGCATTCTTTTTTGCATTGAATTCGATTTCTTTCCCAAGCCGCGGCATTGACAAATAATCGGACATAAACCGATAATTTCGAATTCAATTCAATCGCCCGGCAGATTTTGCGCATCATCCTTACGGCAGTGACGGCGGCGGCGCGCATTCAAATGCAAAAGCAGGATGATCGTCAGCGCGATGGCTGCGCCGTACAAAAGCGCGCGCGGCAAGAGCGACAAAACGCCGTCGCCGGCCGACGCATCCGGCGTTGCCGAATTTTTTTCGGCAATCGCGCAGTTTATGTCATTTTCTTCGATGCAATCCGATTGTTTCGATTTGAAATGCGGATTTTTAAGCGATTGTTCAATTCCTGTGAGTATTTTGTCTGAGTCGCCGCCGCTGCCGACGTA
>CAVGZQ010000261.1:0-3949 GCA_963633515.1 Bacteroidaceae bacterium
GAAGATGTCGGGATTTTATGAACGCGCGGCAGAATTGTTTGCGCTGCCGCTCACGAAAAACGTCGCGCTTTTTGCGGTTGTTTTGGCGATTATTCTCATTGTGCCGCTGATAACGAAGAAACTTCGGGTTCCTCACGTTATCGGGCTTATTTTGTGCGGCGTCGCTGTCGGACCGCATGCGATCGGCATTATCGACAACACGGGCGCAATCGGATTGTTTTCGACGATCGGTCTTCTCTATATTATGTTTACGGCCGGTCTCGAACTCGATATCAATCAATTCAAACTCAACCAAAACCGCAGTTTTATCTTCGGATTTTTGACATGGGCGGCGCCGTTGGCAATCATTTTTCCGATATGTTATTTCGGGTGCGGTCTCGGCGGATTGGAGAGTTTTCTCGTCGGGAGCATGTTCGGCACGCATACGCTGATTGCGTATCCCGCGGTGAGCCGCTTAGGCGTTTCGGCCGACCCGTGCGTTGCCGTTTCGGTGGGCGGAACCATACTCGCCGATACCGGCGTTCTCATACTTCTTGCAATAATTTTGGGGCTTGCATCGGGCAATCTTTCGGCGGCATTTTGGACAGAGCTCATCATATCGCTCGTTATTTTTTCGGCTGTCATGTTTTTTGCGGTGCCGCGCATCGCCGTCTGGTTCTTTGCCCATTGGCACCGCGAAAATTATTTGCGTTATATATTTGTTCTGTTCATGGTGTTCGTCTCGGCGCTGATGGCCGAGATTGCGGGTCTCGAAGGGATTGTCGGCGCATTTTTGGCCGGTCTCGTTCTCAATCGGATGATCCCCAAGAGCTCGCAGCTGATGCATCAGATCGAGTTTGTCGGGAATGTGCTTTTTGTGCCGATTTTTTTGCTCACCGTGGGCATGCTCGTCGATGTGGGCGTCATCATGAGCGGGCCGCGGACGGTTATTTTGGCGTGCGTGCTGTCGGCGGCGGCGCTTGCGGGAAAGTTCGCCGCAGCGTGGATTGCGCAAAAGTTATTTCATTACACAAACGCGCAGCGCAACACGATGTTCGGTTTGTCGGCCGCCCGCGTTGCCGCAACGCTTGCCGTCGTGTTGGTCGCGCATCGGGCGGGGCTCATCGACGAATCTTTTTTGAATGCGGCGATTTTGCTCATTCTCGTCACATGCATCGTTGCAAGTTTTGCGACGGAGTCGGCGGCGCGCCGGCTTGCCGTCGAGAGGACGCAAAGTTATGCCGGCGCCGGCCGCGAATGCGAACATTGCGGCGGCAATGTATTGGTTCCGATTGCAAATCCCGAACATGCTTATAATTTGTTTGAATTCTCGGGAATTTTGCGCGGCGATTCGCCGGCGTCGCGCATAACGATGCTCTCCGTCATCGCCGATTCGCGCCTTGCCGAAACGAATATCCGCGAAATACGGCAAAATATCGTCAAAACGTTTAAAGGGATACTCGATCCGCAGAAACATCAGATTTCGGCCGTCATCGATACGAATATATCGGACGGGATAGCGCGGGCGGCGCGCGAACATGCGGCATCGGCGGTTGTGCTCGGATGGCCTCGGACGGGGCTCAGCGACATCGTCATCGGCAAAACGTGGCAAGCCGTCATTCATGACGTCGACAGACTCGTGCTTTGGTGCGATCTGCCCATGCATGCGGCAAAAGTCAAAAGGCTCACGGTGTTTACGCTCAAAAATGCCGATCGCGAAAGCCATTTCGACGGATGGTGCGATATCATTCTGAAGATCGCCGAACATTATTCGCTGAAAATCGTCCACGTCGGAACGGAAGAAGTTTCGCGCGCCATTCGCGTCCGCCGCGATTATCTGCATAAATCGATTCCGGTCGAAGCCGAAAAAAGCATCCCCATCGACGCGGCGCAAGTCAAATCGCTTATCGCGCCCGACGATTGGATTGCCGTCGTTTCGGCGCGCCGAAACACGATAAGCCACATGGCCGTGTGCGAAAAAATTCCCGAATATCTGTCGAAAAATTTCAAATCGCAAAACAAACTCCTCATCTATCCGTCGCAGCCCTGCGCATGTCCCGAAGACGACGAATACGACGTTGTCTGACCGTTTTCCGAGAATTGTTTTGAGACGGTTTGCGCCCGGTTCTGCGGCGCAATTGCCGTCCGGGCAGCCGATATCGATGATGATTTGCGCGCGGCCGAAAAACGACCGCTTCCGCTTAATGCTTGACAACGCGCGGGGCGAGGGGAGATAATATCGGCATTGCAATGTGACATAACACATTACAAGTTGTTAATCTTTATCGCGCAAGGAAATGTATTTATGAGAAATTATCAATGGATCGTGTCGGGATTTTTGGCAGCGTCGCTGTGCTGCGGATTGAGCGCATGCAAAAAAAGCGAAGCAACAGGCGACACAACGGAAACGCCGCAAGCGATCGCGCAAGCGCAAAAGGCTCCCAAAAACTGGGATAAGGCCGAAGTCAACGGGCTTTTGGCGTATGTTCCCGCCGATACGTCTTTTGTCTGGGCATCGACGCGCGAGTTCGATGCAAATTCTCCGGCGATGAAGGAGGTTTTGGCGCGCGCCGCAAAAATGATGACGCAAATGCAAAGCATGCAAGACACCGTCAAAAAGTTTGCCCAAGGCGACGAAGATCTCAAATCGTTGGCCGACACCATCGAACTCGGCATGCACTTTTTGCCGCTTTGCGCCGATTATCAAAAAAATGCGCCCGAATTCGGTCTCAATCCGGTCAATTCCGATTCGGTTATATACATGGACGGCGCAAATGCGGTCTTAAAACTGACGGTCGACGATTCGGCAAAATTGAAAGCCAAACTTCTGCCGAGCATCGATCTCATCATTAAGATTTTGAGCAAAAACGGCATTGAGATTGCCAAAGAAGATACGGCGGCGCGCACGGTCTATACGCTCAAAGAAAAGATATCGCGCGACGATGTTTTGGGCTTGCCCGAAGAAGATCGCAAAGACAGCCCCGATACGGCGATGAAACTCGTCGTCGATTACGGCGCGGATGCCGTGACGGCAATTTGGTCGTTCGACGCCAAAGCCGAAATTGATATCGATCGCATTCTCAAACCGGCGGCTGCGCCGCTGACCAAAGACAAATTGGGCGCGATCGACGCGACAACGTCGGCTTTGGGCTATATCGACAATGCCGGCGCGATTAAAAAAATGTTGGCTGCGCCGGCCTCTCGCGAATTGCTCAACGAATTTCTCGGATTTGACCTCGACGCCGAATGCGCATCGGAGATTTCTGCGCTCGTTTCGGACTATCCGCGCATGACGTTTGCGGAACGCATCGTCGGCAACAAAGAATACCGCCTCGACTCGACGCTCGTTTTTGCCGACAAAGAAGCGCTTAAAAATATCAAAGCCTTGCAAGTCGGCCATCAAGACATTTCCGACGGCAGCACGCAGTTCAGCTTCGGCATAAACTTCGATTTGAGCAAAACGATCGACTATATCGCAGCCAAAGCAAATGCCGCCGCAACGAAAGAATACAAATGCGCGTCGTTCAAAGAATTCCGCGACGATTTGATCGATATGACAAAAACGCTTCAATCGCCCGAATTTACGAAATACAGCGACAGCTTTCTTAAGATTACGGGCATCAATGTCGGGATACATCGGTTTGATTTTACGAAAATCGGCGAAGGGAAAGTCGAATTTGACGGCATTTTGAACGTATCGGGCAATCCGATTGTCAATGCCGCAAAATTCGTCGCCTCGGAATTGTCCGAAGATTTCGGTTCGCTTCAATCGCTCGCAGCCAACGCCGAAAAACCGATCGAATTGGATCTGGGCAAGTTTTTTCCGGGTCAAAAACTCAATGTCTACATGACCGATACCAATTTCATGGCAGCGTCGCCGAGCTACGACGTCGCGGCATTGGCCAAAAAAGCGCCCAAAGCCGAAAAGACGTTTGCCGAATTTGCGTGGAGCATGGAGTTTTACAAACAG
>CAVGZQ010000262.1:0-3886 GCA_963633515.1 Bacteroidaceae bacterium
CGGATTAAACCTTCGCAAAAATCATCCCGTATTGAGTTTCGGCGATACAAAAGCATTGTTTTACGAAAAAGATTTTCTCGTTTTATACCGCTGCGGCGCGGGCGAAACCGCATTAGTCATATTGTCGCAGCGCGATAAGCCGAAAACATATGCGCTTCCCGCCGGAAAATGGTTATCGGCCGAAGACGGCAAAACTTTTGAAGGGAATGTTCAAATTGCGCCGCGTTCGGTTTCTGTATATATACTTAACCGCGAAGCGCCGCTGCGAACCGGAATGCAAACCGTTACGTTTAATATTCCGCAAGACGGCGCAACGTATGCAATAACGGGTTCGTTGCCCGCGCTTGGCAGCTGGAATCCCGACAAAGCCCCGAAATCGTCTTCTTCGCCGATTTCGGTCGCCATTCCGTCGCATGCCGTTGTTTTATATAAACTCGTAAAGATTAAAAACGGCAAACATCAATGGTCAAAACGCGATAACAGCGAGTTATTTTCCGACGGCGACAAAACGATCGATGCGCTATTTTAAACTGCGCTGCCCGGCGCCGCGGCGCCGGGCAGGCTTCGGCTATTTGCGGCATGCGCCGCAAATACGCCTTCGCGGTTGCGCTATTGCCGCCTCGGGGGCGGCAATACGCGCAACTTGCCGCGCTATTGTCCGGTGCCGGCCAATACGCGCGGCTTTATTTTAATCTATCATCGGCGCCAACCCCGATGACTGCGCATCACGATTTCCGCGCATAATTCAATGTTTTGATATACGATTGCATGCGCAGCCGCATATCGCCGTTTTGAACTTGAATTTCGTATATTTCGTTTGTGATTTCGAGCAATTTCTTTTCGTTGGATTGCTGCCGCGTCAATATTTGATTGCGCAATTTTTCGGCATTTGCGGATTTGATTTTTTCGAGTCCGCTCAAGGTCGACGACAGCGACGTCTGATCATTTCTGATTTCATTTTGCCGTTCGCGCAAAGACCGAAGCCGCGTTTCGTTCGTTTCGTATTGTTTTGCATCGGCGAGATATTGGGCAAAGAGCGGCTTTTGGATATCGTCGAATGCGTTTTCGGCGTAAGCTTTTTTAATGGCATTGTAACAGACCATGCTTTGTTCGGGGCGCAGGGATCGCGTAACCGAACGCGTATATGCCATGGTAAGCGCGACCGGCTTCGAAGCGTTCGGTTCGATATCGGCGGCAATGACATAGGCCGAATCGTTCGCCGTAACGGCGTCGGGGAAATCGACGGGGGTCCAGCCTTCGAATTTCGGGATTTGCAGCAGAGCCGTGACCTGAGACGGAATTTGGCTTGAAAACTCGAAGGTGCGCGTCGATTTTTGTTCGGCATCGTACACGCAATTGCCATTTTCCACCGATCTGAGGCGATCGGACGACGATTCGGCTTCATCGCTGACGCGGACTTCGAGGCGTCCTTCTTTTGCAAACGTGACATAGGCGACGGCGCCGCGTTCGGTGCGCGACAAATACCCTTCGCCGATAACGGCGCCGGTCCGATAGATCGTAATCGGTCCGGAATCGAGCGCAACGCCGAGGCGGTTGTTAAGCTCAATCGTCTGATACGATTCCGTCTGCGTCCATCCTTTATAAAATTGATTGAATCCGCGCATATCGGAAACCGGTTTGAACATGCGCGTTTCGCGGGCGTCGACATCGCTTTGAATCAAATTGACAAGCGCGGTATTTCCATCGGGAATCGTCAATTTTGCGTTTATTTTGTATTCGTCGAACGATCCGATTTGCGTTTGGCTTGCCCGCAGGGCAAAGTTTCGGATCATTTCGTCGCTTGTGATGGGCGCAGACGCCGCCGCCGCCGCCGACTCTTCGGCATAAACGCTGTCGGCTTCGGCTTCGGGTTCATAAGCGCCGTAACCTGCGCCTTCGTCGGAAGCATCGTTCAAGGCGCGCATCGCCATGTTTGATATGACCATGTCGGCAGCGGGCGCGCCCATGACGGCGGCGCGTTTTTGGTTTTGACCGTAAGCGCGGGTTTTGGCGGATGCGGTTGCCGAAGCTTTTGCATTTTTCGCATAGGACGATTGGACGACGACGGGGGCTTCGGCTTTTTGATCGCCGAGGGAAGAGAGGTCGGGGCGGGACAAAAACTGCGGACGGTAGAGATCGTATGCGAAACTCATGGGTCGCCCCGAAACGAGCGAAAAATCGATCGCGCGCCAATCGGAACCGGTGACATTGCTGACGATGGCCCATCCTTGCAGGGTGCCCTTGTCGGAATCATTCAAAACGAGACGGTATGCGGGTTTCCATGTCGGCATGGCGACCAAATAGCTCAACGCGAGTTCGCGCCGGTCGGATTTGTCCATGCTGATGCGCAATTCGATTTGCTTCCAATCGCCTTCGTTGAGGCTGATGTTCAAACTCCTTGCGAGCCCTTCGGCCAAACTCGGATCGCCGAGCGAAACCGAACGGATGTCGGCGACAGGCAAGACTTCGAGAACGTTTCCGCCGGCAAGGACGGTGACGGTCGACGAATCGGGAACGATTTCGTCGGCCAAAACTTGTTTGAATTGGGTTTCGACACCGACGATGCGGCCGGAAACGGAACGTTTTTTCGTTTTTATCCGGACATTTGCGCCTCGGAATGCTTCGAGCAGAGATCGTATTCCGCCGTCGCGGATTTGGCTCGGTATTTGCGACAGCGCGTCGAGCGCGGCATGATCGACGGGGAGCGAAATCGACACCGGCCGGCCGTTGCTGCGATCGATGACGGTCAGCGATTTGAGTATGTCGTTTATTTGATCGGGGCGGATGTGAAGGACCAATTCGGATCCCGAGACGACGCCGTTGCGTTCGACATAGCCGATGCCGCTTTGATACATTACGACACGCGAGACGGGGAGATCTTCGGCTGCCGACGATTTGACCTGCGTTCCTTTTTCGCATCCGCCGACAGCGCCCAACGCGCACAAACACGCAACCAAACCGAAATAATGCCATTCTCTTTTCATTTTATGACTCCGATAAATGAAGAAGCGCAAACAAATGCCAAAAAAAAGCAAACCGCGAAGAACGCAATATAACGTTTTTATCGGCGATTTCAATGCGAAGACGGATGCAACGGCGATCGCGGCGATCGCGGCGATCGGACGCATCGGCAACATTCCGGCAAACGCGCGCGCCGGAAAGCGGCGCGAAACAAAACGCCGCCGCGCATGAAATAAAAGGGGCGGATTTTCCGTTATCGGCGGCGAAATCGCGGAGTTTTGCTGCGTTTTCGGGAGGTCAACTTCGGGGGCAGCGAAAGCCCGGCCGGAAGGATTGCGCAATTATCGGCGGACGCAGCAAACAGGAGACATCATGGACGGTTTTTTGATTATCGACAAACCTTGCGGAATTTCGTCGTTTGACGTTTTGCGCCGGCTGAACAAGAAATTCGCGCTCAGGCGGCGGGGGATAAAAATCGGTCACGGCGGAACGCTCGATCCGTTGGCGACGGGTGTATTGATAGCGGCGCTCGGGCATGCGACGCGGATGCTCCGGTTCGTGCTGAGCGACGAAAAATCGTATCGGGCAACGATACGCATCGGGGCGCAAACGTCGACCGACGATGCCGAAGGGGACATCATCAAAACGGCGCCGTACGATCATATCGATTTGGGGGCGATTGAACGCGCGCTGGAGACGTTTCGCGGACGGATTATGCAGACGCCGCCCAAGTATTCGGCGGTTCATGCGGGGGGGCAGCGCGCCTACGATATCGCGCGCCGGGGCGGCGATGCCGAACTTGCGGCGAAATCGGTTGAAATATACGGCATCGCCATTGCGTCATATTGCGCCCGGCGCGGGCAAATGCCCGAACTTTCGGCCGATATATCGTGTTCGGGGGGGACGTATATCCGATCGATTGCGC
>CAVGZQ010000263.1:0-3882 GCA_963633515.1 Bacteroidaceae bacterium
CGATTCTTTGCGCAATTCCCATATCCGCCTGACGGCGCCAAGGGGCGTGTGCGCTCGCGCGGCGTCCTTGCCGCGCGACAAGTTCGTTTTTAATCGGCAGCTTCGAATGCAAAACGTCAAAAATAAAACGCGTGCGTTCCGATCGCATGAACGGCGATGCCAACGAAGCAGCTGCGCAAAATATCGAAAAAACAAGCCTGCCGTATTTGCGCAAGCAAAAAGGCAGGCATCAAAGAAGGATTCGTTTTTTCGATAGTTTGATGCAGATGCAAGGCGGCAAGCCTGAATGCGCGTCGGGGCGTACTGACGTACGTTCCGACCGCATGAACGGCGATGCCAACGAAGCAGCTGCGCAAAATATCGAAAAAACAAGTCTGCCGTATTGAGCCAAAGCAAATAGGCAGACAGCGAAGGCGCATTGCGGGCAGCGGCATGCCGCCTCCCGCAACAGCCGGAGCTCCGTTTCAGCCATTTCTCTCGCGAGATCGTTGCCGGCCGGAATGCGAAGCTTCGGATCGTTTTTTGTCAAAACAAATGCCAAAAAAGCTCGGCGCGCCGAGATGCGGGGATCAGGCGCTGACGATGGCGTACGTTTCTTGGGCAATGGCGAGTTCTTCGTTTGTGGGGATGACCCATACTTCGGTTTTTGAATTTTCGGATGAAATTTTGCGTTCTTTTCCGTGGCAATCGTTGAGTTTATCGTCGATTTCGACGCCGATAAGTCCGAGACGTTTGCATACTTCGCTGCGGACATAGGGCGAATTTTCGCCGATCCCGGCGGTGAAAACGATTGCGTCGACGCGTCCCAAAACCATGGCATACGCGCCGATATATTTGACGATGCGGTAATTGAAGACATTCATCGCGCGAAGCGACGCCGGATCGCCTTTTTCGACGCCCTCTTCCAAGACGCGGCAATCGTTCGACAGCTCAGACAGCCCCAAAAGCCCGGATTCTTTGTTGATGAGTTCGTCGAGCCGGTCGGCGTCCATGCCTTTGGTGCGACCCAAATACGTGAGGATTGCCGGGTCGATGTCGCCGCATCGCGTTCCCATGACAAGCCCCTCGAGCGGCGTCAGCCCCATCGACGTATCGACCGATTTTCCGCCTTGCACGGCGGTTATCGACGAACCGCTGCCGATGTGGCACGTAATGATATTGAGATCTTTGATGTCTTTGCCCAAGAGCTTTGCCAAGCGGTTGGCGACGTACATATGCGACGTGCCGTGCGCGCCGTAGCGCCGGATGTGATCTTCTTTGTAGAGTTTGTAGGGAATGGCGTAGAGATAGGCGTATTCGGGGATCGTCTGATGGAACGATGTGTCGAAGACGGCGACGCTCGGCGCATGGGGAAGCAATTTTTTTGCGACGTTGAGACCGATGACATGTGCCGGAACGTGAAGCGGATCGAGCGGATAAACGGCGTTAATCGCCTCGATTATCGAATCGTCGACCAAACATGTGTGCGTGAGTTTTTCGCCGCCGTGAACGACGCGATGACCGACGGCTTTGATTTCGCCGAGCGATTTTACCGTTCCGTCGAGGAGCAGTTCGAAGACTTTGTTCAAGCCGGCTTCATGGTCGGGAAACACGCGGTCGGTGATTTCGATGCATTTGCCGTCGGCGGTTTTGTGCTTGAGAATGCCGGCCGGTTCGCCGATGCGCTCGACATTTCCCTTGGCGAGCACTTCGCCCGAAGGCATTTCGAGAAGCTGGTATTTTACTGTTGAACTGCCGCAATTGAGAATGAGAATTTTCATGCTTTCCCCATGTGAAAAAGGAGACCTCGAGCCTCCGAACGCAAAATGACGCAAAATGCGCAAGCGGCGTCTTCTATCGCATTTGCGGCAAAAACGGAATGAACAAATATGCGTTATTCCGCTTTGAAATATCGCAGTGCGCCGACGCATCATGCTTTGAGCGGCGGCGGTTCTTGCAGGGGCGGGGGGGGCAAAACGGAATGCGATCGGGGTTATTCCGTGCCGTAAACCCACAGCAAATCGACGCCGCCGTCTTGGAGCAGGTCCGGATCGTAAACGGCGGCAAAATCGATATGATAATTGCGCGCGGGGTCATCATCGGTCGCGGAATCGCCGCCGCAGGATGCCAAACGCTCGCTCCAACCCGCGCGAACCGTCCATTCCCCGGGGCGGAGTTCGGTTTTTTTGAGCGCATCGAGCAAATCGGCATCGGTTGCGGCGGCGGCGAAATCCGATTGCGCCCAAAGCCGCGCATCCGAAGCAATGCCCAAAGCGCTCAGATCGGCCGTCAATCGCGCGTCGGCGTAAATGCGCGGCGGATCCGAGTCGGCTTCGCCGGGCGCGCCGCCGATATCGGCGCGGCGTCGGTCATTGGCGGCGTCATCGGCATTTGGCGCAGTTTGCAGGGTTTTAAGCGATTCCGAAAAAATCACGCCCATATCTTGCGCAATCGCCGCCGCATGCGGCGCGAAGAAATAGCTCACGTGCAAGGGGCTTTTTTGGGCTTTGCATGAAAAATGTTTTGTTCCCAACACGTACGGCGCCCGGCCGATATCGTCGGCCTGAAGCCGGCGGATATTCGGAATTTCCGATACGATTTGCGGCAATGCGTTAAGCGGAGAAAAATATTCGCATTTAAACGGGTTTTTCTGAATATCGTTCGACCATTCGAGGAGTTTTTCGACGGCGGTTGCAAACGGAACGGAAACGGAAGCTTCCCCAAGCGCATATAAATCGGAGTGCGGCAATTCGATGCCGAAGGGCGGATCGGCGAAAAAAGCGCGAAACGGCCATTGCGGACCGATGCCCAATCGAATGCGCGATTGAACCGCAATCGTTTTCCGATTGGAAAGCGGTTCTGCCGTGATGAGAACTGTGCGGAGGTCTTTTGTCAGGCGGTTGAACTCTTTTGCGCACGATTGTCCGGCGCGCTTTTCGACTCCGAATAACGCATCCGATTGCGCTTCGAAGGCAACGAAAGCATTGCGGAATTTTGCCAAGTCCCAAAGCACGGCGACGGCGTGCGGCGCGTCGCCGCCGCCGCCGCCGCCGCCGGCATTCGATCCGTCAATCCGGGCGCGATCGATTTGCGTTTGCGCGTTTTTTTGCCGTTCGGGATGTCCTTTGATTTTGCGCAAAAAGACTTCGGCTTGCGCCGGATGCGCAACAAACGTCGCGGTCAGCACGCCGCGTTCGCTCCAATTGACGGCGGCCCGGGTTTCGCCCCGGCCGTACGGGTACAAAACCCAGGCGTTGTCGAATCCGAGAGAAAGCGTTTGCGATTTGACGTTGTATTGCGTCATGTAGGCTTCGGCAATCGATCGGAATTTTTCGATATCGCTGAGCCGAATTTTGAGAACGGGAATATTGTTTTCGAAATAAAAAACGAATTGGGGCATTTTCTGATCGGCTATGCCGAGGACCGCGAGCTTTTGCGGCGATAATGATTTGAGCATTCCGCGCGCAAGCGCGCCGAGCGCCCGAAACAGCGGCGTTTCGTTTCCTTTTGCATCGAATTCGGCGCGCGCAAGCGATGCTTGCAACAAAATCGAAATGTGATCGAAAAAATCGATGAATCCGCGATCGGTTAACGGAAATTCGTCTCCCGATGCAATGACGAGAAAACTCGTGTCGGGGACTTCGCCGAGCAGCGCATTGCCGCGCGCGTCGGATGGAATGTCCAACGGCTCAAACGGCGCTTTGCGCGGCGGCGATTGCCAAGATAACGCGGCGTCTTTGACGTTGTCGGCGGCGGCGCGTTTGGGGGCGATTATGCTTTCGGGCATCGATTCGCCCAGGCCGGCGCGAATCATCCGATCGCCGTCGGGATCGCCGCCCGGCGCGCGCGCGCCGGCGTCTTGCATTTGTTTTTCATCGCCGGCCGGATCGCCGGGGGCGTCTT
>CAVGZQ010000264.1:0-1803 GCA_963633515.1 Bacteroidaceae bacterium
CGTCTTCGTCGACGACGGTTTGGCCTTTGTCGCCGTCATCGCATTTTTCGCCGTACTCTTCTTGCACAATGCCGTCGCCGCAGTAGGGAACAAAGACGCATCCGCCTTCGCGCAGCCGCGTCGTCGGGTTATAGACCGAAAGCGCGCAATAGGGCGTGTTTTGCGTTTTATCCCAACCGTACGGTCTGTCGAGGCTGTCGGGGTTGTCGCATTCTTCGCCAAGTTCGGGCGATACGAAGCCGTCGCCGCATTGCAGCGGCGCGCATGCCGAATGACCGAACGCTTCGTTATAGACGCAATGATAGTTTTCTTCGATTTTGCATTCCGACGAACAGCCGTCGGTGTCCGACGTGTTGCCGTCGTCGCATTCTTCGTCTCCGGCAATGATGCCGTCGCCGCAAATCGGTTTGCAGTTTTCGCCATTTTCGCACATCCAGCCGTCTTCGATGGCGCAATCGGCCGAGCATCCGTCGCCCGAAATGCGATTGCCGTCGTCGCATTCTTCGTCGTTTGTCGCGCTGCCGTCGCCGCAAACGGATGCTTCTTGCTTTATGCATGCGCCGCCTTTTTGGGGGCACGCATAGCCCGATTCGACGACGAGGCAATTGGCGGCGCATCCGTCGCCCGACACGCGGTTGCCGTCGTCGCATTCTTCGTCATCTTCGACAATGCCATTGCCGCAATCTTCCGATGCCTGAATGAGTTCGCACATGCCCGATGAGCAATCGTAACCTTTTTCGACAGCGCAGTCTTCGGAGCACCCGTCGCCCGAAATGCGGTTGCCGTCGTCGCAGGCTTCATTCATGCCGAGTTTTCCGTCGCCGCATGCGCTTTCCGAAGCGGGGGGATCGACATTCGGATCGGCGTTCGGATTAATCTTTTGACAACTTGCGCCCGGCGTCGGGCATTCCCAGCCGTTTTCGATTGCGCAGGTTGATGAACAGCCGTCGTTGCCGACGGCATTTCCGTCGTCGCACGTTTCGCCTGTTTCGATCTCGGCGTTGCCGCACACGGCATCGTATGCAACAGAATCTGCCGGCGTTTTGCCGTCGCTGCCGCATCCGAACATGCATGCGCTTATAACAATGCACGAAAGCCAATTATAATGATTGCTTTTCATTATGCTCCCTCTCCCGCTTTTGCTGACATAAGAAAAAAAATGTCCGCGCCGCCTATAACGCTTTTTTATGGATATTTCAATTTAAACATTGCAAGGCGCGCAATCGGTTATAATGCATGAAATGATTGTTATTTTAGCGGTCAGCGGTCAGCGGTCAGCGGTCAGCGGTTGTCTCAGAGCTCGGCGTTTAGCCGGCGAAGCGTGATTCGGGGGGCAACGCTCAGCACCGGACAATGCGCAGAAAACGCCTCAGGTTTGAATCCGAAGCATCGAATTAAGACGGTCAAACGCTTTGCCAAACTCTGAGATTTAAGCGTTTAACGCCTGATTTGAATGCCCGAAAAATCGGTTGCGCGTTTCACAATGGGGTGATCGCGCAACGGCGTGTTGCCGATTTGCGCGCAAACCGGCAACACAGGGCGTGTCTCCGTTAATTGACTTTTATCGTGCACGCGGTCGTGCATGAGCTTGCCTCGGTGCCGTTTCCGGCGCCGTCGTCGCACATTTCGTCGCCTTGGATGAAGCCGTCGCCGCAACGCGGACCTTTTTTGCATTGCGTGGTGCAACCGTTATAGGCGTTGTCGTCGTTGTCTTTGCCGTCGTCGCATTCTTCGCCTTCGGCTGTTTGGATTTTCCCGTCGCCGCAATAGGGCGTTTCATAAGTGCAATCGAGCGAGCATCCG
>CAVGZQ010000264.1:1813-3853 GCA_963633515.1 Bacteroidaceae bacterium
ATCCGGGGGTTCCGTTTTTGCCGTAAGCGCCGGTGTTTAACGAATTTCCGTGTTCGTCGGTGCCCAAATCGCATTTTTCGCCCAAATACTTTTGGACAATGCCGTCGCCGCATTTGGCTTTTGTGCATTTTGCGGTGCACGATGCATTGTCGCCGTTTGCGTCGCCGTTGTCGCATTCTTCGGGAGCGGTAACGACGCCGTCGCCGCATGTCGGGACTTTGCACGTTTCGAGGCAGCCGCGGGAGCTGTCAACGCCATCGCGATAGTTGCATTCGCCGTTTTCGAAAATGCCGTCTTTGCAATCGCAATCTTCGTTATTATCGAGCTTGCCGTTGCCGCAATTGTCATATCGGCATGTTTCTTCGTTGCAGCCTTCAATCGCATGGTATCCGATGCCGAGCGCTTGGCAAATCGCCTTGTATTCGTCGCGTTTGCACCAATGCCCAGGATCGCACGTTTCGCCGACATCGAGGATGCCGTTTCCGCACGACGAAACCTTTTTGCATTCGACGCACCCGTTAAACTTTGCTTCTGCATCGTTTGTATGATCTTTGATATCGCATTGTTCGGTCGAAGCGATAATGCCGTCTCCGCAAATCGATGCGCATTCGGCTTTGCCCGTGTTGACAAAGCCCGTCAGCGTGAGTTTAAAATTCGAAGCGCCGAATTGGCGTTCGGCATGGAACAATTTAATCGGGTAAATTCCGCCTTTGTATAAACCGAATTTTTTGTCGCATGTTACAGCGTTTCCGTCTTTGTCTTTTGCATAATCGCATGTCTCAGTTCCCAATGTGCCGTCTTTTTTGTAATTGCTGTGCATTCCGCCCAGATCGACGAACAATTTGTTGTTGACAAAAACCCAAACGTCATCATCGCCTTCAAAGTCTAACCTTTCGCCGCCTTTGTATTGGAAATACGTGCTGACCTCGCTCGTAAAGCCGCCTCCCGACGATTTGTAACCCGCGCCGTTGATCGGAGTAAATTGTTCAGAGGTTGTGATCGATTTGCCGTTGACTGCCGTTGCGCCTTCGGGCGGATTTTTTCCGTAAAATTCGTATTTTGCCGTGGCTGCGTCTTTGAGTTGCATGCGCAGTTTATACGGGAATGATTTGTTGATGCCCTCGACATCTCGATACCAATAATCGTTGAACAACGCAGGGCATGTATAATGCTTGCCGAATGTCTCTGTGTTGTTGCTGCACCTGTAATCGGTGCCTGTGATCTTCTTGTTCATGACCGGCTTGCCGTCGGCGTCGAGTTCGTTTTCGAGCATGCCGTAGCAGCCGTTGCCGCCATATCGTTGAAAATCCGGGAAACCTTGGCCGAGAACAATGTCTTTATTATCGACGCGGTTTTTGCAAATGATATCTTTTGCATTGATATCATCGATTACATCTTGCGTGATGCATCCGCCGCCCGTGCATGACTTATCGGTGAAATATCTAAAATCTCTGTAGGTGACGGGGATATCAATAAATTTCGGCAATTCGGCCGACGAAAAATCGGTGCATGTAAAGCCGGTTTCGACTTTGCAATCGGCCGAGCATCCGTCGCCCGAAATCAAATTGCCGTCGTCGCATTCTTCGCCCAACATATACATCGTGATGCCGTCGCCGCAAACGGGTTTGCATTCGCCGTTATAACAATCAAACATCGATTCGCGTTTGCACGTCGGATCGCATCCGTCGTTGGGCGTGGTGTTGCCGTCGTCGCATTCTTCGCCGACATCCAAATAACCGTCGCCGCAGACGCCTTTTTCGCAATTTTTGCCGTTTTCGTCGCAATGGTATCCGGTTTCGATGCGGCACACGCCCGAGCATCCGTCGCCCGAAGTCAAATTGCCGTCGTCGCACGTTTTATAACTCGCATACCCCGGATCGGGCGTTATCGATCCTGTGCCGCATTGATGTTCTTTGCACGCGCCGCCGGCTGTCGGGCATTGATAGCCTGGCTGAATGACGCAATTTTTGCAGGCTGCCGATGTTGCGGCGCCTTCGTCGCATTCTTCGCCGTATTGCACAATGCCGTCGCCGCAAACGC
>CAVGZQ010000265.1:0-3840 GCA_963633515.1 Bacteroidaceae bacterium
CGGGCAATACGCGCGGCTTGCGCGGCTATGTTCTCGCGGTGGGGGCTGCGAGCATACGCCGCTTTTTTCGATATTTTGCGCACCTGCGGCGTCGGGGCAATTAGCGATTAGCGATTAGCGATTAGCAATTAGCAATTAGCAATTAGCAATTTAGAACTTAGAGCTTAGAACTTAGAGCTTAGAACTTAGAGCTTAGAACTTAGCGTTTCGTCAGCGAACATCGGTCGGCGGTCTGTTCAGAGCTTAGAACATGGAACGTTTGGGCGGTTTGAAGACGGCGCTTCGGACGCAAACAAAAAAAACAAAAAAAAACGAAAAAAAAACCGTCACATTTTTTATTTGCCCCCATCATTCATAGCAAAGGGGGTGTGTTTCTATGGCGGATTGAGGTTTTGATGCCGGCCGGGAAAAAGCGCGCTTGCGCGCAAGCCGCGCGCATTGCCATCGGCAAAAGCGCGGCAAGCCTGCCGTATTTGCCGAAGGCAAAAAGGCAGGCCGCGAAGGCGTATTGCGGCGTGCCGCAACAGCCGGAGCCGCGAAGGCGTATTGAGCCCCGCAGCGGGCGAAATAGCCGAAGCCCCTTTAATAATGCGTATTCTTTTTCGGCCGATTGATGCGGGAGGCAGAGCGATGAGGAGATCGAAGCGTTGTTGCACGTTCTTTTTTTTGTGGTTTTTGGGGGGATTTGCGGCTGCGTGCGATTCGGACGGAAGCACGGCGTTTGCGTCGGAGTGTCTGTGCGCGTTGCCCGCGCGGAAACCGGCGGCGACGGCATCGCTTCCGCAGGCGTGTTTTTGGACGCATCGCGGGGAAGGATACGGCGGCGGGGCCGAATGGCGCGTTGCGGACGGCGGCGCGGCGGGAATCCTCGTTGAACGGGAGATGCCCGAAAAGCGGGCAAAGCGCAAAACGGGGCGTTCCGCCGCCGGGGGAGAAAAAGGCGGACAAAATGCAGAAAATATCGTATCGGCAAAGCGCGGCGCGCAGGATGCTGCCGGTCGCGGCGGCGAAATGCGCTGCGTCGACATCAATGAAGCCGGGATCGAAGAACTGATGCGGCTGCCGGGCGTGGGGAAAGCGCGCGCGCAGGCAATTGTCAAGACGCGGACGAAGCGCCCGTTTCGCAATCCGTCGGGCATTATGCGCGTCAAAGGCATCGGAAAAAAGGCGTTTAAGAAAATGTCGGCGCAGATTTGTCCATTTTAGGGCGCAATGCCGTCAAAAGCAAAAGGGTCCGGCGATCGGACGGATGTTGCCGCAGAAACGGGAACGCAGAGGGGTGACGAAGCGATGAATATTTTTGGCAAGCAGCGGGCAAAGCACCGGAGGGCGGGCATTTTTTGCGCATTGGCATCGATAATGCTGTGCGGCTGCGCGCCGAAATCGCCGCAGCCCGCCCCCGCCCCCGATGCGGACGGGTCGCAGGCTTCGGCCGACGTTTGGATCGGCGACCGATATATCGGCGCGGCGGCGCTTGAAAAGCCGGGGCTTTATGCATTGCAGGACGATGCGCTCAGAGTTTCGGAACGCGGCAAGCCGCAGTGGCTTGCCGCGACGAATGCCGATCGCGGGTTCGGTTTCAGAAAACCGGCCGGCGCATCGTTTCCCGACGCGGTGACGTCGTGGTATGCATCCGATTTGCCGCTTCGGCTTCATCAAATCCAAATGACGCGGTATCGCGGCGCGGCGGTGCCGGCGGCGTCTGCGCATGCGGATGTCGACGATGCGAACACGGCGTGGATAGCCGAAAAAAACATCCCCGTCGCGGTGAATTGCCGCGATCGGCGTTGCCGCATCGGCGTGCCGCGGCCGCTTGAGCCCGGTTTTTATGTCATTC
Source organism: Bacteroidaceae bacterium (assembly GCA_963633515.1). GTDB lineage: Bacteria > Myxococcota_A > Bradymonadia > UBA4248 > UBA4248 > UBA4248. The sequence continues at coordinate 1,838 of CAVGZQ010000265.1, forward strand.
ACGACGATTCGCTGTTTCGCGCCGCGCGTCAAGACGAGGTGACGGCGTATTATCCTTTTGTCATCGAAAAAGACGGGAAGAATCCGTGGCTTTCGCAGGCCGAGTCGTGTTTTGACGCTATTTACAAAAGAAATGAATCGATCCGGGGCGGCGGCGGGGATGGCGCAAAAGACGACGCGGCGGCGGGCGGCGAATTGACGGCGTGCATGGGGTCATTGCGGCTTGCGTGGAAAATTGCTCCCGACAAGCGCGGCGATTATGTGCTTAAGCTTTTGTATTTGGGCAGCCTGATGAATCCGGACGATCGCGCAATCCGCCGCGAATTGGATGCGCGCTGCGACGGCAAAAGCCAAGGACTTGCGCGCGACATATGGCGGCGATCGCAGCTGAATTTGATTCGCGATTACGCCGATGTGTCGGCAAAATATCATGCATCGGAAACGGTTTCGCCCGAAGCGGCGCATGCGATTGTCGCCGCTTGCGACGCCGAATATGCGGATGCGGATGCAATCGATATGCTTTTGTGGCGTCCATTTTATGCGCTCGATGCGCGCGATGACCGGCTGGCGGGGTTGTTTGACATCGTCGTTCGCGGCGCGGCATGGCAGGCGCAGCTTGCCGATTTATTGGGCGCGCTTGCTTATCGCGACGTTGCCGAACGCGCCAAAACCGATCGCGCGTTAAGCGCCGGCTTAAAGCGCATTCAATCGCATATTCCCGAATCGTTCAGAATCGATGCAACCCTCATGACGCCGCGCGCCGGCGTGAGCGGCATTGCGTTCGGACCGATCGCGTTGGGCGGCGTGCCGGATGATGCGCAAACGATATGGCGCGCAACGTTGCAAGGGTATTTCGGTGCAATCGCGTCGTGCGCGCAAAAGCATGATGCGCCGAAAAAATCGATGTTTATCATCGAAATTCCCCTGAACGGTTCGCCATTGGACGCAGCTTCGCATATCGTCGTGCGCGATCCGCTGGCGCAATTGCGTCAAACGCCCGCGATATCGCCGTCGCTCGTTTCATGCATGGTGTCGGCGCTGTCGGGGCTGGCGATCGAACCGGCATTGGAAACGACCCAACGCGCATATGTTGCCGTGACGTTCGGAGAATAGCCGACCGCTGCCGGGCGGCGGCGGAAATCATGGCGTTTGAACGCGCCGTTTCCCTGCGCATCGCGTATAAATGCAGAATGCGCCGCTTCGGCCGGCGTTTGATGTATTCCGGTTTTGCACCCATCGATAAAATGCCCGCAGATGATGATTTAAGCGCCGCAAGACGTCTTTTGCGCGAAGCGTCGGCATGTTGCATCGCACCCGTTCGAAAGCCGTTCGGCTCAAATCCTTGCATTTCTCCTTCCGGTTATTGAATATCTGTCTCATCAATCCGGACGTCTTGCGTGCGGATCAATTGCACGCCGCCGAGTCCGGCGCCTTTGTCGGGCGGGTAACAATGCCGTGCGCGCGAGTTATGCGATCCCTCGTTTGTGAAAGAGTTTGTTCCCGGCACAGTTTTGCAAAAAACGCAATCCGGTCCGAGGGAGTCGCCGGATTTGTTTGCAAATCCATACCAATTCCACACCCAAGTCGCTACATTGCCGCAAAAATCATGCAAGCCCAAAGAAATGGGCTTTCGTGTGCTTGTTGCACGCGTTCCGAAACAGTCATCTTTCAAAATATTCAAATTGTTCAGGCAGCAGCGGAAGCCATAGGAAGGTCTGAACAATCGCCCCTTCCGATAGATCGTTTTGCATAGCTCAATCATAAAAAGAAATGTATCGTTTTTTTGTCGATGAAGGCGCGTCTGTCATGGCGGCGTCGACGATTGATCCTTCGGAGAACTTTAGCCCTTTGTCGTCTAAATACGGATTGACAGCGTTAAAGATCCGGCGCGAAAGCTCGTACTTTTCAATCAAGTGACGAAAATTGAGAATTGTTGTTTCATCCGGGGCGGGCTTGCGGATACTGCCAAGTTTTGAAAACTTGCGCATTGCTATGCTGTCAAGC
>CAVGZQ010000266.1:0-3799 GCA_963633515.1 Bacteroidaceae bacterium
TCTTTCGGCTGCATGCAAAGGGGGACGCAGCCGAAAAGCTCTGCGCGCAAAATGTGCGATAATCTGAAAAAAAACCGTTTATTCGCCGTCAAAATCGGCGACTTCAAGCGCAATTTTTTCGGGGGTTATCGTCAGCGTCGCGACCTCGTACGATACGTACGACGCGTGCCGGGAAATATGGAAAACTGCCTTCGACGCGCGGCCGTCGGATTCGAATTGCGCCGCCAAGTCTTTGTTTGCGGGCGTGTCGGATCGGACGATATCGCCGTGATTGAATGCAATGACCGTCGCAATTTCGGCCAATCGGTCGATGAGCATTCCGCGTTCCCCGTCATCTTCGCAGGCGCGGATGAGCGCAACATGCCGTTCGAAAAGCGGCCGCGCGGCTTCGAAATCGTTCGCCGCGACGAATTTTTCGGCGCTCAAATTGACCAAATACGAGGCGCGCGGCGGTTCTTCGTCGAGCACTTCTTCGTCTTCGCCGGGCCGGACATAAAGATCGAGCAGAAACCAATCGGCAAAACGCGCAGAACTCTTCGACAAAACCGCGCCGGGAATGGGATTCGGAACGCATCTCAAGGCTCTTTCGTATGCGGCGGGGTTTTCCGAATGAAGAAACATCAGCCCCCATTCGGTTTCTTCGCTCAGCGGTTTGCAGGCGCTCAGCAGTTCTTTGATTTCTTCGCCCGACGCCTCCGAAACGGCAGACGCCGTCCCCTTTATGCCGGACGAATCGGACGCTCCCGACGGAGAATCGTTTTTTGCCATGCGGCTGCAGCCGAAAACGGCGGCGCCGACCGCGAGAACCGCCGCAACGATGACGATTATCGATGTTTTCATTCAAAATCTCCTGCGATTATTTCTGTGCGCTGTCTTCGCTAACGCCCGATGCGCCGCCGGCAGGCACGGCGTCGCCGTAACCTTGCGCGACAAACCAATTCAAAAGGCCGGACGGCGTCATTTCACCCTTCTTTTTGCCCATCGCCGGCGCGGCATGGTACGACGCATACGTCTCGGCAAACTCTTCTTTGGGGCAGCGGAATTGATAACAGCTGATCTTGTCGTTCCACGCCGATTTATCGAACGTAAACCACGGCTGCCCGTCATACCCCTGCCAGAACGGACGCGACATGCCGTCCATCGCATCGCTGTAACTGTAATACGCCGAATTGGCGCCTTGCCCGCGCCACAAATGGTACAATAAATTCGTTTTGCATTCTGCCGAAGTCAGCTTTCGGCCGAGCGCTTCGGCGTTGATTTCGGCATCGCCGCTCATTTCGGCAAACTTTTGCGCCGAAGCTTTTATATATGCCGCCGCCGTTTTCCATTTTCCTTTGAACGTGCTTTGGCTTTGAGCCAAGTAATCCAAAGCGACTTTTTGGGCGATTTCGAATTCCTTGCCCGAGAGCGCGCCGTCATAGGGCGATCCCGCAATGCTTGCGATCATTGCGCCGAGCACGGATTGCGGCGTATTTTGAAACTCTTCCCATTTCGAGATGTTGCGCATCGAGCTCCCCGGACCGGATATTTTCCATCCGGCATTGCCGTCGACGACGTGCCCCAATTCGTGCGCAACGGTCATATCCATCATGACCGTGCCGTTGCGCCGATCGGTTTTGAGATCGCAATGCGTCAGTCCGACTTTGCCGACGTTTTCGGTCATGCGCTCTTTGCCCTTTATGTAATCGACGTAATAAACGCCTTTCGTGCCGGTTGCCGTGCCATAGGCCGCGCCGCCGGCGCTGTTGTCGGAGGTATGCATGACGCACTTGATGAGATCGAGATCGGATTGCGGCAAATGCGTGTAAATTCGGTACACTTCGACGAGTCCGGCGGCCGTCCAATCGAGATGCGTCTTGTTGTTCGCGCACTTTATCGTTTCTTCGTCGAGCGATGCCATCGTTTCGGGGCGGCTGTCGATGACGGTCACGCCGAAACGCGCGCCGATCATTTCCATGAGAAGCTGCGCATCGGTCACTTGCTCATAGAGACAATCCAATGCGGCATCGCGTTCCGGCTGCGCAATTTCGTTCATCACGCGCCGAACCAACGCCGGATCGGCGGCGATGGCGCTCAAATCGTCGGTGCATTGCAAAACTTCGACGATTTTTGCCAATGCTTTTGCCTTTTTTTCTTCGTCCGATACATTGACCTGCGGGGTGCCGCCTGTCTTGTCGGTTTGCGGATCGCCCGTTTTGGAGAAGATCGACTTAATCGATCCCCAAAGGTTCTGCAAAAAACCCAAAATCGCCGACACGCGCGCATTGTCGGTTTCCGATGCCTGACCGGCGCAAACGTTCAAAAGCGCCGTGATTTGCTGTTTCGGCGTGCCTTTGGCGACCGTTTGCTTTTCGCCGCTTTGCGCCGCCGAGTCTTGTTTTTCGGCGGTTTGCGCCGTTTGAGACTGCTTGGCGCCCGGCTTGGCATGGCCTTTCATCGAAGCCTGCGTCGTTTCGACCTCTTTTTTCGCCGGCTTTTCGGCTTTCTTTTTCGACGCGATTTTGGCGGCGGTTTGCTCAGACATAATGTCGCGATCCTTTGGCTTTTTTGGCATCGCGGCGCGGCGGAAAAATCCGCCGCGCCGCGCAGACCAATATTTTTTAACTTCCGCACTTTAACGCATTCGCCGCTTTTTGTTCAATTGTTTTGCCGAAAAATGGCATCATATTCCAAAAAGCGCGGCGTATGCCCGCATCGGCCGCCTGCCCCAAGGCAGGCAAGGCAGATCGGACATAGCCGCGCCGGCCTGCCGTATTTGCGCCCGCCTGCCCCAAGGCAGGCAGCAAACAGGCAGGCAAGCCGCGCGTATTGCCCCCGGGCAAAAGCGCGGCAGCGAAGGCGTATTGAGCCCCGCAGGGGCGAGATAGCCGAAGCCCGTTCAACGCTTAAATTTAATCTTTAACCGGAATATTGCCGCAAGAATGCAGACGCCTGCGAAAACATTTCCCGTTTTCTGCGCTCCGAAATCCGTTTTAAAACGCCGAAAAAACAGATTGCGCGCCGAGTCCGCGCCGGGACACGGCGTCAAAAAACGAAAAAAAAGATTGACGTCGGCCGCCGCAAAGCTTATGCATGCATGACAGAACGCGCAATCCTTGCGAGCGCGCGTTTGCGCGAGTTTGGCTCAGTCGGTAGAGCGCTAGCTTCCCAAGCTGGATGTCGCGGGTTCGAGTCCCGTAACTCGCTTTTTTGGCCTCTGTTTGCAAAGCAGGGGCTTTTTTTTTAACGCTTTGCCTGTCAGCGAGGTCTGCCGATGTCATTTTTGCCCGTCGAAGAACAGCTCAAAGTCCTTCTCCGCGGTGTCGTCGATTATCATGTTCCCGAAGAATTCAAGAAAAAACTCGAAAAAAGCCGCGCCGAAAACAGACCGCTGCGCGTGAAATTGGGCGCCGATCCGACCGCGCCCGACCTTCATTTGGGGCATCTCGTCGTGCTGTGCAAATTGCGGCAATTCCAAGATTTGGGGCATCAGGTCGTTTTTTTGATCGGCGATTTCACGAGCCAAATCGGCGACCCGACGGGCAAAAGCGAAACCCGCAAACCGCTTACCCCCGAGCAAGTCGCGGCCAACGCAAAAACGTACACCGAACAGGTTTTCAGAATTCTCGACAAAGACAAAACCGAAATCGTGTTTAACAGCCATTGGCTGGGCAAAATGACGGCGGCCGATCTCATTTCGCTGTCGGCCAAGCATACCGTGGCGCGCATGCTCGAGCGCGACGATTTCAAAAAGCGATACGCAGCGGGGCGCGCAATCAGCGTGCACGAATTCATCTACCCGCTTTTGCAGGGCTACGAC
>CAVGZQ010000267.1:0-3731 GCA_963633515.1 Bacteroidaceae bacterium
TCGGGGCGTACTGACGTACGTTCCGACCGCATGAACGGCGATGCCAACGAAGCAGATGCGCAAAATATCGAAAAAACAAGCCTGCCGTATTTGCCGAAGGCAAATACGGCAGGCAGCGAAGGCGCATTGCGGGCGGCGGCGTGTCGCCGCCCGCAACAGCCGAAGCCCCATTTCTGCCATTATTATGAGAAGTTTTTATAGGGTTCAGACGCGAATCAAATCGACGATAATCGTCGGGAAACGTCCGATGGCGGATTTGATGTATTTGGCGGCTTTATGCCGGACGATTTCTTGCAAATCGCCGTGACGGGCGGAACTTGCGACGGTGCGTTTGAGCTCGTCGGGGAGATCGGTCAGCCAGCCGTCGTCGGCGCAAATGCCGATGGCGTGAACGCGCAAATCGCCGATGAGTTCGTCGTTTGCGTCGATGGCGCCTGCGATGGCGAGCAAGCCCTGATGCGCCATGTTTTTTTTGTCTTTCATGATTTCGGCGGTGATGCCGTTGGGGCATTTTCCGACGACGTATCGGTGCGACAGAACGGCGCAATCGCAGATTTTGTAGGAATCTTTGAACAACACGATGCCCCGGCCTTCTTCGATGATTTCGGTTTTCATGTTTTGGGTGAGGTTTTGCGCGAGTTGTTCGTGGAGCGTGAGTCTTCGGCGGTCGCCGTGAACGGGGATGAAGATTTGGGGGTCGGTGAGTTCGATGAGGAGCTCGAGTTCGCGCTGACAGCCGTGTCCGGAGCTGTGGAAGGTGAGATCGGGGCGGTCGACGAGGCTTGCGCCTTGGCGATAGAAACCGTTGATGATGGCATCGACGCGGCGCTCGTTGCCGGGGATTTGGCGCGCCGAGTAGATGAGCGTATCGGTCGGGCGAAGTTTGATTTTTGAGTGAATCCCCTGCGATATGCGGAAAAGCGACGCCGTTTTCTCGCCTTGCGACCCCGAGACGACGAAGACGAGGTTGTCGGCTTTTTCGTCGATATCTTCTTCGCGCAGGATTTCGACATTTTGGGGGACTTTGATGTAGCCCAGTTCGCGGGCGGTGGCGAGATTTGTGACGAGAGAACGGCCGCAGAGCACGAGTTTGCGACCCGTGTTGCCGGCGGCGTAGACGATCGACTGAAGGCGCCCGATATTTGAAGCAAAAAGCGTGATAAAGACGCGCCCGCGGGCGTCTTTGATGCATTTCTGGATATCGTTGAAGACGTCGAGTTCGCTCGTGATTATCGAATTGTCGACTTCGACGTTTGTCGAATCGCTCAAGAAAAGGCGAATGCCTTCGTCGCCCAACGCTTCGAAGCGGGCGAGATTCGTTTTTGCGCCGACCATGGGGGTGTTGTCGATGCGCCAATCGCCCGAGTGTATGATGCATCCGACGGGGGTTTTGAATGCAAAAGCAAAGCTTCCGGGGATGGAGTGGCAGACGTCGATGAACTCGGCGGTCATGTCGCCGAACGCAATGATATCTTTGGATCGGGCGATGTTGAATTCTGCGTATTTCGTGAGATCGTGTTCGTCGAGACGTCTTTTGATGAGGGCCAAAGTAAAATCGCTGGCGTAGATGGGGAGTTTGAACTTGCCGCAATTTTTGACGATCGCCATGATGAGATAGGGAATGGCACCGATGTGGTCTTCGTGCGCGTGCGTGACGAGCAGAGCGGTCGGGGGATTGCGTTCGACGAGCGAAAAATCGGGCGTGATGAGATCGACGCCCAAATCGGTATCGGCGGGAAAACAGACGCCGCAATCGACGAGGATCTGCGTTTTGGGCGTTTGAATGAGCAGACAGTTCATTCCGAAAACGCCGGTGCCGCCGATTGAAATCACGCGCGCAAAGGGTTCGGAATACGCAGTAAGGGAAGTATCGGTCATGAAAAATCCTAAAGCGGAGAAGCCCCGGGAGACCGAGGCGGGAATGTCGGAAAGAAGGGCGCTGCGGGGCAACGCCCTTGCGCGCATGGAAATAGGGGCGAAATCGGTCAAAATCCGCCGGGATCCGTTTGTTGTCTGCCGCCGCGCCGGCTTTTTGTTTGCGGATCGCCCGCGCTTCGGACTTTCGGCGCGTCGTCCGGACGATTTAAGCCTGCGGCGGCGGCAGATCGGCGTCAGTCTTTTGTTTCTTCGCCGTCGGGGATGCCGATTTTTCGGACGAGCACGCGGACGATGCGCAGCCTTTCCATCGATGCGACTTCGCAGGAGAGATCTTGAAAAACGACGGTATCATGCGGTTTTGCGACGCGTCCGAGTTTTTCCATGATAAAACCGCTGACGGTGTTGCTCTCGGCATCGATGTCTTGGGCGCCGAGTTTTTCGGTCAATTCGCTCAAGAGCGTTTCGCCTTTGACGAACCATGCGCCGTCTTGGGTCGGTTCGATATCGCTTTGCTGTTCGGGGTCGAATTCGTCTTCGATATCGCCGACGAGCGTTTCGAGGGCATCTTCGATGGTCAGAAGCCCCGACGTTCCGCCGTATTCGTCGACGACGACAGCCAGATGACACCGTTTTTGCTGCAGCTTCTCCAGCGCATGACCGATAGTCGCCGTTTCGGGGATGTAAACGATTTCTCGCATGACGGATTGCAGCGTTGCGGCGGGATCTTTTTTTTGCGCGGCGATGGCGTCTTTGATGTGCACGAGCCCCAAGATATCGTCGAGGTCATTTCGGTAGACGGGGTATCGGGAATGTCCTTTTTCGAGAGCCAAGGAAATGAACCCGTCGAGGGATGCGTCGGCGGAAATGCCGTCGATTTGCCCGCGTGCGACCATGACTTCGCGCGCGTTGAGCGCGGAGAATTGGAAGACATTTTCGAGCAGCGTGCCGGTTTCTTTTGTAATGGTTCCGTCGTCTTGCGAATGCTGGGCGATGTTTCGCAATTCTTCGGCCGAAACGCCGGCGCTGTGTCCGGGCTGCGGCGGTTCGATGCGCGCCAAGCGCACCAACGCATTGCTCGCGACGACGAGCAGATACATCACCGGACCGAATACGGCGTGAAATATCTTCATCGGCATCGATACAAACATGCTCACTTCGAGCGGTTTTGCGATGGCGATGCTTTTGGGCGCGAGTTCGCCGCAAACGATATGGGCAAAAGAAGCGAGGCAAAATGCCAAGACGAAGCTTGCGGTGTGCGTGACTTCGGTCGAAATCGGGAGCGCAATCCAATCGAAAAACGCCGACAAATGCCGATTGATGGCCGGTTCTGCCAACCACCCGATGCCGAGGCTTGCGATGGTAATGCCGAGCTGAACGGCCGACAGGTACGAATCGAGGTGATGAACAATTTTAATGACGCGTCCGGCGGCGCGATTGCCTTCGCTTTCGAGAACTTCGAGCTGCGAAACGCGCACGCGGACAAGCGCAAACTCGGCGGCGACAAAAAATCCGTTGCAAAACAGGAGAAAAATAATGAGGAGAAATTCTATCATATATGCATAGGGTAAAAGAAAATGCGCATCGATTGCCCAAAAGAAAGACAAGCGCGCCGCAAGGGCGGCGTATTCTATGGATGAACAGGCGTTGGGCGCAACTATTTTATATGCGTTTATGCGGGGGCTTCGGCTGTTGCGGTCCGCCCGGCGGACCGCAATGCGCCTTCGCAGCCTGCCTATTTCGCCTTCGGCTCAATACGGCAGGCTTGCCGCGCTATGTTCTCCCTGCCTTGCCTGCCTGCCGGCAGGCAGGCGGCAGGTGCGAGCATACGCGCGGCATCGGGCGCGGCTATGTTC
>CAVGZQ010000268.1:0-3712 GCA_963633515.1 Bacteroidaceae bacterium
ATGCTCGGACCTGCCGTCGGCCGGCCGCAGGCAGGCAAGGCAGGGAGAACATAGCGCGCCAAGCGCGGCGTATGCCCGCAGGGCTGCAAGCCCGAGGACATAGCCGCGCCCATGCCGCGCGTATGCTCGCAGCCCCCCCCCCGGGCGCGAACATAGCGCGGCAAGCCTGCCGTATTTGCCGACAGGCAAATAGGCAGGCACCGCACCGGCCGAAGCCGCAAAAAATAACTATGGATTTGCCGCAGAAAATGATCGATAGCATGCAAGGGAACTTCAACGCGCCGCGCGAGCGGCTTTTTTGGGCAATATGGCAAGAGACGCGCAATCTGCAAAAATCGAAATCGACGCGCAGCGATGCAAATCATGCGGCCTATGCATCGAGGCGTGCAAACATGGATGTTTGGGCTTTGGCGCGCATGCCAACCGGGCAGGGTATGCGCCTGCGCAGATCATTGCGCCCGAACGGTGCGTCGGCTGCGGCGTGTGCATTCTGACATGCCCCGAGCCGCGATGCATCAATGCGGCATCGCCGGCGGCAGGAGGAGAGAACGCATGAGTTTGCGCGCATTTATGAAGGGCAACGACGCGATAGTTGCCGGCGCATTGGCAGCGGGATGCCGCGCTTTTTTCGGCTACCCGATTACGCCGGCAAGCGAAATCGCGCACGATGCGATGCGGCTTTTCGGAATGGCCGGCGCAATCGCCATTCAGGCCGAGAGCGAATTGGCGGCGATCCACATGCTGTATGGCGCGGGTGCAGCGGGGGTCATGGCCATGACGGCGACGTCGGGACCGGGGCTTAGCCTGATGCAAGACGGGCTGTCGTATATGGCGGCAGCGCGATTGCCGGGCGTCGTCGTCGATATCATGCGGGCCGGACCGGGATTGGGCAACATCGCCCCCGAACAAAGCGATTACGGCACAGCCGTTTGCGGCGGCGGTCACGGTCATTATCGCATGCCCGTTCTTGCGCCCGGCGGAGTCGGCGAAATGTTCGCCATGACGCGCGAAGCATTTGATATCGCGTTTCGGTTCAAAACCCCGGTGTGCATCTTGGCCGATGCGTATATCGGGCAAATGATGGAATCGATCGACCTTCCCGAAACGCTTCCCGCGCCCGGCGATATTGCATCGGCGCGCTATCCGTTTTCGGGACGTGCCGACGGATCGCCCGAAACGGCGGGCAACATCGTTTCGACGCTCGACCTCGAGCCGGCATCGCTTTCGAAAAAAAATGACGTCCGTTTTGCCGGCTACGAACGGATGAAATCGATTGCCGGCTTCGAATATGCCGAGTTTTCGGGCGCGGGTCCCCTTTCGCCCGATGCCGAAATCGATGCGGCAATCGTCGCATTCGGAATTTGTTCGCGCATTGCGCGCGAGGCTGCGCAAAAAGTTGCCGCCGAAACGAAGCTGACGGCGGCGCTTTTGCGGCCCAAAACGCTTTGGCCGCTGCCCGAAGGCGAAATCGCGCGCATTTGCCGCCGGGCGCGCAAAATAATCGTCGCAGAATGCAGCCGCGGCATGATGCGCGACGATTTATCGCGGTTTATCGGCAGCAACACGTTATTCGGCATTTGTCATGACGGCGGCATCGTGCCGTCGGTTCAGGAAATAGCCGATGCCGTCAAAGCCGCATGACCCATGCATTTCTCTGTTTGAGCATGATGCTGCGCGCCTGTCCGGCATCATGTTTTTCGGACGGACAGGCCAAACATTCGGAGTTCACGCATCATGACCGAACAAGAATTGAACAAAGAGCGATCGCAATTCCCCGAAACGGACGATTTTGCCGATTACGCCGGAGAAATCGTCCGAGCGGCATGCGAAACGGAATCGGGGAATCGCATTATCGGGCGTTTTGACGGCGGCCGGCGCGTCGCCGTCGCAAAATGCGAGTTTTCTGCGCCGCCCAAAAGCGGCGAAGCCTTTGACGTCTATATCGAAGGACTGATGAAAAACGGCATGTGGGGCGGGTCGATCGACAAGATCGCGCCGTTTTCGCTGTGGAAAAAACTCGAAACGATGATGCACGAAGAAACCGATTGCGAAGCGCGGGCCGTTTCGGCCGAGCCCAACGGCTTGATATGCGACGTGTCGGGCGTTGCGGCGTTTTTGCCGACGCGCGAAATCGCGCCGTCCGAACGCGCGCCGCACGAACTCGTCGGAACAACGCTTCCGGTACGCATCATAAAGTTGTCGCAGCAGCGCGGCCAAATCATCGTCAGTCAGAAAGCCGCCGTCGAACAGACTTTGCGCGAAGCGCGCGAAAACGTCCTGACAAATCTCAAAGTCGGGCAAGAATACGAAGCCGTTGTGCGTCAAATCGTCGATTTCGGCGTTTTTGCCGATATCGGCGCAGGGGTAGAAGGTCTCATTCACCGATCGAATCTGAGCTGGGAAAACGACGATCCTGCCAAATGCGTCTGCGTGGGCGACCGAATACGGGTCGTCGTGCTGTCGGCCGATAAAGGGCGCATCGCGCTTGGGCGCAAACAGCTCGTCGAAGATTGTTGGGCAACTGCCGCACAAACGCTTCATCCGGGCGATATCGCCGAAGGAAAAGTCACGACATTCACGACATTCGGCGCTTTTGTCCGTCTGTCAAACGGCTTGGAAGGTCTCGTGCATAACAGCGAACTGTCGTGGGATGATTCGATCCGTCAGGCTAAACAAGCCGTAAAATTGGGCGAGAGCGTCCGGGTCAGCATCATGGAGATCGATACGGATAAACGTCGTTTGCGCCTCAGTCTGCGCCGCGCGTCGGGCGATCCGTGGGAAGCGGCCGTGCGAAAGTATCCGGTCGGAGCAAAAGTCACGCTTCCGGTCGCGGGAGTTGCCGATTTCGGTATTTTTCTCGATATGGGCGAGCACATCCGCGGGCTCGTTCACAAAAACGACATCGCGTGGAACGACGCCAAAATCGACCTTGCATCGCGATATCCGGCCGGCACGCCGGTCGAATGCGTCGTTTTGGGGATCGACGCGCAGCGCCACCGGGCATGTTTGGGGATCAAACAGCTTTCGGGGGATCCGTGGGCAGAATTCATGGCACTCGAACCGCTCGGCAAACAGTACGAAGCGACGATTCGCCGCCTTGCAAAGTTCGGCGCGTTCGCCGAGCTCAAAGATTTCGCCGTCGAAGGGCTTATTCACGTGTCGGAACTGTCGGAACGCCAGGTCGATCGGATCGAATCGGTCGTCAAACCGGGCGACGAAGTGACGGCAACCGTCGTTCAAATCGCCCCCGACAAGCGCCGTCTCGGGCTTTCGCTCATCGCCGAACCGTTTACGCCGGCAGCCGAAGACCAAACCGACGGCGAAAAAACCGCCGATCCTGCCGTCGCGCCGCCGACGATGGCCGATATTTTCCCCGATATTCTCAAGCCGCCCGTCAATCTATGACAGAGAAGCGGCGCAAGAGAGCGCCGGCGCGCAAGAGAGCGCGAAAGCGTGAGCGATGCCAAAGGCGGAACGCAGCATTGGCGCGCGGCTGGGACGCCGCGCGCCAATATCGTTTTTTGATCGGCAGCATCGATTTCAAAACTGAGACAGCGCGTCATTTTTAGGAGATTTTGCCGCTATTTTCGCGCGAAATCCGCCCGAACTGCCGCATCCGAAAATAAACCGAAAAAAAATGAAAAAGCATTTGACATATGCTTTATCAACGCGTATAAGCCGCCCTCGCCGACGGGATGAAACAAGCCCGCAG
>CAVGZQ010000269.1:0-2848 GCA_963633515.1 Bacteroidaceae bacterium
GAGTTGGGCAAATTTTCGAAGGAACGGCGTCGGACGGATGCAAGCGAAGCTATTTGGTTTGAGCCCAAATCTGAGAAAGCCGGACGATGACTTCGGCAGATTTGAGCATATCTTGCACGCTGACCCATTCATACCGCGAGTGGTAGTTTTGCTCGCCTGCAAAAATATTCGGCGTCGGCAACCCGTTAAGCGAGAGTTGCGATCCGTCTGTTCCGCCGCGAACAGCCATTTGACGAACTTTGAGACCTGCATCTTCGATGGCTTTCATTGCATTGGCCGTGACATCGGGAAATTTGTCGAGCACCGAGCGCATGTTCCGATATTGCGTTTTGTGTTCGTATTGAAAAGTTGCCCCCGGATGCGCATCGACGGTTTGCTGTGCCAAGGATAAGAGAAGGTCTTTTTGTTTGGCGAGGTTCTCTTCGGCGAAATCGCGCAGGATGAAGTGGATTGTCGCAGAATCGACGCCTGCTTTGATATCGGTCGGGTGGACAAAACCTTCGCGATCGGACGTCGTTTCGGGAGAAAGTCTGTCTTTGGGAAGCCGTTCGACAAATTCCGAGACGAGTTTTATTGCGTTGATCATTTGGCGGCATGCGTGCCCCGGGTGCGTGTTGATGCCGAAGAACGCGATCGACATGGCGTCGGCGCTGAACGTTTCGGTATCGAGCATGCCGCGCGTCGACGAGTCGACGGTATAGGCGCAATAAGCATTGAATTTGGCGATATCGAAATAAATCGTGCCGCCGCCGATTTCTTCGTCGGGGGTAAAGCCGAGGCGGATGTCTCCGTGCGGAATTTCGGGGTGATCGACGAGATAGGACATGGCCGTCATAATGGCTGCCACACCCGACTTGTTGTCGGCGCCAAGGAGCGTTGTCCCCGAGGCGGTGACGATATCGTTCCCGATTTGTTCGGCAAGACAATATCCGAGCCTTGGTAGTTTTTGTGGACAATGGGTTTGACGTTTGCGCCGCTGATTTCGGGCGAAGTATCGACATGCGCAATGAAACCTACGGTTTTGACGTCGCGATCGACGTTTGACGGCAGCGTCGCCGTCACATAGCCGTGCTCGTCGCACTGCGCGTCGCGCAGTCCCATGGATTCGCATTCCGCTTTGAGAAGTCTGAGCAGATCGAGCTGTTTTTGCGTCGAAGGATAGGTATTGGGGTAGTCGGGACATTCGGGGTCGGATTGCGTATCGATTTTGACATAGCGCAGGAAACGATCGAGCAAGGCATCATAATATTGGCTTAACATGGGGCATTGTCCTTTGCATAAAACGTAGTCGCTTGCGCAGAATAAACACAGCAAGCGCAGACTCTTTATGCCATTCGCCGCAGTTTGAAAACAGCGAAATGCAAAGCCCGATGCAGAGACATCGAAAAATAGTCAACAATTTCAATCGCGATGCGCAATGCGCGGATGCATTTCCCATGACGAAGATCTTCCGGCGGATGCTGTGCGCTAAACGTTGATTTTTTGGCATCAAATATGAATAATGAACCGGCAGACGCTTCGATGTTTTTTTGCGGCATCGATAGGCGATTAAGTCAGGTCGGTACAGATTTTAACTTAGGAGGCAAGGATGAAACGCGTGACACGATTTTTTGCGATTGCATGCGCAGGAATGCTGATGGCAGGGGCCTTTGAGCCGAATGTCATGGCGAAGCTCCCGACGAGCATGGCCGAATACAAGGCACGTTGCGAACAAGAGGCGAAGACGCCCGAAGGGGCGGCAAAGCTTTGGTTTGAAGCTGTTTTCCTTTATCAGAATGCCGAAACGAAATCGCTTGGCCGAGCGATGCTTCTCGATATCATGAAATCGCTTCCCGATGATTTCGATCGCAATTCGGGATACGCAAAGATGGTCGAAAGAATTAAGAATAATCCGGAGATTTTCCGTTCGTTTTGCGCCGGATCATCGCCGTCCAACGGCTATAAAGCCGACATTCAGAATTGCGAATTGACGGTGACCGGTTCGCGCGAAGAGGCAGAAAATACGCATGCCGTATTTCTCAAGAGTTCGGGAGCGGATTCGCCGCGCCCGATGAAATTGACGAAGGTCGACGGTTTGTGGAAAGCTTCGTCGGTGTCGAGTCTTTATCTTCAGGTGCAGCCGATTAAGAAATAGAGCTTTGCGCATGCGAGGAGAGACGCCGCTTTGAAAGCGGCGTTTTTCGTTTTGACGGCGCGAACAAACGGCGGCAAATCGCCGGAGGTCTATCGTCAAAGCGCAGAAGGATTTCGGTCGGCTGGAACTGATAAAACGGTATTATGGATATTCGGCTTATTTATCGGGAAGTGCCCGATGCGGCATGTTGTGCGGCATTGGAGCGAAAACTCAGGCATATTGCGCCTGCGCAAGAAGCGATAGACGGCGGAAAGCGGCTTTGGCTGTCGCGCATGCCCGATGCAATGTGCCGATCGTTGGCAAAACCTCGGCCGTTTGATATCATCGTTTCGGCGGCAAGGTTGAGCGATGATGCGGCGGAAGCGTTTCGCCTGGGGTTGGGCGCGATTCCGAAACGGCGCATGATATGCCGCTGTTATGAGAATCCGTCCGAAATCGGGTCGAATTCGGAAAGCATGCAGCGGAACGAAGAAAATACGGAAACTGACATTTTATTTGCAATTGCATTCGAGATTATGACGACGACATCGGCGCTTCTTTGCATAAACGGCGAGATTATGCATCGGATGCAAGGCAACCCGCCATTGCAGATGCCGGATGACGATGGGCATTGGAAATCTGAGATTTATCGGTATCCCGGGCAGATATCGGAAATTGCGCACGAGATCGGCGACGGCGAATTGAGCGTGATGTGGATCGTCGATGCGCGTTGGC
>CAVGZQ010000269.1:2858-3711 GCA_963633515.1 Bacteroidaceae bacterium
GGCCTTTGCGCGGGAGAGAAAATGTCGCGATTTGCGACGCTCGATTATTTTTAGCCGCTTGCTAGGGCTGTTGCGAATTTCGCGCAGCGCCGTTGAATTTGTTGGGAAATCGCCGACGAATGGCGTATAATTCGTTCGGCTTTGTTAAAGCCGTTTTGTTTTTTGGACGAAATTCGAGAAAAATGCAAAAACGCAGAATTATTTAGATATTTTGCCGCAATTTGCAGAGTTTCATATATTCTCCATCAAAGAAGGATAAAACGCATGCAAGCACTACCTGCGCTGAATAAGATAATCGGCATATTGGATCAAGAAGACCCGACCAAGTACCTGAGCACGCTTCTTTCGCTGCTGGCGAGTTTGGAAAAGAGCGCCAACCGCAGCGGTCTCGATGATGAAATTATCGATATGATTCACGACTATGTCGAATCGTGGACAGTCGAAGGCGCCATCGAAGAAGACATCGATTCGTTTGCCGAAGAAACGGAAGCGATTTACGATGCTTTGGCCGAGGACGAAGACGACGAAGACGACGACGGCGAAGACGACGAAGACGACGATTACTAAACGCCGATTGTCTAAGTTTCTCGATCGGCTTGTCAGACGTGTTTTGAGACAAGCCGCTTCGATTGCGCATATATCGCATCGACTTGATCGCGTGTTATCGGCGCGCAACCGAATGTTGCTTCCGATACGTTTTTGCAGAAAGATTTGAGTTCGAGCGATATTTTTTTATTTTGCGCGATATAAAGATTTGCGGTTGCGTTAAATTCGCGCAGCAACTGCTCCGGCGTGAGCGTTCCCCAAGAAACGGCTTCGGTTTGCAAAAGATGATTGGCGACGCGGCAAAAGC
>CAVGZQ010000270.1:0-3711 GCA_963633515.1 Bacteroidaceae bacterium
GCTATGTTCTCAGCGGCTTTGCAAGCCGCTTTGCGAGCATACGCCGCGCTTTTTTCGATATTTTGCGCATCTGCGTTGCCGGCTGCGCCGTTCATGCGGTCGGAACGCACGTGTCTTTTTTTGACGTTTTGCGCGCTTGCAGCGTCAACGTCGCCGCCGCTTGCAATTGCGCGCGGCGTGCGCGCGTTTGCCCGTCCGATGCGTTGCAACGGCTGCTATTCATCCTCCGATAGCGTTATTTCCAATCTTGCCCAATTCTTTTCTTTGGCTTCTGCTTCGCAGGCGGCGCAAAAGTCTTCGCAATATCGGTTTCGGATTGCATCGAGCCCATAAACCGTCCGCAGATAATATTCGTTTACGGGGGACAAAATAATGATTTTATTGTCGTTTAATGCGCGGCATTCGCCGGCGTTCGATTTCTCATAGATAGCATGAAACGGATTATGGATTGGTTTTTAATAGACGGTTGTTTCTTTTTCTTGCTGCAGTTTAACCGATGTCTGACTGTCATCGATGCAAATGCGTTGCTCTTCTTGAGCCGAATAATCTGTGATTTTGGCGATGAAAATGCTGCCTTTTCCGTATTCGCAGTCGGGATCCTCTGCATAAAAAATGCGATTGCCGCAAGAATCGATTTTATTTGCGCATGCGCTGTCATAATAATAGGCGCTGTCTTCGGCCGAAAGCGTTTTGACTTTGCCGTATCCGAAAAGCGATGATGCAATGGAAGAACTCAAATATTGAAGCGTGTCGTAACTGTCATTGCATGCTATGCAGCAATACTCATAATCGGCATGAGCATGAAGCGTCGGTGCGCCGAACGGCACGCAATAGTTTTGATGGGAATTTTTGCAGTATTTGGCAAATGTACCGTCAAAAGAGCACCGGTCTTTCGGCAATGTGTCGTAATAAGATTCGATCATCAGAAGGCTTCCGTCATCGCCTTTAATGGCCATGAGTTTGAGCCGCGCGCCGTTTTTTGATTTTGCCGTTCGGGTCTTTTGCAAATCGCTTTTGCATGTTTCGAGATTGCTGTCGCAAAGCGCCGCAGCGGCGGTTCGATCTTCGATCCGGGCGTTGAGCGCGCCGTTTTGTTTGCGAAGCTCATCGTTAGCTTGGCTGAGCGCTCGGATTTTTGCATCGGCTTCGCCGTTTTGCGTTTGCTGCGGGCACGCCGGACATGCCGGAAATATCGTGACTTCGTCATCGCCGTTCGGACAAACCGGGCATTCTTTCGGCGATGTCTGACGTCCGTTATTTGCTCCGGCTTGCTCGCCGTCTGCGCATGAAGATGCTATATCGCAAAAAACGCGCACAAAAAACGCGCAATCTTTCGTTTCATAAACAAATGCTTCACCGATCTTTTTTTCCGACATCCGAAATTATGCCGAAATTCGGAAACCGGCTCCGCCGCCGCAAGTCATCGATCAAGATGACCGTTCCTTGCTTTCGGTCTTTCTCTTTTGTCTGCGATGTTTGGGGGCTTGCTGCGGCGGCGAAACGATAAACATTTGTCGCCGATCCGCCGGCAAGCTTTGCCGGCGTCTGTCAATCTCCGATAACCTTTTGAATGACGTCTTCGAGTCCTTTGGTTGCCGTGTCGAGGAATTTTCCGGAAGCTTCGGAGACTTTGTCTGTGATTTCTTCGCCCATATCGATGACGTTTTGGGCGGTTTTTCCGTCGATTTGTTCTTTCCACGAATTGGGATGCGCCAAAACGATGACGACAAACGCAGCCGCGAGCTTTTCTTTATCTTCGTCGGTGAGCGTTTCGGCGATTTTTGCCGACGATTCGGCAAAAGCTTCGTCGGATGACGTGTCGAATCTCGGCACGCGAAAATAGACAAATGCGCAGATTGCCGCAGCGATGAGAATAATGACGAACAGGCGTTTTAACATGGCGGTTTGATTGACTCCCGAGAGCGATCCGATTGAAAATGCGCAATCGGCGGCGATTGCGCGCATCCTGTGAACGCGCGATCATATCATGCCCGAAGCATAAAGTCTATCAAACAGGCCCTCGCGAGAAGATTATGCGTCGCAGCGCGGGCGGCGCGCCCGCAACCCGGCTTTCATGCGTTCGCGGAAACACGCCGCAAGCCTCGCTGCGGGTATCGGAAACAGAAAACAAAAGCAGGATAAAGTTCGCATAATATAAAATATAAATAAATCCGAAGATTGCAGCATATTGCGCAGGCAAAGCATCTGCATTCCGGGTTTCAAGCGATTGCGAAAACATCCGCAATCCCTGCCGCGAATTTGAAAAAAAAACAGAACAAAATTCGAAAGGATTGAATGATATCCGAAGATTAGGATTCGTTGCGCGGATGGCATGCCTGAAAGATGGCTTTCATGCGCTCGCGAGAGACATGCGTATAAATCTGTGTCGAAGAAATGTCGGCATGCCCGAGCATTTCCTGAACTGCGAGCAAATCTGCGCCGTGAGAAATAAGGTGAGTGGCGAAGGTGTGTCGGAGTTTGTGGGGGGAAAGCGGTTTGCGTATGCCTGCCAAAAGCGCATATCGCTTGAGATTTTTCCAAACCCCCTGACGCGTCATGCTTGCGCCGCGCCGCGTCACGAACAACGCCGGACAATCGGATGCGTTTGTCAGCAGCACCGGACGCGCATCGGCCAAATATCGGCGAATATGGGCATTGGCATATTCGCCCATCGGGATAACGCGATCTTTTGCCCCTTTGCCGTGCGCCGTAATGCACCCCGAATCGAGATCGACATCGCGCAAGTTCAGCCCGACGAGTTCGGACACGCGCAGTCCCGTCGCATAGAGGAGCTCAGTCATTGCGCGGTCGCGCAGCCCTTCGGGCGTCGATCCGTCGGGGGCATTGAGCAAGGCATCGACTTCGCGTTCGGTCAGATAAATCGGATCCCTTTGGAGATATTTGGGCATATCGACGTGTTCGCACGGATCGTTTTCGAGAATTCCGTCGCCGGCGAGAAATTTCATCCATTGGCGGATGCTGACGAGATAGCGCGCAACCGTGCGGGATTTTACGCTTTCGCCGTCCATTTTTTCTTCCAAAAACCGGCGGATGTCGTCTCCGCCGACGTCTTCGATTTGCGATTTGCCCGCCGTTTTGAGACTGTCGGAAAAACTGCGGATATCGCGGCCGTAAGCCGCCAGCGTGTTGGACGAAAGCCCGCGTTCTGCCTTGAGATATGTCATAAACATCGACGATGCGTCTTGCAGCGAAGTCATGGTGCCGTTTGCCGTTTTTTTTGATGATTGCATCGATAAAGAACCGAGTCCGGACGCTTGCGGCGGTTTTTTGAGATGCGCCGCAATGTTTCGCGCTCCGGCGCGAAACATTGCCTTCCGTCGGTTTCCGAAAGTTGATCCGCAGCCCGAATATTTTGGTAGGATATGCGGCCGCGCCGCCGATCGAGCGCGAAAAGCGCGGCAAAGCGCAAGCATGGCTTGTGTTTTGCCGTTTCGCCGGGGCGCATTTTAGCGCGAAAAAAGGACAAGGACAAAATGTGCGGGATTATCGGATATACGGGGCATCGCGACGCGGTGCCCATCATCGAGACGGGACTTGGGCGCTTGGCCTATCGCGGTTACGATTCGGCCGGCATAGCCGTGTGCGCAAACGGCGATATCGTGTGCCGCCGCGCCCACGGAAAACTCGAAAATCTCATTGCGAAATTGGCAGCCGAACCGATTTCGGGGGTAACGGGCATCGGTCATACGC
>CAVGZQ010000271.1:0-1477 GCA_963633515.1 Bacteroidaceae bacterium
TGATGAGATTGGTCGCCGGTCGATGGCGCGGGGTTTCCAGTTTTGCAAAACAGACGCGCGGGGGGAAACATCGTTTGAGGCGCCTGTTTTCGGACGGAGAAAATCGGCGCGGCGTTTGGATTGTTCGAGCTGTTCGGGGGAGAGGATGGAGTCGAATTCGAAGTCGGGTTCGAGCGCAGGCACGGAACGCGAACGTCGGATGGAACGCGATTTTGGGGCGGATTTTTTGATGCGCGCCATGATATCGCCCAAGGATTCGGAGGATTGTTCGGCATTTTCCGGCTGCAATTTGGGCGCTGCCGTTTGCGCCGCGGCGACGTCGGCAGCGATGACTTCATCGCCGAAAAGGTCTTGCGGCGCTGCATCGCAAGCGCCGTTGCAAAGCGATTGAAGTTTTGGCGCCTGCGATTGCGTTTCGCCGCCATGGGCCGTGGCGCAGGCGCATGGGAATTCGATCCGGCCGCATGTTTCTTCGCTTTGTTTGCCATTTGCGTCTTGCGCGTCTGCGCGGTTTTGCGCCGAAGCGATGTCTGCATTCGGGGGATTATCGAAGATATCGTCCGAATCGGGAGTTTCGGGGCGGATTCGGGGGGCGATATCGCCGCCTTCGGCGTTGCAATCATCGAAATCGGAGGGATCGCCGCAGCGGAGATTATCGCGCATGTTTGCGCGGGCGACGCGATCGTCCAAATCGCATGGAATGTTATCGAGCAATTGCGACGGCGTATCTTCGTAGAAAAGGCTTTGCGCATCGTCGCCGGCGCGGTCGGATTGCGCGGGGAATTCATATTCTTGTCTGTCCTCGGCATCGGATATCGGCGCATCGCCTTCGTTTTCGTTCGGATCGGCTTTGAACGGGCTTGCAAAGACGCGCGCCAAAGTCGAGACGCAGAGCGCGCATGCGCGCCATACGCCCAAAACAAACGCTTTGAGTCGGATGTCGGTGACGAGCAGGAAGCCGAACAGAACGATGACGGCGCATCCCGATACGATGGCAAATCCGGGGGCATGGGGCGTCATAAGGCTTAAGAGCCGCTGTCCGATGACGCCGCCCGGGGCATGATCCAAGACGGTTTGCCCGCCGAATCCCAATGCCAAAATGGGGACGGTCCCCAAAATGAGCAAGCACAATCCGATAATTTCAGTCGCTTTGACGTCGTATTGTTTGCCGCCTGAGATGCAAATTCCGATGACGAGGCAGACAAAGGAGAAATGGAAAGCGCCGATGCCGAAGAGCATGAGCATGATATCGGCGATTTTTGCGCCGGGAAAACCGAATAAGTTGCGCGCGGCTTCGGCGGATTCGCTCAAATCTTGGCCGGTGAAGGTGAAGAGCATCAAAAAGATCGCGGCGCCCAGGGCGATAAAAGCGAGCGCCGCAGCGAATTTTCGGAATGCCGAATGCGGCTTTTGGCGGCGGATGTTATGCGCCGCCGGGTTCATATTGTCGCGTTTCGGGGCAACATTTTGCGATTTC
>CAVGZQ010000271.1:1527-3713 GCA_963633515.1 Bacteroidaceae bacterium
GCGCAATTTTGCGGGATTTTCGGATCGGTTCGGTTTTATTCTTTGATTTGCCCGATCCGATATTTGTTTCTTTCGCTTTTTTATTGTGCTTGTCCTGCATGGCTCATACATCCAAAAGAAGCCGAAAACCGGCGCGAAGCCGAAGCGCGGCGACGGCGTCTTATCACATATTGCTCCGATTGCGCAATTTGCGGGCAGGCAAACCTTGATGCGCGCGGCGTGCAGTCTGCCGCGGAGCGGTATTCCGCGGGCGTCGGAAGCTCCGAATACAGAGCTCGGCGCGCATCGGTTCAAACATTGGGTATTTGAGTTTTGATGTCTTCGGAGCAGAATTTTTCGCCGGCAAGCGGAGCGCAGCCCACCGAAAAGCGCGCGTATGCCCGCGCCTGCCGCGGACATAGCGCGCTCGGCGCGGCGTATCGGCTCAGCCGATAGCCGCGCCTGCGAAGGCGTATTGCGGCATTGCCGCAATAGCCGAAGCCAAAGCCCGCGCCGCCCGAGGGAGGAAGGGCGATTTAAAACAAAAAAAGATATAACAAAAACGATATAAATAATATTTTTTGCATAGTTTTCGGCCGGCGCGCGCAAACGAATGCGATGCAATGCAAGTTAACTTTGGATCGATTTGCGCCGTTCGATGCGTGCATTTTCGATTTTTTTGAGGAAAGCCAATGCTTCGTCGCGGTTTTGGCGGGCAATGCGGCATTTGCATTTGAGGACGGCGGCGCCGACGCTTATGCGGAGCGTTGTATAAAACGAGAGAAAATAACATACCGGCAACATTACGATGCCGTAGAGAATAACCATGAGCGTAATCAGCGAATGGGCGGAATAGCGGGCGGCGAGAATGTAATAAGCGGTCATGAGCGCGATGAACGCGATGTCGGCGATAATCCAAACGCGGTTGTTATCTTCTTGCAAAGCGAGTCCTTGTATATTTTCGATATCGAAGACTTCGCAATTTCTGAATCGCCGCGAGCGTCCGCCCGAGATGTTCCAAATGCGTCGCGATGTGAGGAAAAAGGAACCGAACGAAGCGATAGGGGTTTCGTCGTCCATGAGGCGTTCGCGGAAGAAGGGATCGTCGAAAGAGAGCGGGGCTTCATTTTTTGCGACGGAGAAACGGGCGGCAAAGCCGGGTTTTGCGACGACGTTCGTTTTTTCTTTTCGCGCGGGCGATTGGCGAATGACGGCGCGTTCGTTCGTGACGGGCATTTCGTCGGTCATCGATTGGATTGTGCGCAATTTTTTTCGCAATTCGGATTTTTTCGACAGTTCCTGCGGCGGTTCGGGTTCTTCGTTTTCTTGAACGGCGGCGGTTTCGCGTTCGGCTTTCGATTCCTGTTCGCGGATTTCGTTTGCCAAGTATAAGTGGAGCTCGTCTTCTTTTTCGAACAGGGAGCGCAAGCCGTCTTTTGCCGAGAGGTCTTGTCCGGGGGCTTGCGGGAGTTCGTTTTTTGCCGCGGCGGCGCGGGCTTCGGCGCGCAGCATGCGGCGCAGCGCGCGCGTGTTTTGGATTTTCAGCGCGTCGGAATGCTCTTCGATTTCCGACAAGGCGTCGTCGCCGCATGATGTTGCGTGTTTTTTTTCGCCGTCCGGTTTTCGGGCGGTGCGTGTTTTCAGTATATCGGGCAAAAAGTCGGATGCTTTTCGAATTTTAAACGCTTCGGACGGCGAATCATCGTCGTCTTCTTCGTTTGATTGAGATTTGTCGGGAATAATATTTTCATCGCTGATTGCAACGCCGTATTCGCCGGCGGCAGAGCGTTTGACGATTTTTTGTCTGTCGCGCCGGCCGTCGGTCATGTTTTCGGCGTTGGTGCCGGCGCGTTGAGCCTGCTCGAGCGCATCGATGAGCTGCGAGGCGCATTTTAATATGTTGCTATCGACGTTTTGACCGTGTTTTGCCGCAAATTGCCGCGCGGCATTGACGGCGGATCGCGCCGCTTCGATTTCATTTTCGGATGTTTTGGCGCGCGAACGGTTTGCGGCGTCGGGGCGCTTTGCCGTCCGTTTTTTCGCGCGCCAAGGCACTCCGGCTGCCGTTTTTGCGTTGCCGCCGCCGAAATCCGCGCCGCCGCCGGACGGTCGGCGTTTTTCGGCCGTCGCGTCATCGCCGTCATTATCGCCGGCATTCGGCGGACGGATGCTTGCAAACGCGCTCAGTTCTTCGCGCATCGATTGAT
>CAVGZQ010000272.1:0-3678 GCA_963633515.1 Bacteroidaceae bacterium
AGCTTCCCGCAAGGTCTCGTCATGATGGCAAACCACTTCGCCAAACAAGCCGGCGTCGACAGCGACTCGCAAATCGGCATCGACTGCGCCCATGCCTACCCCGTCTATAACGACGCCCCGTCCGCCGCGCGGCTCCGCCGGCAAACGATTTCGCCCAAACGCCTCAACATCCACCATTGGGCGCCCTTGGCCGAAGAAGTCCGCTTCATCGAGTCGAAAAAAGATATCGAATCTTGCGCCTACAAAGGTCCGAAATCCTTCTTTATAACGACATGGATCGACGCCCTTATTCTGTTTGGTTTTTTAAAAATTCGCGATTAAAATGATCGCCCCGGTCTCGATTCCCGCACGCTTTTGAGCCACGCTTAAGGATTACGATGTCAACGCTCACCCCTTCGCTCGAAGATTATCTCGAAACGATTTACCTGCTCCAACAAGGCGCAAACGAAGCCCGCGTGCGCGACATTTCCGCCGCCCGCGACGTCAAAGCATCGTCGGTCTCCCCCGCGCTCAAACGCCTCTCCGACATGGGCTATCTGGCCTACGTCCGGCGCGAATCGATTCGGCTCACCGAAACCGGAAAAATCGCCGCCCGACGCATCTACGCCCGACACGTGCTGCTGTTCCAGTTTTTTCACGATATCTTGGGCATGCCCCAAGACAAAGCCCGCGAAGAAGCATGCGGACTCGAACACGCCCTCTCCGACGAAGGCATGGATCGTTTCGTCCGCTTCTTCGAATCGCGTTCGCTCGTCTCCGACGCCGCCCCCGACGACATTTCCGACGCGCCGATCTCATGCGCCCAATGCCCCGCACACAAAACAATCCCGCACACGACGCTCGACAAAATCGCCGACGGTCACCCCGTCACCGTCGCGCAAATTCGCGCAAAAGGCGCCAAACGCAGCGCTATCCTCGACATGGGCATACTCCCCAACATCACCCTCATCCGAACCGCTTCGACCGACGGCGGCATCCGCGTCAGCCTCAATAACCACGAGCTCAGCCTCACCGACGAACAGGTGCAGTCGATCGTCGTCATCGCACACCGCAAATAATATTCGCTGCACATGCGCAATCGTTTTATTTTAAACAACAATCCGCGCATGATTTGCATTTTGTTTGCTCCGCATCCTGCCCCGCCCCGAAACGTGAGGCTTTTTGGGCGGGCTATGCCTGCGGCATACGCCCTTTTTGGGCGGGCTATGGCTTTGCGCCATACGCCCTTTTTATCGGGCTATGCCTGCGGCATACGCCCTTTTTATCGGGCTATGCCTGCGGCATACGCCCTTTTGGACGGGCTATGGCTTGCGCCATACGCCCTTTGGCTTCGGCTTTTGCGCAAAACCGCCTGCGGCGGCCGTGCGCAATGCGCCTTCGCGGCCGGTCCGCCTGCGGCCGGACCCGGCGCGTCGGTTGCCCGCAGGCAACGCGACGCGCTTTTTGTCGGCATCATGTCCGAATGCCGCGCTTCGCATGCAACGGCTGCGACGGCGAATTCCCCGAAAATTAAACGATTTGCGAATTGCGCGCCCTCCGTCCCGCGCCCGCGCAAAGCCGCAGCTCTTTACAGGATTGCGCCGCGATCGTATAAAGAGCCGCTGCTTTCGCGCCCCTTGCGGGGCTTTGGGCGGCGCCTGTCTGTCTTTCTCATGCAAGGGAATTCCTATGAAGCAATTGACAATTGCGCTCGTTGCCCACGACAACCGGAAAATCGACATGATTGATTGGGCTGTCAAAAATGCGTCTTTTTTATCGAAACATAAACTCGTATGCACCGGCACGACCGGAACGCTCATTGCCAAAGCTTACGCTGATAACGGCATATCATGCGATATCAAATGCATGCATTCCGGACCGATGGGCGGCGATACCGAAATCGCCGCCATGGTCGTGCGAAAAGAAATCGATTTTGCCGTCTTTCTCATCGACGATCTCAACCCCCAGCCGCACGAAGCCGATATTCAAATGCTCCTGCGCCAATGCCGCGTGCATAACGTACCCATCGCATGCAACTTGTCGAGCGCCGATCTCATGCTTTCGAGCCCGCTCTGGGAACAAGACGCCTACGCCCCGTCCGAACAAACATACCGACCGATCCCAAACCTTCGAAACAATCCGTAAACGCTTTGTTTTGCGCGCTTTTTGCGTCGGCAGGCCGAGTCGTGCGAAAATCTTCGGCGACGAGCGCCGCATCGTCATAAAAAACAACGCTGTTGCAGAAACATCTGGAGATTCCGACCGATGAACCCCGTTCAGCAGGAAATACTCGATCTCAAACGCCAAAAGAATTTCACCATTTTGTGCCACAATTACGTCGACGGTTTGGTGCAGGACATTGCCGATTTCGTCGGCGACTCGCTCGAACTCAGCCAAAAAGCCAAAGCATGCAACGCCGAAAATATCATCTTTTGCGGCGTGCGTTTCATGGCCGAAACGGCAAAATTGCTCTCGCCCGGGTCGCATGTTTACACGGCAAATTCCGACGCCGGCTGCCCCATGGCCAATATGTGCGATCCCAAACAATTGCAGCTTTGGCGGCAAGATCACCCCGAATGCTTCGTCGTTGCATACGTCAATACGACGGCCGAAACGAAAGCTCATGTCGATCTTTGCGTCACTTCGGGCAACGCCGAACGCATTTTGAAAAAACTCGGCTCCGACCGCCCCGTCGCATTCGTGCCCGATCAAAACTTGGGCGCCAATCTCAACGCAAAACTGGGCATGCATATGTTTTTGTGGAACGGGTTTTGCGCAACGCATCACCGCATTTCTGCCGCCGATATCGAACGTGCGAGACAAGAACATCCCGAAGCGGCGGTCTTCGTCCACTTGGAATGCATACCCGACGCCGTCGCGCTGGCCGATGCCGCCCTTTCGACCGCAGGCATGATCGCGTTTGTCAAAAATAACGACGCCCCGGCCTATATCGTCGGCACCGAAGAAGGCATGATCTACAGACTCCGAACGCTCTTCCCCGATAAAGTTTTCTATGGGCTCAAACCGACGGTTTTCTGCCCGAATATGAAAAAAGTCACGCTCCGGAATGTTTTGGACTGTCTCTGCGGCAAAGGCGAAGAAATCATTCTCCCCGACCCTATACTCGCAGCGGCGCTCGCACCGGTCGAAAAAATGCTCGCCATGTCCTGACGCCGTTCTCCGTCCGCCGGAGATATGCATCCAAAACGCATATCTGTTCAACATAACAAGCATATATATATTTATATATACGCTTCGCGCTTTTCCGCCGACCCCCCCGAGGCGGAAACATTGCCCGATGTTAAAAGAATCCCCGCCGCCGGCGGGGGGGGCGGCGGCACGATGCATCGGATCATGCATACCGATGCGACTTTCTCTTTGGCGCGGCAATTTTGCCCCGAAGGATGCTCCATGCGCTTGTTCGCCCTCATCATGATTGCTTTTTGCCTTGCAGGCTGCGCCGGCTCAAAGCGCGATGCCGATAAAATCAATTTCGCCGAATTGCAGGAGAATTTGCGCTTCGACAATACAGACGTCAAACGTCAGGTTTTCGACATGAACCGCGACGGCCGAGCCGATTTGATGAAATTTTACGCGGTCAAACAAACGTACAGCGACGATGCAGCTGCCAAATACATGCTCATCCGGAAGGAACTCGATCTCAATTTCGACGGACGCATCGATCGCATCATGTACTAC
>CAVGZQ010000273.1:0-3611 GCA_963633515.1 Bacteroidaceae bacterium
GTGGCATAAAAAGCGACGGCGCCGAAGACGGCGCATTTTTATCCGAAGAATCGGGCATTACGGCGGCAGAGGGGAGACGTCTGCGCCATGCACAGGGAATGATTTATGCCGAAAGAGATGACATTGGATCAGAGCGCGGAGCGCGTTCGCAAGGCAGTGATACGCCGCGGCTGTTCGGTAACGGTCGGCGATATTATTTCGGAGACGGGTCTTGGCGCCGCCGAGGCAAAAGAAGCGCTCGATCGTTTAATCGGCACGCACGAAGGCGTGTTGCGCGTCAACGATCGCGGGGAACTGATGTATGTATTCCGGCAGGGGTGCATCCGCCGCGATTACCGTTCGTGGTGGTCGCGCCACCGCGACGGAATTATGCGCATTTTGAAGAAGTTCTTTAAAATCGTCATTTTCCTCGTCTTAGTCATCTATTTCATCATTTATCTGCTCATTATTATTTTGTTTCTGCTGTCCGGCAGAAACAACAACAGCCGTTCGTCGAATTTGTCCGATTTGACCTTTATTATTTACCTTTTCTGGGGCGGTCCGAGCTATGACAGCCGCCGTCCTGCGAGAGACGGCAAAAAGCGTCAGCCGATCTACACGCGCGTCTACAATTACGTATTCGGTCCCGAAGAAGCGCCGGCCGATCCGCATGCGGCGAAGGCCGAATGCGCTCAGCTCATTCGCGCGCGGCGCGGCGTGATAACGCTCGAAGACTGGCTGTGCGTGTCGGGGCAATCGCGCGAAAAATGCGAGAGCGATTTGGCGCGTTACACGGCGGAATTTGAAGGAACCGCCGAAATCACCGAAGCCGGCACGCTTGTGTATATTTTCGAAGACATGATGACGACCGGCAGCCGCAAGAATGATTCGATTCCGGCGATGTGTTGGCGCAAGCCCGAAAAACCTCTGCCTCTTTCGGGCAATGTCGACGGCGGCGATGCGATGGTCGTCGGATTGAACGTATTTAACATGTGCATGTCGGGCGTCATCACGTACGCTATGTTTGCGGCAACCCAACCCGGTGCCGAAACGGCGGGGTTTGCGAAATCGATGTCAGCCCTCATAACGGGAGAATACGGCAGCTATGCGTGGTGGTTCGGGTTGTTCCCGTTTATCTTCAGCACGTTGATATTTGCCGGTCCGCTCGTCCGTTTGCCGGGGAATATCAAAGAGAATCGCATTCGCCGTGAAACAGCAATCCGCAAAGCTCTTTTGGAAGTGCTTTTTTCGCGCAACAATCCCCGCCGCCGTCTTTCGTTTAATCAGGTATTGCCGCAAATCATGTGTTATTTGAATTCGTGCTCGTTTACCTTCAGCGAGAGCAAAATCGCCGACGAAGCACAGAAGGCGTACAATGCGTTTTGCTACGATTTCCGCGGCGAAATGACGGACAGCGACGATGTCGAGTATGAATTCAAAGAATTCGTCGACAGCGAACGCGAAGCGATGAAAATTCGAGACAAAACGCATTTTGAAAATAAATCTTTCGGCAAATCGTTTTTTTCGACAGACAATGCGGAACAAGAAAGAGTCGAAGACGAAGAAGCCCGCAAGGCGCTTTCGGACTTCGATCGGGCGCTGAGCGGCAAACAAGCGCGCGCCGAAGATGCCGTCATCGAAGCGCCGCAAGTGTCGTCGGCGCTGCATGATTGGGGCAATTCGATGAACGGATCGGACGCCGGGCGCGGATCGTACGACAACGGTTACGGATCGCAAAACGGCGCGGGTCAAGACCGTACGCATCGCTCGGAACGGTAGTCGATTTTTGCGGAACTTGAGCTGCGGAAAAGCGGCGGGCAACGATCCCGCATCAGAACGCGGCGCGCAAAGTTGCCGTTTGACGAACGCCTGCGCCGCGCTTGTGCGCAGATTTCGAATCATCTGCATCGCCCAAGCGCGCGGCAGACGATTTTTGCGGAATTTGAGATATTGAAAAGCTATGGAAAACGAAACCGAATTTGAAAGCGGCGGGCAAAAATCGCGCGCAAAGCTGCCGTTTGACGCGCACCTGCGCCGCATCTTGGGCGCAGATTTCGAATCCTTTGTTTCGCACAAGCCCGTCGGGGAGTTCGTGCGCGCAAACACGTTGCGCGCGACGCCGGAACAGGTCATGTCGCTGCTCGAATCGCACGGTTTTGACGTCGAACCGGTTGCGGGTTTGCGCGATGCCCTGCGGCTTAAAACAAAACCTTTCGAACCGACGCGCTGTTTGCATCATTTCGCGGGCTGGTTTGTAAAACAGAGCCTAAGTTCGCAGCTCCCTGTCCGTTTTTTGGATGCGCGTCCCGGTCAAAAAATCATCGATTTGTGCGCGGCGCCGGGGTCGAAGACGACGCAAATCGCGACGGCAATGCGCAACGAAGGATGTCTTTATGCCAACGATTTGGCCGGCAAACGGATGACGCCGCTGGCGGCGCGCCTGGATGCCGGCATCGTTTCGCATGCGGTTTTGTTCAACGTCGCCGCCGAACGTCTGCCGCATTATCTCGATTCGGGCTTTGACCGCGTTTTGGCCGATGTTCCGTGTTCGGGGCTCGGGCTTTATGACGCGATCGGCGAAAATCGCGCCCGCTACGAAGCATCCAAAAATCCGTCGTCGCAATATCAGCTTCAGTACCGCATCTTGCTTTCGGGCGCTCGGTTGCTTCGCGTCGGCGGGCGATTGGTTTATTCGACGTGTTCGCTCAACCCCGAAGAAAATGAAGGGGTTTTGTCGCAATTTTTGTCGCGCTATCCGTTTCGTCTTTGCGAAATTCCCGACATCGCGGGATTGCATTTCCGCCCGGGGCTTACGTCTTGGGAAGGCTTCGAATACGGAGCGGAGATGGCAAAAGCCCGCCGCGTGACGCCGTGGGAAAACGATACGCAAGGCTTTTTTATGGCGGTTCTCGAAAAGACAGACGAGCTCCCCGAACGGCTCGTTTATCCGCCGCGGGCGGCGGCGCCTGTCCGAACGCTTGCGGCAGACGACGATGAAGTCGCGCCCATTTTGGAGAACATTGAGCGGTATTACGGCATCGAGCCGCAGAAATTCGGATCGTTCAGATTCTTGCTTTCGGCGCGCGCGATTTATGCGATCGACGGACATTGGGAAGAAATCCCGGGCGGCTATCAGCGCGCGGGCATTTGTCTGGCCAAACGCCGCGGCGGGATTTGGCGATTGAGCCATTCGATGATACAGCGTTTCGGCAACGATATCTCGCGCAATGCGATTACGCTCAGCGACGCGCAAATGGCGCAAATCTGCGCGACGGGCGATATCGACGTTCCGGCCGATTCGATTGAATCGCCGTATCCGGTGCTGCGCTTCGAGCCGTTGGGATGTTTGGCATCGCTCTATGACATGGGGCAAGGGCGCTTGCATTGGAAGCGCGCCTGCGCCTATGTTTTGCCCCCGAATGTCTGAATCGCCATTTTTTTTTCGGACGCGGCGGGCGCAAGCCTGCCGCCGCAATTTGCATGAATTCGCCGGGGGGGGAACAGCTTTTGTGCACAAAATGCGATAAGCAAGATGATTTGTCTTATTTTGTGCATAAAACGCGCAATCCGAAAAGACTGTCTTATTTTTTTGCCAAATCCCGATGAAATGAAGCGCATCCGATTTCGCCGCG
>CAVGZQ010000274.1:0-3593 GCA_963633515.1 Bacteroidaceae bacterium
GTTGGAAACCGTACGTTTGGGCATCGATGCCGACAAACTCAATCCCGAAACCGACAAAGCGCTCGACAATCATTTCTCCGACGGCGATATGAGCGGAAAAACGAAATCGAAAAACGCCCTCACAAAATCGTTGCGTCTGCTCAAAGATCGTCCGGTTGCGCTGTTTGTCGGCGCGCTCAGCGCCGAGTCCGGTCTCGATATGATTAACGATATGCTCGACGACCTTATGGACCGGAAAATCAGCCTCGTCATCGTCGGACGCGGCGACGCCCCCTACGAAGCTGCCGTCGAAGCATGGAAACGCGAATTCAAGGGGCAAATCGCATGGATTAAAGATGCCGATTGCGCAGGCATCCGAAAACTCATCGCCGCCGCCGACATCATTCTCATTCCCGCAAAACACGAATGCAGCTGCCGTCTCCATCAAGTTGCCATGCGGTACGGATGCATCCCCGTCGCGCGCGCTTTGGGCGCTGCCGTCCAAGATATCGTTCCCGTCGCCGACATCGGCCGAGATATCGCAAACGAAAACGGATTTGCTTGCCAAAATTACGATTGTGACGATTTCTACAACATCGCGATGGATGCGCTCGACCTCATCGAATCGAGCCAATGGAAGGCAATTTGCCATAATGCCATGACAAAAAATGTTTCCGTCGACGAAACGGCTAATGATTGCATCAAAATTTACGATGCGTTAAAATAATCGCCGTCATTTCCCATGTGTGCTTTTTAACTTGCTTTTGGAGGAAAAGATGCCCATTTCGCAACAATTGCAGTCCATTAAGGATTCGATCGAAACGTTCAAAAACGGTATCGAAGCGAAACACGCCCAAACCGCGCAAGACGACAAAGAAGTCCTCGGCGGCATTGAATTTTGCATGCTTTTAAGCGGCATTCCTTCTTTCCGAAAGCTCCCGGGCGTCCCCGAACACATGGGCTTCGATCCCTACTACGTCTGCAATTCTCCCGAAAACACCCAAGAACTCAAATCCTATCTCGAGTCCGTCTTCGGCATTAAAGACGCCGAAACACTCGCTTCGCAAAGCTACGATTTCTTCCACTGCTTCAACGAGTACTACGACTTTGCTTGCGAATGGGACGGAACTCCGAACTTCGACATCGAATCGCTCTCCGACGACGGAAAACAAATCTACCGAAAAAGCCGCGATTTTGCCGTCCTGTTCCGCGATTATGTCGGACAGCAAGGCTTCTTTGCTTGGGATATCGGCGAGCATATCATGCTGTGCAGAGCTGCGTTTGCATGCGGAATCATCGATAGATCCCAATACGAAGAAATGATCATGCGCGAAGCGCGGCAGTGCAACGAAATGTTTGGCAACTTTGCCGAATATGCCGTCTCTGCCCTCTGCGGCGCCGTCTATTATATGTATGTCACCGCAGGGCAATTCGAAGAAGACGGTTTGGCCGAGTTCCTCGACATCAATTTGCGCATCGTCGGAAAACTCTTTGCCGACGGCGTTTGGTCGCTCAACGCTTGGTGCGAAAAGAATTACAAACAACTCGCCATTCCGCAAGACCAAGTCGAAGACCTCTTGGGCGATGCCTATTTGGGCATTTCCGGCGTCGCATCCGATCGCATCTTGGTCGACGGTTACCGAATCGGCGTCATGTTGCGAGAAACTTCCAAAGACCCTCGCGATTCCGGATGGCGCTTCTTTGCAGGCGACGAATCTTCCGAATACTTGGCCGACCCGGGCAATTTCGGCGTCGTTTCGCTCAATCTCATCGTCAATTATTCCCCCGACGTCATCGCGCATATCGAAAGCCCCGTCGGCACTTTGCTGGCGCGAAACGAAGAAACCGACGAATTCGAGCCTTTCGACCCCGAAAACGCCGATAATTACAACACCGAAGACCCCGACGCGCCCGATCCCGATGCCTTCGGTTAATTGATCCCGACCATTCAACGCCTTCCCGGTCAAAAGCCGGGATTTTTTTTGCAAAATTCGCATGAAATTCATACTCGCATCACAAAACGCGCACAAAGTTCAAGAATTTTCGCAAGCTTTGACTTCTGTGCGTATCTTTCCCGCTCCCGCCGCAATCGAAGCCGACGAAAACGGCGCGTCATTCATCGAAAACGCCCAAATCAAAGCCCGTGCCTACGCCAACGCTTTTGGTCAGAACGCCATTGCCGACGATTCGGGGCTTTCGGTCGATGCGCTCAACGGCGCCCCGGGCATTTACAGCGCCCGATACGCCGAACTTCCCCCCGACATCGACGACGATCCCGACCGAACCGCGGCCAACAACCGAAAACTCCTGCGCGCCCTGTCCGACATTGCGCCTGCCAAACGCACCGCGCATTTCACCTGCGCGCTGTGTCTCGTCATCGTCAATCCCGACGATATCGCAACCGTGCGCAATTCGGATAATCTTTCCCGGCATGCGCAATTCTTCGCCGGCAACGGCAATCTTTGCGCAAAAAATTCGCCGTTAACCGATATCGTCCGCGCCGAAATCGCCTTCGAATCTTACGCCGCGGGCTCCATCCTTGAGCAACCGCGCGGAAACGCCGGGTTTGGCTACGACCCGCTCTTTCTCTCGTCCGAAACGGGCTCGACTTTCGCCGAGCTCACCTGCGCGCAAAAACTTTCCGTTTCTCACCGCGGCAAATCCATCGAACAGCTTCGCATACTGTTCGACGGCATCAATTAACGCCAAAATAACATTCATTATATTAAACATTGTTTGAATATAATGCAAAGCCTCGGCGATTTCGCCGGCGGCTCAATACGTCTCGGCGCGCCCTGTTTCGCCTGCGGCTCAACACGGGCGCATGCTCCGGCTATTTCGGCTAACGCCTCAATACGCCTGCGCTTCGGCGCGCCCTATTTCGCCGGCGGCTCAATACGGGCGCATGCTCCGGCTATTTCGGCTAACGCCTCAATACGCCTGCGCTGCCGCTTCGCGGCTTTTTTTGCCAATCCGCAAACAATAAAACTCTGCTTGTCAGCCAAAAATTGCTCACATGCGCATGGCGCAATCCAATCCGCCAAAATCAAAGGCTCTGCACCGCCAAACATACCAAAGCAGCAAGCCTTTACACTGCCAAAAAAGCCAAAATAGCAAGCTTTTGCACTGCAAAAAAAGCCAAAATAGCAAGCTTTTGCACTGCAAAAAAAGCCAAAATAGCAAGCTTTTGCACTGCAAAAAAAGCCAAAATAGCAAGCTTTTGCACTGCAAAAAAAGCCAAAATAGCAAGCTTTTGCACTGCAAAAAAAGCCAAAATAGCAAGCTTTTGCACCGCAAAAAAAGCCAAAATAGCAAGCTTTTGCACCGCAAAAAAGCCCAAGAAGCAAGCTTTTGCACCGCAAAAAAAGCCAAAAAGCAAGCCTTTACACTGCCATGCCGCACGGCGAAAGAACAAAGCCTTTACACCGCCCATGCCGCACGGCGAAAAAAGCAAGCCTTTACACTGCCCATGCCCATGCTGCACGGCGAAAAAAGCAAGCCTTTACACTGCCCATGCCGCACGGCAAAAGAACAAAGCCTTTACACCGCCCATGCCGCCCGGCGAAAAAAGCAAGCCTTTACACTGCCCATGCCCATGCTGCACGGCGAAAAAA
>CAVGZQ010000275.1:0-3556 GCA_963633515.1 Bacteroidaceae bacterium
GGTCTCGGCGGCTCTCCCGGATTCGAAGACAAAAGGAATTCGATTTCGTCGGCGCCCGTCGCGCGCATATCTTTGAGATCCGCATGCGTTTTGCAGACGATTTCGAGCGCGGCATTTTCCATTGCCAAGAGGCGGAGACCTTGTGTTGCATCCCGGCTCAGGACGTGTGCGGCTTTTTTTCGCGCATCGGACAGTTCGGCGCTTTTGCCGATGAGTTCTTCGGCAAGCGCGGCGATGGATTTTCCGAGCGTTTCGATGCGTTCATCCGACAGCGCGATCGAATCGCGTTCGGCTTTGAGCGTATCGAGAAGAGCGGGCAATTCATCGGCTTTGACGCGGTATTTTCGTTCGAGTTTGTCGATGAGCGACAGACGTTCCTGAAGGCAATCGATGCGCTCGGGGGAGGCATTGCCGACGTGAATGCGGCGCAAATCGTGCACGGCATCTTCGATTTTGTTGCACGCCTCTTGAAGACCGGTCACAATATCGCCGAGTTCATGGGCGTTTTTGCGCATTTTCGAAAGTTCGGAAATTTGCAGAGAAAGCGCCGAAACGATCGATGCATCGTCGTCATAAAGCGCCAGAACCGAAGATTCGACGGTCCGTTCGAGCGCATCGCTGCAGGAAAGCCGTTTGAGTTCATCGATGGCGGCTTGGGCTTCGCCCGATTTTACGGCGGCATTGCCGAGTTCTTCGATTTGATAATCGAGAAACCCCAATCGTTTTGTTCTTTCTTCTAATCTTGCGGCAAGCGCATCGCGCTCTTGCCGCAAGCGCGCATAGTCCGAAAACCGCGCCGAAAATGCGTCAACATCGGGTTCGAGCCCCGCAAATTTATCGAGAATGGATCGATGCCGCGCGGCATCGAGCAAACTGACATGTTCGTGCTGACCCGAAATATCGATGACGGTACGCATTAAATTGCGAAGCGTCGTCAGCGTTTGAAGCGTTCCGCCGATGAAAATTTTGCCGCGTCCTTTGCGCGAAATCGTTCTTCGCACGACGAATTCATCGTCGTCGAGATCGATGCCGATTGTCGACAGCATCGCCATTGTCGGGGCATGGCTTCTGTCGACGGTGAACAGTCCTTCGACGCTTGCTTCTTGGGCGCCGTTTCGTATGAGGTCGGCCGACGCTTTTCCGCCGAGCAAAAGCATCAGCGCATTGACGATAATCGATTTGCCGGCGCCGGTTTCGCCGGTAAGCACCGACATTCCCGCGTCGAAACTGAGCTCGAGCTCGGAAATTATCGCAAAATCTTTTATGACGAGAGTCGTTAACATCGCTTATGATACCGCAATTTCCCCCGAAACCTTGCCCCCTATAGCACAATATCGGACGCGTTCCAATGGTTGTAAATTGTGCGGCATTATCCTGAAAACAGAATACAGCATTCCGATTGAGCAATAATGGGTAGAATAATATTCTTGTTTTGCGTGTGTTTTGCGAGTTTTCTGCGCTCAAGAATTCGAGCGGGCAACGGTTAAAAAGTCTGAATGCTTTGAAACAGGCTTTATTGTATAGTCGCCAAACGGGGGATGATTTTGATGACGGCACGCATGCGGGCGTGTCGCTGAGGAGGTCGTTATGAAGTATTCTCGTCTCGGAAAATCCGGACTGTCGATTTCAGAACTCGTT
Source organism: Bacteroidaceae bacterium (assembly GCA_963633515.1). GTDB lineage: Bacteria > Myxococcota_A > Bradymonadia > UBA4248 > UBA4248 > UBA4248. The sequence goes on from CAVGZQ010000275.1 coordinate 1,639, forward strand.
CTCGGAACGATGACATTCGGCGACGGCACGCCGCCGGAGGAATGCCGATCCATTTTTCATCGCGCGATTGATGCCGGGATCAATGCCATCGATACGGCCGATTTATATGCCAAAGGGCGAACCGAAGAAATTTTGTCCGATTTGATTGCGCCGATGCGCCATGAAATTCTCGTAGCGACGAAAGGGTATTTCCCGATTTGCGAAAGCCGGCTTCAGCGCGGCAATTCCCGTTTGCATCTCACGCAGGCAATCGAAGACAGTTTGCGGCGGCTCAAAACGGATTACATCGATATTTATTATCTGCACCACTATGATGATGACGTTCCGTTGGAAGAATCGCTTCGCACGCTCGATGATGCCGTCCGATCCGGAAAAATCCGATACGTCGGATTTTCGAACTTTTCGGCATGGCAGATCGAAAAAGCTCTATGCTTGGCCGATCATCTCGGACTCAATCGGGCAATTGCCATACAGCCGCAGTACAATTTGCTCAAACGTCAAGCAGAATCGGAAATTTTTCCCTGCGCAAAAGCCGAAGGACTCGGCGTCATGACGTATAGCCCGCTTGCCGCCGGGATTCTTACCGGCAAGTATTTAAAAGGCGAAACGGGGCGCATGTCGCATGACAGAAAGTATCAAAAGCGATTTTCAAATGTAAACGGCAACGCTTATGCCCGTCAATTTGCCGATCTTGCATGCGAGCTCGGCGTAACCCCTTGCGCGTTGGCAATCGCATGGGTCGGATATCATCCCGCCGTGACGGCGCCGATCATCGGAGCTCGGACGATGGCTCACCTTGACAGCGCGCTCGGTGCTTTAAATGTCGAGATGAGCGATGAATTGCGCAATCGCATCGCATCGATAACGCCGGCGCCGGCAAATGCTACCGATCGGTACGAAGAGGAATCGGGAAGCGCATTTGAATACGTTTAGCAATTTGCCCGGTTTTCTCTTTCAGTCTTGAGTTCCTGCCATCGAATGCGATGCTTTAAACTTCGCATTCCGGCGATGTGCGGTTTGCCGGTTTGAAATGCAGAGTATACGCGATGCGTGTGTGAATATAAGTCATATGGCTCAATAGTGTGAACTTAATTCTAAAATATACTCATTTTGCTGAATTATATTGCGCACTCCGGTGCCCAAATAGATTTGGGTGTCCCGCCCCCGCCGCCGCCTCCTTCAGACCTGAGCCGGGGCAGACCCCGACCCTGAATGCGATGCTTTAAGCTTCGCATTGCGATGTGCGGATTGCCGGTTTGAAATGCAGAATATACGCGATGAGTACGTGAATATAACCCATATGGCTCAATAATACGAAAATAATTCTAAAATACACTCGTTTTGTTGAATTATATTGCGCTCGCACCGGTGCCCAAATAGATTTGGGTGTCCCGCCCCCGCCGCCGCCTCCTTCAGACCTGAGCCGGGGCAGACCCCGACCCTGAATGCGATGCTTTAAGCTTCGCATTGCGATGTGTCATCGCAGAGAGATGACCGCATAAATTCAGCGCAGGACATGATTCACTCGTCAATGGGCATGTCAGACCGGCGCTTCGACCGATTTCCGTCGATTCATGCGTTATGTTCATCTGTGTGATATCAAGTTTTGACGGCCGTTTGCGTCGGGTATCTCCGATGGGCAGAGAAATAAAAACGATCACACGGAGAGCGAAGCGTTGAAATCGTGGTCCGAGCGATTGCGCATTGCTCTCTGATATAACAATGGGGCCCAAAAAAAAATGTGACGGTTTTTTTTGAAGTTTTTTGCAATGCGTTGAATTTAGGGCATTTTTAAATCGAATAATAAAAATGTCAAATTTGGTTGACACATTTTTAACAAAGTCAGTGTTTACGCGACCTCGACAATCGAGGCATAGTATTTTTCTCTTTTAACCACTGGCGGCAATCCCCCGGTGAC
>CAVGZQ010000276.1:0-3538 GCA_963633515.1 Bacteroidaceae bacterium
CGCAGGCAGGCAAGGCAGGGAGAACATAGCCGCGCCGGCCGCGCGTATGCTCGCAAGGCGGCTCGCAGAGCCGCTGAGAACATAGCGCGGCAAGCCTGCCGCATTTGCCGCGGCAAATCGGCAGGCTGCGAAGGCGTATTGAGCCCCGACGGGGCGAAATAGCCGAAGCTTCGATTCCGTCAGCCTTGATTTGTGCCAAATTACGTTGCCAACGGCGCGCCGGCGAATGTAAAAGACCGTTTAATTTGCGCCGCTCGGAAACGCCTGCGACGCCGTTTTTTGGTGTGATTTTCCGATTCGGATGCGCCGGGGCGGGATCGAAACGTTGCCGATGCCGCGCGGAATGCATTCGGGATTGCGATTGATAAGGACATTGAAGATGCACATCGTCGATCCGCTTGCGCAGCATTCCTGCGTTGCCGTATTTGGTTTGGGACGGTCGGGCATAGCCGCCGCGCGATTGCTGCGGCTTTTGGGCAAACGCGTCATAGCGTCCGATTGCGCCGACGAGAGCCGCCGCCCGGAGTTTGAAGCCGAGCTTGCGCCCGGCACCGAGCTCATTCTAGGACGCAATGAAATCGGCGATGCGACGGCCATTGTGACGAGTCCGGGGTTAGAGCCGTCGCAGCCCATTTTCGCCCAAGCCGCCCGTCGCGGCATTCCCATTTTGGCTGAACTCGAATTGGCGGCGCGCGTTGCGCCGGCTCCGATTATAGCCATTACCGGCACCGACGGAAAAACGACGACGACGAGTTTGGTCGCGCACATTCTCGCCTCGTGCGGAATTTCGAACGCGTTGGGGGGCAATATCGGCATTCCGTTTGCGCAAACCGTCGTTTCGCCCGACCCTGTCGATCGATTTGTCGTCGAAACGAGCGCATTCCAACTCGCTTTTTGCCCTGAATTTCATCCGCATATTCTCATCGCAACGAATATTGCCGAAGACCACAGCGAGTATTTTAAAGGGGATTTCGGGGCATATGCGGCGACGAAACGGCGGATGCTGCCCAATATGAATGAGAACGATTGGGTCATTCTCAACGCATCCGACGCGGAAGTCAGGAATTGGAGCGCGCACACAAAAGCGCGCATTTGTTACTACGCGCAATCGCGCGGCGATTTGCCGCCCGATGTGAAAGATTGGGCATATTTCGACGCAACAGACATGCGCTTTAGTTTCGGATCGGAGACGCATGTCATGCCGTTTGCGCAAACGCGGCTGCGCGGCGTCCACAATGCCATGAATGCGATGGCCGCAATTTTGGCGGCGCGCGCCGAAGGGTGCAGGTTTGATGCGATAGCCGAGTCGTTTGAATCTTATCGGCTGCCGCATCATCGCATCGAATTTGTGTGCAAGCGCGCAACGGTTGATTTTATCGACGATTCAAAGGCGACGAATCCGCATGCGGCGATTGCCGCGTTGCAGGCGATCGACGAACCGACGGTTCTCATCGTCGGCGGCGTCGACAAAGGGTTGCATCTCGGGCTGTGGCTCGAAAATATGAAAAAGAACGTTCGGCATATCATGGTTATCGGGGCATTGGGCGATCGGTTCTGCGCCGAAGCCCAAAAAGCCATTCCGGATATGCCGCTGCACCGTTGCGCGTCTCTTCGGGATGCCGTTGAGCAAGGGTATGCGTGCGCGCGGCGGTCAAATTGCAGCTGCGTTCTCTTGTCGCCCGGATGTTCGAGTTACGATATGTTCAAAAGCTATGCGGAGCGCGGCGATGTCTTTTCTCAAGCTGCCCGAAACATAGCGGCGCAATAGCCCCATTTTCCCCGCGTGTTATGACAATTCGGGCATTGTCCGGAGGGAACGGACAGAGCAAGGGCGATACGTGCGCGCGGCGCTTTGGGGGGGGCGTTGCAAAGAGATCGTTTGCGCCGCAGGAAAAACGCCGATTTTGGTGTTTTTTTTGCGCTTTTTCCGGCGATGCGCAGCGGCCGTCGGCTGCCTTCGCAAACGATGCATGGGCGTCAAAGAGAGTCGGATTCGGTTTAAAAACGGCCGCAGCTGTTTAAAATCGGACGATGCGAACAGCGAGGTTGCGCCGAAGCAGAAAAAAGAACGTCGCGCGCTTTTGCAAACGATGCATGGGCGTCAAAGAAATGTCGGAGTCGGTTTAAAAACGGCCGCAGCTGGTTAAAAAAGGACGATGCAAGCCGGAAGCTTGCGCCGAAGCGGAAAAAAGATCGGCGCATGATTTCGCAAACGATGCATGGGCGTCAAAGAAACGTCGGATTTGGTTTAAAAACGGCTGCAGCTGTTTAAAAAAGGACGATGCAAGCCGGAAGCTTGCGCCGAAGCGGAAAAAAGATCGGCGCATGATTTCGCAAACGATGCATGGGCGTCAAAGAAACGTCGGATTTGGTTTAAAAACGGCTGCAGCTGTTTAAAAAAGGACGATGCAAGCCGGAAGCTTGCGCCGAAGCGGAAAAAAGATCGGCGCATGATTTCGCAAACGATGCATGGGCGTCAAAGAAACGTCGGATTTGGTTTAAAAACGGCTGCAGCTGTTTAAAAAAGGACGATGCAAGCCGGAAGCTTGCGCCGAAGCGGAAAAAAGATCGGCGCATGATTTCGCAAACGATGCATGGGCGTCAAAGAAACGTCGGATTTGGTTTAAAAACGGCTGCAGCTGTTAAAAAAAAGACGATGCAAGCCGGAAGCTTGCGCCGAAGCGGAAAAAAGAACGTCGCGACGTCAATCTCTGTTGGCGAAGAATCTGTTTTTGCTGCAATAAAGAAGCATTTCGATGATGCCCGCAATCGGTTTGCGCCGTGTTTTTCATGCGATGCTTATGGGGAGGACTTATGGCCGAGTTGTTAAAAGATGCTTTTCAGTCGATGGATCTCTCTGCCGGCAAACTTGAAGATGTTTTGAACGTTGCAAAGCAATCGGACGCAAAAAAGCTGAATGATCGAGAGTTGCGGCAAATCGAGGAATTGCTTCGAAAGCTGTCGGAGTCGTTCGAACGGTTTTCGGCGCAAGATATTATGCAAACGAAAGCAGTGCGCGGGGAGTTTGCGGGGCAAAAAGAAAAGCTCGAAGAAATTGCGTCGCAATATCGGCAAATGGAAGCATTGATTGCCAACATGACGCAAACGCTGATGGGACTTGAGAGCGTGCGCAACCGTTTTTCTCAGCTTCACGGCAGCTATTCTTCGCTGTTGTCGTCGCTCGGGAAATCGCAAAGAACGTCAGAGGCTTCGCGTCTCAAACTGACGCAGTTTTCGCTCAATCAGACAAAAGATGCCGTCGAAAAAGCTACGGAGCATTTTAAACGTCAATTGCTCGATCTTATGACGCTTTACGAAGTTTTGGGCGCGCAATATTTTCAAATGGCGGCGGCGGCGAGCGCCGACGAGTATTCCGATGTTCAACCCGAGCCGCCGGCCGAAGAACCGAATGATGAAAATGCCGGCAATGATGCCGAAAACGCCGACCAACAGGAGGCCGCCGAAGCCGACCAACAGGCAGCCGCCGAAGCCGAACAGTTGGCGGCCGACGAGCTCGCGGCGCAGGAATTGGCCGAAC
>CAVGZQ010000277.1:0-3538 GCA_963633515.1 Bacteroidaceae bacterium
TTTTTAGACCGATCGATGCGCAGCAAACCGGACGATGCGCGATTTGGTCAATCGGATAAAACGCGGCGCGATCGGATTGCGCCGCGAAGATGCGAATCCGTGTCTTCGGACGGATTTGGGGATCGAATGCGGCGGCAAGTTTATCCCGCGCATCGGCGTGCGGTTTTAAAAATATGATTTGGCGCGCAATTCCAGTTGCGGCGCCGGATTGCTTGGCGTAAAAATGCTATTTTGCAAAAGCGGCAAGAACCGTTGTGTTTCATAATTGACATTTATGCGGCGTTTTGCAGGGGCGTATCCGGCGGAAGGCAGCGTTGTCTTAAGCTCCGGGCGGCGTTTCGGCGTCAGACCCGGCGTTTCCCGATAGGGTTTCGATAATCGCGTTGCGCGGCTTTCGATGTTGCGCGCGCAGCGGCAACATTCCGATTTCAAACGCTTTTTGACAATCGCGCCGATTATGCAATTTGCGACCATGCAACCGATATTGCCGCCCGAAGCACGGAATGGCAGGCGTTTAATCGTTTTGGCTTAAACTTTTTTGACGGAGGAACCGGTAATGAACTTTGCGAAGATGGCAGTTTTGGGTTTGGCTTGCATGTGTTTTCTGCCGGGATGCAACAAAGATGAATCGGCGTTTATCGGTTTAGTCGACGATTTCGATGCGATTGCGCAGCAAGAAGATTGCAACAATGCCGCCGAAGAAATGAATGCTTGGATTAAGAAAAATGGCAAAACATTTAAAGCCGAGTTTTCGAATATCATGCACAATCGCGGCAAGACCCCTGCGGCCGTGCGGGTCGAAGAAGTTTCGAAGTCGATCTTGAGCCATTGCACGGGGAATTTGAGGTATTTGGGGGCGAGCAAGAAGTTTTTTGAACTCATGATTCCCGAAAAGCCGCGCCGATAGGCGTTTGTTCGGCTTTTTCCCCGCCGTTCCCGGCGGGGCTTTTTTTTTGCCCGAATTATCTGTCGGGCATTGCTTTGCAAGCCGCACCGAACCTCAATAAATTCACATTTTGACGGGAGTATTTTATACAAATCCGACAGGCGCGCGAGTCGACGCGTCTTTTCGTTTAGGGAGTTTTCATGGAAGAAACGATTTTCGAAACGATGCCGGCCGACGCGATAGCGACGGCATTGGGCGCGCGGTGGAATCGCATCGGAAGCCGATTCCGCCGAACGGCAACAGACAGCCGCAAGGCCGGTGCGGGCGATTTGTTTTTTGCGCTCAAAGGAGAGCGCTTTGACGGTCACGATTTTTTGCCGCAGGTATTTGAAAACGGTTGCCGCGGGGCAGTCGTTTCGCGCGATATCGCGTCGCAAGGCATGGATATTCCCGACGATGCGGCGATTTTTTGCGTCGGCGACGTTTTGACATCATTCGGTCGGTTGGCGCATGAAATCCTTTGTTTGCGCCGCGCGATGGGGTATTTTTCGGTCTATGCCGTGACCGGATCGAACGGAAAGACGACGACAAAAGAGCTTATGGCGTGTTTGCTGACGGCGCAGGGCAAAAATGTGCTTAAGACCGAAGGCAATCTGAACAATTTTGTCGGGCTTCCGATGAATATCGTGAAATTGACAGCCAAACACGATGCCGCCGTCCTCGAAATGGGGACAAACGCGCCGGGCGAAATTGCTTATTTGCGCGATATTGCGCCTCCCGACGTCGCCGCAGTGACGTGCATCGGCGCGGCGCATTTGGAGGGATTCGGTTCGATCGAAGGCGTTGCCCGCGAAAAGATCGCAATCTTTGCGCGCCCCGATGTTCAAAGAATCGTTTTGCCGTCTTCGGCGCGCGTTTATTGCGAAAATGCTGCGAACAGCGGGAAAATCGCTTGGGTTTCGGCGCAGCCCGACGGCGGCGGCGCAGCCGCCTGCATAAGCGATGTCAAGGCCGATTTTAACGGCGTTTCGTTTCGCTATGACGGCGGCGAAAAGTGCCGTTGCAATGTCGCGTTGCCGCTTTTGGGCATGCATAATGCCATGAATTTTGCGCTTGCGCTGACGGCAGTCGGCGGCACATGGACAGACGCAGAGCTCAACGGCGCGCTGCGCTCGGTAAAACTGCCGTCGGGACGTTTGGAAAAATGGCATGCCGTTCCCGGCATCGATATCTTGCATGATGCATACAATGCCAACCCGCTGAGCATGCGCGAAGGACTGCGCTTGGCATCGGCAATATCCGAACCGTCGGATCGGTGTTTTGTTTTGGGCGAAATGCGGGAACTCGGCGCCGGCAGCGACGCATTTCATCGCGCATTGGGGCGCGAAGCCGCCGCGATCGGGTTCAAAAAATTATTGTGCGTCGGACCGTCGGCGCAATCCGTCCGCGACGGCGCGGTTTCGGGCGGCGCCGCAGACGGCGATATCTTTTGCGTCGAAAAAGACGATTTGGATCGCGGCATAACATGGCTTCGCCCGGCGCTGACTTCGGGCGTTCTTTGCCTCGTCAAAGGCAGCCGCGGGATGGCTCTCGAACGCGTGCTTGCGTTGCTTCATGCCGAAATCGGATGATCGCCGGCCCGCTTTGCTGTTGCGCAATGGACGCATTCTCAATAATGACATTATCATCAAACTTATAACGCTTTGAAAAAAGGATCGGCATTTATGATATAAGCCGCGCGCAATATAAGATTTCTGACGGGTTTTATATTGTCCGCATGGATGTTTGTTTTGAAATAAGGTGTCGGCATGACGAAATTTCATGCGCCCGAGACGTCCGAAAGCGTTTCGCGGGCGTGTCGGACATCGGGCATGCCGACGATCGGCGCGCGGCATTGCGCGCCTTTGACGGAGACTTTCCAATGCTCATGTATTTGTATGAACTGCGCGATTATTTCGCGCCGTTCAACGTTTTTCGCTACGTCAGTTTTCGCGTCGTCATGGCGATGATTACGGCGTTGCTGATGAGTTTCATGTATCCGAAATTCATCGGAAAATTGCTCGAACGTCAAGTCGGTCAGGTCGTTCGCGACGACGGTCCGCAATCGCACCTCAAAAAACGCGGCACTCCGACCATGGGCGGCAGTCTCATTTTGTTAAGCCTCGTCGTTTCGACCGTTCTCTGGGCCGATCTTTCAAACCATTACGTTTGGATATTTCTCGCGATTACGACATTTTTCGGCGGCATCGGGTTTATCGACGATTATCTCAAGATCAAAGAGAAAGGCAGCCGCGGTTTGCCCGGGCGTTGGAAACTCATTCTCCAATTCGGCGTTTGCGCCATTCTCATGTTCGTCCTCTTCAAAGACAGCGCCATCCATTATTCGAGCGAATTGTATATACCGTTTGTCGCAGCCGATAAGTTTTCGATATCGCTGCCCGTCATCGTTTATGCATTGTTTGCCATGGTGACGATTGTCGGCACGTCGAACGCCGTCAACCTTACCGACGGTCTCGACGGTTTGGCGATTGCGCCGGTTGCGGTCGCAGCGGGCACGTTTCTCATCTTGTGTTACGTCGCCGGCACCGTGCTTCAATTTCCGGTGCTCGTCGACGGACGCGAAATCTTCGCAACCTTCGACCTCGCTTCGTA
>CAVGZQ010000278.1:0-3486 GCA_963633515.1 Bacteroidaceae bacterium
CATCGGCAGCGTCTTTGTTCAAGACGTCATCTTGGCGATGTTCCGAATGGCGATGGTGGTGATGGTTCGACATAATGCATATCCTCTTCGTTATCATTCATAAAAAAAGAACTCCTCGGAATTGCCCGGGAGCTCTCTGCCGACGCAGTACTTTAAACGCATCATGCATCAGGTCAAGGGCGAATTTGCGTTTTGTTCGCCGCCGCGCCGTGCGAAAATACCGCATTTTCCGCCCAAAGATCGGGGGTTGCGGCAACTCGGCGATTTTGGGGGCGCGGCTATTGCGTTGCCCCTTTGGGCGCAACGCAATACGCCTGCGCGGCTCCGGCTATTGCGCCCGGGAGGCGCAATACGCCTGCGCGGCTCCGGCTATTGCCCGCCCGGGCCGGGCGGGCAATACGCCTTCGCTTTTTGTCTGCCGCGGCCTGCCGGCGCGGCAGAGCGGCTGCGCTATTGCCCCGAAAAATAATGCAAAACATATGTTTTGTTGCATTAAATTCAAAAAATAGCGTTATTCTTGGGGCAATACGCGCAGCAAAACCGCGCTGTGCGCTCGCTTTGCCGACCGCATGCGCGCGGCATGCGCCCCCTTCGGGGGCATGCCGGCAAATGGATCGTGACAATTGCGACGCGAGTGATGGGATTATGTTTTATCCTTTGCATTTTCCCGAACCATCGCAACTTTGACCGGGCGAACATATTTCTTTCTTAGGCCCCCAGCATTTGCATATTCCCCTATCGCACGATTTATCGTAACCGCATTGCCATTCCCATTCAGTGCAATTTGTGCATGCTGTATTCTCGCTGTTCACAATATATCCATCTTTGCAAGCGGTTACAACGCATGCGCCGGCTGTGCATGATACGGATTTTTGGTGCGCAATGGCCGTGCAATCTATTTTTCCGGCGCCGCATTCAGAATTATCAGATATACAAGATTTCTCGTCGTCAGATAAATGGTATCCGGAATTGCAAATGGCCGTGCATTTGTAATTGTCGCATATCGCCGTTCCGTTTTCGGCATTTCTGCATTCGGTTCGCCGCGTGCATTCGATGCATTCGCCGTTTTTGCAGGTCTCGCCTTTGGCGCAATGACTGTTTTCGGTGCATTGAACGCAAGTGCGGTTTGAGCAGTAGGGCGTTTTCGTTCCGCACGCAAACTGGCATGTGCCGCAATGGGTTGCATTGCTGACGACGTCGATGCATTCGCCGTCATTGCCGCACGGGAGTTTTGCCGGTTCGGTGCATGTCGTCATTTGACATGTTCCGTCATCGCAATAACCGTTTTCGCAAGTTTTGCCTTTGTAATCGGCGTCTGATTCATTATCGGACGAACAAGCGCCTTTTGCGCCGCAATTGTAATAACTCTTATTGGGATCGATGCATTTGCTGTTGCAGAAAACCATGTCTTCGGGACATTCGCAATTTCCCTCGTTGCAGCTTTGACCGCCGATGCATTGAACATGTTCTTTGCCGCAGTTGTTATTGTCGGTGTTTGTATTGACTTCGCAGCCATTGTTGATGTCTTTGTCGGCATCGGCGTATCCCGATTTGCATGTAATCATATCGCCGTCGCATGAAGATGCATTCAAGGAATTCAAATCCAAGCATGCGTCATTGCAAAGCGTATAACCTTCATCGCACTTGCATTCGCCGGAAATGCATATTTTGTTTCTGCCGCATTTGTATCCGCAACCGCCGCAATTTTCCCGATCGGCGTCGAAATCGACCGAAATATCATTGCACACCGTGCGGTTGCAAATATACGCTTTGTGACCGTCGGGCTTTTCTTTTGCAACGATGATGTAACCGACCGGGCATTGGCGATAGTTTAATACCATTTGCAAGATATCGCTTTCGGCTTTGCTGCATATATTTTTGCCGTTTTGGTTTTCTTGCTTCTTCGGTTCGCATGATTTTATCGTGTCGTTGAGATTGCCGGCGTTTTCGGCGTTTTCGGCATAGTCGGCGTTTTCGGAGTTGCCGACGTTTTCGGCATGCCGGACGTAAAAAATATCGCCGTCGGCGTCTATGCCGTCAGTCAGCTGCAAGCTGTCGCAGACGGTTTGCGTCAGCGCCATTTGCGCGCGGATACACGTTCGGAAAGCTTCGCCGTCGGCGTTTTGTTCGGTTTCGCCGGTTTCGCCGTCGGCGTTTTTGTCGGTTTCTTCGGTTATCGCCGACGCCGGTTTAAGACATTCGGGCGCGATGCCGGCGTTTGCGAATCGCTTGTTTTCCGGCGTGTTTTTAAAGCTGTTCATAAACTTTTCGGCGCATGCGGAAAATCCGATGCTTTGGGGAGTGCATGCAGCGGTTTCAAACTCGGCGTATCCCGTTGCGTTGCGTATGGCATCGAATATATCGGTATTTGTATTATTTGCGATGCCAAGCGATTCCATCGCAATATATGCGCAAACATTGCGCGTCAAATCGAATTGGGTCGGATCATTTGCGCCGAATGTTTCGACAAAAACATCGTATGTTTTCGTGTTTCCGTACATATCTCCGCACGATGCGGCAAGGACGGCGGCTGCGCCGGCAAAAGCAAGCTGCAACGGGATCCGCATGCGTTTCGGGGAAGTCGGTTTTTTCATGGCACAGTCCTTTTTTTTTTTGTGTGTGTGTGTTTGTTATGGGGGGAAGCGCGAATGATTCGCCGCCGGCGGCGGCTCTGTTATGCGTTTTCGCGTTCGATAAAGTTCGTTTTTGCGTTGTATTCGTTGTCGGGCGCCGAGATGCCGTTTTGTTTTCCTGCGTCGATGCATTTTAAAATCCACGATATGTTTCGTGCGAGGTTTCGCATCGTTTGGAGTCCTTCGAGGTCGCGTTCGGCATCGGGCATCGAAGATCCGTGCACCATGTTCCAATAGGACGATGTGATAATGGGCATTTGATTGATGGAAAAGTATTTTTCGAGCACGTCGACGGAAGCGGTTGTGCCGGCGCGGCGCGCAACGGCGACGACGGCGCCCGGTTTGAAGCGCAATTTGCGCGATGCCGAAAAAAACAATCGATCCATAAATGCGACGATCGAGCCGTTGGGGGAGGCATAATAGACCGGCGTGCCGACGATAAGCGCATCGAATTCGCCGAGCCGATCGGCCAAGAGGTTGACTTTGTCGTCGATGACGCATCGGCCGAGTTTGCTGCATGCTCGGCATCCCATGCATCCGACGGCGCCTTTGCCGATCCAAAAGATTTCGGCGTCGACGCCGTTTTCTTGCAACGTCTTTTGAATTTCTTCGAGCGCGCGATTCGTCGTGCCGTTCTTGTTCGGACTGCCGTTAATGAGCAATGCTTTCATCGTTCTGTTCCTTTTTTTTGTGTGCGGGAGCGCGAAAAATGGCGGAATTTCGCCAATTCTCGGCATTATAACGCATTTTCGGCAAAAATGGCGGATTATCGGGGATCCGCAGTCAGCAGTTAGCAGTTAGCAATGAGCAATGAGCAATGAGCAATGAGCAATGAGCAATGAGCAATGAGCAA
>CAVGZQ010000279.1:0-3471 GCA_963633515.1 Bacteroidaceae bacterium
TGTTTTTGTCCGCCCCGGACCGCCGGCCCGCGCCGCTGCAAAATTGCTTATATCATAAACCCTTGGGCAAACGATGCGGCGGCATCTTCGCTGTAATTCGATTCATTTGCAATATTAAACAATAAGTATATTTTTTGCGCGGCAAAATACCAAACCGTTTTGCCCAAAGCATGCTGCGAAGGAACGGCAAAATTGCACATCACGATCCGGACTTCGCCCGATTCGGCATCGCGGCAGCGGATCGATTCCGCGCCGATCGCCTTTAAATTGCTTGCGATATATTTCTTTTGCAATTCGGGGGCTGCATAAAGCGTGTCCTGCGCTTCGCCATAGTCGCGCACGCGCACGTCGAATTGCCCGAAAATATGATGCATCGATGTATAGATGCGCCAATCGCCCTCTTCGGCATAGAGCGGAGCGCGCGGGAATTTTGCGCCGAATCCGTCGCGTTTGTACGTGTAGGGCAACCACTGTTCGGGCTGCGACGATTCGACCGTTTCGCGCGCGGTTTCCTCGATGCCCCATTCGGCGTCGACGGTATTTTTTGCGACATAATCGTCGATCGATCGCTGCACGGTCGCAAATATCGGCATCAAATCGATTTTCCATGCGCCGTCTTCGAGCGCACACCCCATGCGCGCCCAAACTTTGTCGCGCACCGTGCCTGCGGTGTAAAAATCGGCCAAAACGTATTCTTGCCCGTCTCGGTCATACAATTTCAAATCGCCGATGCTTGCCGTTTGCATCGACCGATACCCGATCCAGCCTTGTTCGAATGCCGTCTGATACAATCGGATCGGCGTTGCCGTTTTTGCGTACGGCGCCGTCAGCCGCTTCGACATGATTTCGACCGTTGTGCGGACAGATGTCGGAATCTTCTTTTCGATCATTCGGTAGGTTTCGGGATCTTCGAATTTTATTCGCAGCGATTCCACTATATTTGCATAATAATCGAGAGACTCGCGGGCAATCATCGACGACGCCGTTTTTCCGTCGTAGCGCAAGACCGCTTGTCTGAACGTTTGAAACGTTTCGCGGATTTGCGCCGTCAATCGTTCGTCGGGCGATCCGACAAGCGTTGCGCGCCGGGTATCGTCGGCCGTCGGTTTTGCCGGCTTGCCGTCGGTCTGCGCCGCTTGCGCATTGATGCCGTCGGCGCCGGGCGCCTGCGATCGGCATCCCAAAATCGATCCCATCGCTGCGAAACACAATAGATACGCGGCTAATTTCATCGCCCTGTCCCCGTAAACCATAAAAACGTGCAAAATGCGAACGGCAAAGCCGTTTTGCCGCGCCGCCGGCTATCCGAAGTAATGAAACGCATACAGCCCCGAATGCGTCAGGGCAGCCTGATGCCAAACGCCGGCAAATGCGCCGAATGCATTCAGATCATCGATATCGAGACGCGACGCGCGATGCAGCGGACGCATGATCCGGCGCCCCGACAAAATATCGTCATATGCCGCCCGATAAACCTTATCGAATCGGACGCGCAGGCGAAGCTGCGAAAGAAAACCCGGCGGCAGCCGATCGCCGTCGCCGAATGCCGCATGAATTTCATCGTAGAGCTTGCGATGCTGCGCATAGAGCAAATCGATAAACAGCGCTTCTTCGAGACTCCCGGCGAGATCGTCTTTGAGCGATCGGACATAGCCGGCGTCCAAATGCGAAAAACAATGCGATACGCATAACGCTTCGTCGAACACGATATGCTTGAGATTAAAGACCCGATCGGGATCGAAGCCTATCCACGGAAAGCTCATGCCGTGGGCAAAATCGTACAAATCGCGGCACGAAGCAGCCGTTCTGTCGGCACAAATCCCCGCGCCCATCGACGGATTGAGAACGGTGTCGATCCCGCGCAAAAAGCGCGATTGGAACATATCAAATCCCGCCGCCGGATTCGCGCCGCCTCGATTTTGAAGCATTTCGGCGCCGCTTTGCGCGCCCGATTGCGTTTCGGCGATTTGTTCATCGGATTTCGGCGCGCGGTCGGGAGGGAGCAAAAGATCGCGCATCGCCCGGCTGTCGCACACAAACGCCATGCACATCTGACTGCGCCAATACGTGAGCAATCCCTGCACCTCGACGCGCTCGCGGGTCCGGCGCGTGATTTCGCCGAACGATTCGGCGTAATACAAATACCGCTGACAAATATCGTCGAGTTTTCGGAATTTGGCGTAATCTTCGCGCGTCGTTATCGCCGAAACGGCGCTCTCGGCAAGCATCCGCAGCGCCGTTTCGTCGTCGCGCAGCGCAAACGCCTGAAATGCCGGTTCGATGATTTGACCGTAAATCTCTTCATCCAAAACGCCCGCCCGCGTGTGCAGGCGCATCGTCGGGGCGGCCGCGCAATTCGGCAGCAAAACATGCGGCGCGGCGCAATTTCCGCCGCCCGGCGTTTCGTCGCACGGCGTCGGCATGCGATTGCCGGTTTCCGGCGCGGCGTCCCGAAAATCGCGCGCCGGCGCCTTGCGCGCGGCGCCTTTCGACGCCTTGGGCATTTGTTTGGCACGACTCTTTTTCGCATTTTTCGCCATCATCATCCCCTTCGGACGCCGCCGATATCCGCCCGGCAAACGATCCGCGCGCGATCAAACGAACAGTTTCATGTTGTCGATAAGCCGAACCGCACCGAACCGAACGGCCATGAGCATCATCGATCGCTCCCCGGCTCTTGTTTGCGATATCTCGAGCGTATCGGCATCGGCAACCGAGATATAATCGATTGTTGCGTCGGGCTGCATATCGATTTCGCCGCGCGCGCATGATATCAGCGCCGACGCATCGCGTTCGCCCGCCAGAAACGCCGCGCGCGCCTGCGCCAGACCGCGCCGGAGCGCCGGCGCCTCGCGGCGCGCCTCGGGCGTGAGCCGCACATTGCGCGACGACAGCGCCAATCCGTCGGGTTCCCGCACTGTCGGCAGCCCGACGATTTCGCACGGCAGCCCGAGATCTTCGGCCATTCGGCGCAAAATCGTCAATTGCTGATAATCTTTTTCGCCGAAAAACGCATAATCGGCGCGCGAAATCGCAATCAATTTCGACACGACCGTCGTCACGCCGCGGAAATGCCCCGGACGCGACGCGCCGCACAAAATCTTGCCCAACCGCGAAACCTCGACCCACGTCGAATCCTGCCCGTTCGGGTACAGCGTCTCAACGTCCGGCATAAACAACACATCCGCGCCGCATTCCCGGCAAACGTCCAAATCGGCCGACGCGTCGCGCGGATACGTTTCATAATCTTCCGACGGTCCGAATTGCGTCGGGTTCACAAAATCGCTCACAACGACAAAATCGCACTTTGCGCGCGCTGCCCGGATCAGCGACGCATGCCCCGCGTGCAAATACCCCATTGTCGGCACGAGACCGACGGTCTTTCCCGATGCGATGATTTCGCGCGTCTTCGAAGAAAGCTCTTTGGCATCGCGAATTATTCGCGTTTCATGAGTACACATGGATTTAATG
>CAVGZQ010000280.1:0-1809 GCA_963633515.1 Bacteroidaceae bacterium
GGGCCGCATCCGTTTGGGCAAGCGCACAGAAAACCGCAATCCGCTCATCAAAGACTTCGTGCCGTTGGCCGATCTCAAAGACATCGTCTTCGGCGCTTGGGATATTCACGGAGAAAATGCCTACGAAGTTTGCAAACGTTCGGGCGTGCTCGAAGACAAGCATCTCGATCCCATCCGCGAAAAGCTCGAAGCCATCAAACCGATGGATGCCGTTTTCGATCACAATTATTGCCATAATCTCGAAGTCAAACACGCCAAATCGGCGCCGACGAAATGGGATTTGGTCAAAATGGTCAAAGACGATATCGCCAAATTCAAAGCCGAAAACGGCTGCGATCGTCTTCTCATGCTGTGGTGCGGTTCGACCGAATGCTACACGCCGTGCGAAGATTGCCATCAGACAATCGAAGCTTTCGAAAAGGCTCTCAAAGAGAACGATCCGCGCATATCGCCGAGCATGATTTATGCGTATGCGGCAATCTCAAGCGGCGTGCCCTATGCCAACGGCGCCCCCAACCTTACGGTCGATGCGCCGGCGCTCATCAAATTGGCGCTTCGCGAAAAAGTCGCCATCATGGGCAAAGACTTCAAAACGGGCCAAACCCTCATGAAAACGATTGTGGCGCCCGGATTGAGAGCCCGTTGCCTCGGTCTCAACGGCTGGTTTTCGACGAATATCTTGGGCAATCGCGACGGCGAAGTGCTCAATGACCCGGGTTCGTTCAAAACGAAAGAAGTTTCGAAGCTTTCCGTCATCGAACATATTTTAGACGGAAAAACGTTCCCCGACCTCTATAACAATTACTATCACAAAGTCCGCATCGAATATTATCCGCCTCGCGGGGATGCCAAAGAAGGCTGGGACAACATCGATATCTTCGGATGGCTCGGCTACCCGATGCAAATCAAAATCAACTTCCTCTGCCGCGACTCCATCTTGGCTGCACCCGTCGCGCTCGATATCGCGCTCTCCATCGATTTGGCGCAACGCTGCGGCTTCTACGGCATCCAAGAATGGATGTCCTTCTTCTTCAAAAGCCCCGAAGTCCGCGAAGGTCTCTATCCCGAACACGACCTCTTCATTCAGAAAACGAAATACAAAAACACCCTTCGCTACATCATGGGCGAAGAACTCATCACGCACCTCGGACTCGATTACTACGCCGAAGAAGACAAGTAATCGGCGTTTGACACGCCGGCTGCCCCGTGCAGCCGAAAAAAAATCCGCGCCCGGCGTTTGATTTAACCGGTTGCTTATTCGCAAAAAGTCTCCGCTCGGAGACTTTTTGCGATCTTATCTCCGTTGCGCGCTGCGATTGCTTTCGCGCGCCGTCTTTCTGCCGAATATTTTTTGCAAATTTCAGCTTCCGACAAAGCAACACGCGACTTTGCGTTTTGTTTTTCGAATTTATTTTGCATTATTGTTTTGTTCGGCAAATATTATTTTTTTGAACTCCGATTAACGCAACGGATATCGCCCAATCCGCATTCGGCGCGTTTTCGCCCAATGCGCGCTTCCGACTGCCCCCCCCCTATTCGGCGCGTTTCGCCCAATGCGCGCTTCCGACGGCATCTCCCTTCGGAGTAGATTTACGCCATCGCCGCGAAAATGCATCCGCCATATCGGCAGCGTTTTTGGCGCTTTGGAGTAAATGCACTCCACACGCCGCACCCTGTCCGCAATCGGAGTATTTTTACTCCAAAACCCCCAAACGCAACGCATCTTTCGCCTCCGACCGTCAATCGGGAAAATGCCCCAAAAACCGCGCCTCCGACCGTCAATCGGGAAAATGCCCCAAAAACCGCGCC
>CAVGZQ010000280.1:1819-3450 GCA_963633515.1 Bacteroidaceae bacterium
CCGCGCCTCCGGACGATAATCGGAAAAACGCCCCAAATCCGCGACTTCGGACGATAATCGGGAAAACGCCCCAAATCCGCGCCTCCGGACGATAATCGGAAAAACGCCCCAAATCCGCGCTTTCGGACGATAATCGGGAAAACGCCCCAAAAACCGCGCCTCCGGCCGTCAATCGGAAAAACGCCCCAAATCCGCGCCTCCGACCGTCAATCGGGAAAATGCCCCAAAAACCGCGACTTCGGACGATAATCGGGAAAATGCCCCAAATCCGCGCATTCGGCCGTCAATCGGGAAAATGCCCCAAAAACCGCGCCTCCGGCCGACAATCGGGAAAATGCCCCAAATCCGCGCATTCGGACGCCGCAAGCCGCGCAATCGATCGCGCTGCCTGCGCCGCGCCGATAATTGGCACATTTCATGAATGTTGCGCGCTTTTCGCTGCGCGCAATTCGCAGCGCATGTTTGACGGTTCTCTCTGCGCGAATCTTTTTCGCGCCGCCCCCCCCCGTCAGCCGCCGCCGCGCATTATTTGACAACGCGATATTTACGCATAATAAGACGCCGATTTTCGGCGCCGAAGCGCGAAAATCATTCGCGCCTTTTTTGCTGAGAATGCCATGTTAGAACTTACAGCCGCCAACCATCGAAGAATTCAAGAACTC
The DNA here is from genome assembly GCA_963633515.1 of Bacteroidaceae bacterium. Lineage (GTDB taxonomy): Bacteria > Myxococcota_A > Bradymonadia > UBA4248 > UBA4248 > UBA4248. The sequence goes on from CAVGZQ010000280.1 coordinate 2,482, forward strand.
GCTTCGGCGCCCAAACAAGCCGTCATACTCGCCGCCGGATTGGGCAGCCGCTTGGCAAAAACGAGCGACGACGTCAAACCCCTCAAACTCGTCGGCGGCATGAGTCTCATTCAGCGCAATATCCAACATCTCGCCGATTGCGGCATCGAAGAAGTCATCATCGTCACCGGATACCACGCCGACGTGCTCGAACGCCATCTGCGAAGCGATTGCAAAAATATCCCCGTCAAATTGACGTTCGTTTTCAATCCCGAATTCCGAAAATCAAACGGAATAAGCGTATTGGCCGCAAAAGACGCCGTCCGGGGGAATTTCATTCTCACCATGGCCGACCATATCTTCGATCCCGAAATGCTCGAACGCGCCGCTTCGTCCGTGCCGCCCAAAAACGGCGCCATCCTCTGCGTCGATTACAAATTGTCCGAAGTTTTCGACATGGACGACGCCACGAAAGTTCTCGCAAGGGACGGAAAAGTTGCCGCCATCGGCAAACAGATTCCGACCTACAACGCCGTCGATACCGGGCTGTTTATTTGCACAAAATCGCTGTTTTCGGCCCTAAGCGCCGCCCGCGCGGCGTCTCCTGCCGACGATTGCTCCCTTTCCGAAGGCATCGCGATGCTCATGAAATCGGGCGCGATGGCCGTGCAAGATATCGGCAGCTTGCGTTGGCAAGACGTCGACGACGATATGATGCTGCATCAGGCCGAAACGATGGTCGCCGACCTCGATCGCGTCGCCGTTCACGCCATCGCCTAATCGGACGAACCGCGCATTTCGCGCCCATATTTCCTGCCCTTCTTCCCGAAAGAAGGGCTTTTTTGTGTCTGCGCGCCGATCAAAAATCATGCTTTTTCGCAATGCGCGGCAACCCAAATGCGGGCTATTTGCCGGCGGAATCGTTTTCGGGGAATAGTTGCGGGCGTTTTTTTCGTAAAATGCTTGCATGCGGCGGCCGCGCACTTTAAT
>CAVGZQ010000281.1:0-3430 GCA_963633515.1 Bacteroidaceae bacterium
AAGCGCCGTCGGCTGCGGCTGGGACAGCATCGGCGCGGAAGTCGGCGGCGCATGCATGGCCGATCGCGATTGCAAGAGCAATTTGTGCATTGCCGGCATTTGTCAAGAAAATACGCAAAAATCGAATGGCGAATCGTGTACGGAAGATCGCGAATGCGCTTCGCAAAATTGCGAAGCCGGCATTTGCTCGAAGAAAACCGAGTTTCATCCCAACGGCGAATCGTGTTCGTCCGATTCGGAATGCGCCAGCGCAAATTGCATCGACGGCATTTGCGTCGAACAATCGGATGTCCGCAAAAAGAATGGCGAAGAATGCGAAACAAACGTCGAATGCGAAAGTTATGTATGCGCATCGGGCGTTTGCAAACAGGCGTCGGACAGCAAATCCGGCGAAGGGTGCGCGAATTCGGACGAATGCGGCGAAAAGAGCGAATGCGTCGACGGCGTTTGCAAGAATACGAAATATGCAAACGGCGACAAATGCGCGACAAACGAAGTGTGTCAGAGCAATTATTGCAAAGACGGCGTTTGCGTCGACAAAGACGCGGCCGTTCAAAAAGAAAACGGCGAATCATGCAGTTCGGGCACGGAATGCAAAACAGGGTATTGCAACAGCAACAACGTTTGCTCGGGCAAAAAATCGTCGCAGACGGAAGCCGGCGATGCATGCTCGTCCGATTCGCAATGCGCGACGGGCAAATGCGACAGCACGAAGAAGATTTGCGTCGGCAAGTCGGAGTCGGCAGCGAAAAAAGCTAACGGCGAAGCGTGCGAACAAGCTTCGGAATGCGCAAGCGGCGCTTGCGTCAACAAAGCTTGTTCAAAACCGAGCGCCGTCAAACCGTCGGGCGCGGCATGCACGGAAAACAGCAACTGCCAAAGCGGATTGTGCGTGGGCGGCAAATGCGCGTCGAATGCCGGCGGGCAAGGCAACGGCAGCGTCGATGCCGGCGGCGCATGCAAGCTTAACCGCGATTGCGAAAGCGGTTTTTGCGACAACGGAAAATGTTCCGACGATTGCAAAATTACCGGCTGCGGCACGTACGATTTGCTTTGCCGAGAAGATAAATGCATCCCGCGAAGCACGGTCGGTTCGCAATGCAAAGTCGCATGGGACGGATCGAATAACTGTGAAGTCGGGCTGTCGTGCTGCAGCGGCTATTGCATTGCCGGCAAGTGCGAACCCGGCGTATCCTGCACGTCGTGGAGCAGCAATATATGCAACAGCAATGTTTGTTCGTACGCAAGCAATGTATGCACATGCGTTGCGGATGAGGAATGCGGCGATGGGTATTACTGCGCGACAGACGATACTGCCGACGGGAGCGAACTGTGCATGCCGAAGCTTGTTGCCAACAACGTGTGCAATACGGACAGAGAATGTCTGAGCGGCGTATGTTCGGTCGCATCGAACGGCACGAAGATTTGCTCCGTGCCGCGCGACGAGGGAGAAACGTGCTTGACAAATGCTTCATGCAAAGAAGGTTTGGTTTGCGCCGAAGTTCTTAACAGCGACGGCACGCGCCAAGAGGATTATCACCCTGAAAAACAATGCACTGCGCCGAAAGAAGCAGGCAAATATTGCCTCGAATCGTCGGATTGCAAAACGGGGCTGTCTTGCATCGATTACGTCGATGCCGCAGACGGATCGGTTTACAGCTATACCGGCAAATTCTATCTGGGAACTTTCAATAAACTCGTATGTTCGGAACTTAAGGCGGCAGGCGATTATTGCGCCAAAGACAGCAATTGCAACGGCGAATTGGTTTGTTCCAAACTTTTGGACAGCAATAATTGGCCGCTATCTCCTGAAGTCAGAAAATGCTCGGAGCCCAAAGGGACAGGTCAATATTGCTCTGAGGATAAAGATTGCAAGAGCGCAAGGTGCATCGGGTATAACGCTAACACCGGATCAAAATGCAAATAACCCCGGCGCAATGCGGCAGCGAACGATCTGCCGCAGGCGCGGTGCAAAAAAAGCGGAGTCCGTGTCGGCTCCGCTTTTTTTTATAATATGATGTTTTTATTATATCTGAATTCGGTGCAACACGAACGCATGGCACCGGTTTCAAACGCGTTTCGGTCGGTTATCAGCGATATAATAAATCGTTTGTTATCCGGGACCGAACGTTGGCATGCCGATGCCGCCCGGCCGGGCGGTTTCTTGTTTCTTTTCTTTTTCGTGGCGGTAGTCGCCCATTTGCATGGTTGTCATGCCGCGCGTGCCGAAGACGAAGAAAGTGTTTTTGCGTTCGAGCAATTCATGCGCAAGTTTTGTCGCCGAGTTTTTGAGATGCCACGGACTGTTTTCGTCGGGGGCTTTGCGCGTAATTTGATCCCATGGGCAAAGAACGAAAATTTCTTCGAGAAATGTCCGAAAATCTTCGAGAAAATCGATATTGTCGTGATCGCTGAATTCCGGCGGATCGAGTTTTGCCTGCCTGACGTCTTCGATATCGGCGATGGCTTCATCAATGGGCATATCGTCCAAAACAAACGGCAGCGGCCGATCCAAGTCGTAATATCGCTCGACTTTCGGGATGTTTCGCAAAATGAACTGCGGCGTGCATTCGGCGACATAATCGTCGAACTCGGGGGGGCGTTCGAACGCGACAGGTTTGCCGGCAACCGTCGAATCGTGTGCGTTTCGGGTTGCAATTTTATCGGCAAACGGGGCGATATCGCGGCAAATCGGGCGATCGGCGCAGACTTTTTCGATGAGATTCCGAATGCCGAACGCCATGTTTTCGTCTGCCGCCGCAAGACGCCAAAACGCGCTTTTGCGCCCGGAGTCTGCACTGCCGGCAATGCCGATATCGGATTGAACGATCGATAAATCGATGATTTTTTCGAGTTCTGCGTTCATGCAGGCTCCAAACGGGACTGAGCGGGGGCGTTGCGGGGGCTTTGGGGGATAACGTTCGCGCAAGCGCTTGCCGACGGGATGCCCCCGCAGAGGGGGCAGCGCCGTATTTGGCGCGCGACTTTTGCGTGACGCCGGCTATCGGCCGTCGGCCGATACGCCGGCGGCTTCGGCTATTTCGCCCCCCCCGCGGGGGGCTCAATACGCCTTCGCGGCGCCGCTATTTCGCCCCCGCAGGGGGGGCTCAATACGCGCCGCAAACGGATCGCGCAAAGCGCGATAGGGACGGCAGGATATTTACAGCCGGCGCTGCGAAGCGAATACCTGCATCGCGCGCAAAAAAGGCGCGCGGGGGAGACTTCCCCCGTCGCCAAAAAAACAACCGAGAAGAATGTTAACTTTATATTATAATCAAATTATATAATATAAAGCAAAGATTTACTCTTTGTTTCCGTTTGATTCGAGAGAAACGGTATTATGCGTTTCTTCTTCTTGCTGATAATATTCGCTTGTATACTCGCGGTTTCGCACGATGCCCAAAGCTTCTTCGATTTCGCGGGTGAGCTC
>CAVGZQ010000282.1:0-3399 GCA_963633515.1 Bacteroidaceae bacterium
GTCTTTTGTTGCTCATATCCGGATTTTGGTCGGCTTCTTTTTTGAATTTATCGACGAGGAATGCGCCGCAAGCTATTTTTTCGGCAGCGTTATTCTCGCGGGGCGCGAGGCGCCGGCAATCGCCGGGATCGTCCGAATAATTTATGCGATTTTTGTTTTTCGGCTCGGCCACGTCCAAGATGCAATCGGCAGATTTGATGCGATCCTCGGCGCGCAGCGCCAACATTTTCTTTACGAGTTGCGAAATATCGGGCGTTAAATCGAAACGATCGAGATAAGGCGCATAAAGCCTGTCGAACGTATCGCAAGGGAAATCGATGGGCGCAACGCCCGTGACGGCGTGAAGTATTGTTGCGCCCAAGCCGTAGAAATCGGATTGAATGCAACATTCGCCCAAGAGCTGTTCGGGCGCCATATAGCCCTGAGTCCCGGCGATCGTCGAATTTGCAGTTTTTCGCTGAGGATTTGCGACGGCGCCGAAGTCGATGAGCCAATAACGGCCTTGAGAAAAAATAATATTCGACGGTTTGATGTCGCGATGAATAATCGGCGGGACGTATTCCGTTTCGAGTTTTAAGAGAATTTTAGAGATGTCGGCGAGTATTTTTTTAATTTCGCCGAGCGAGAACAAGGGCTGCCAGAGGTCGGGATGGATTTTGTCATCGAGCAGGTCGTCGATTGTTCCGCCGTTGAGATGAGGAAGAGACGATCTCTGTATTTGCCGTTCAATCAATGCCTGCAACGTATTTCCGGCCACGAACTCCTGAACGATATACGCTTCGTCGGGATTATCGGGATTGACGATGAAATCGCCGTATTTCGGGACGCCTTCGATATTTATCGACCGCATGGTTGCGGCCTCGCGTTCAAAGAGCTCGAGGGTTTTAAAATCGGCGCGGAACTTTATGGCTTTAATCGCAACGTCTTTGCCCAAAAGTTTATCATAAGCCTTGTACATTTTCCCCGATGCGCCGCATCCCAATTCCGCGCAAAAAGCATAGCGCTGAGTCAAGATATCGGGCGTCGGAATCGCGGAAACATTTGAAAAATCCGAAGCGTTGTTATTATTCATCGAAGCAAACCGAAATGCTTATGAAACATCTTTGCCCGCATTGCCGCAATGACGATGCGAACGATATTTAGTTGTGTTCTCAGACGCAAACCGCGCCGACGGTGCAATCGCATATTTTGCATCGTCATCGCCCATGCAGCGATTATCATATAATATTTTGAATATGGTTCTGCGCAAGAGGTTTATCGCGCGAAAGAAGTTTTGCGGCATCGCCGCACAAATATATATCATCTTGAGAGAGAACCGGCCAAGGAATGCTGTATACGTATTCCGTTTCGCCGTCTTCGCGGGCGATGATATAGAGACACGGAATGAAATCGCCGACTTGCAAATCATCGGGCGGAAGCCGCGTATAAAACGATCGCTCGAGATCTTCGGGCGATTCGTCGTCGACCGGATTAAACTTATACGATATGCGCCAAAGGGGTTGCTCTATCGACGCATAAACCTTCGGATCGATTGCGTATTCAATTTTAGAAACCGCCGCGAGCGTTTTTCTTCCGTACCGAAACATGGGGGCTATTTTTTCCGCATGATCCCGAACATAATTCTCCGTCGCATTAATTCTTTTGAGAAACATAAACATGCAATAAGCGCCGGCAACCGCCGACAATGCGGCGAAAGATTGACACAAAACGACCGAAACGACATTGCCGCGAACAACGGATTTAAGGAGGACGAAGGATGCAACAAAAGCCAAAACCGACGATATCAGCCATTTCAAGAGCATTGCCGAACGCGATTTTTCGACCGAACGCACATTCGGCCGGCGTTTGAACGGAAGCTCCGACAAAACTGCGGCCACATCGTCCGCGCAATAGGGCTGCGTATATTGCGAAAGGCGCAGTTCGCCGTTTTTCCCGAGAAGAAATTTTTCGCCGGATGCCATTTTGGGATGAATTCGGGCAAGGCCGTCGAGAACCGTTTGGGGGATATCGCCGCTTCGCGGGATGCAATCGCTCAAAGCCGACCAAACGCCGATGGCGCCGCCTTGCCGGTAAGACGTGAACTCGGTTTGGGATGCGTCGGCTTGTTTTTGAGCTGCCCCGACAATTTCTTGCAAAAGCCCGAAATTCGACTTTTTGATGGCTTCGAACGCCGAACGGATCGTCGCAATGTCGGCGATGCGATCGCGAACGTTCGGTTCGAGCATATTGCGCAGCAAAACCGTTATCGCATAAGGAAGGTGCTGCAGGCAAGGGTCGATCATGTACCGGAAATCCTGCATTTCCATCGATTCGGGCGACTGCCCCGAAAACAGATAGAGCGCAACCGCGCCTACGGCATAGATGTCGCTTTCGGGCACGGGATATCCCATGAGTTGCTCGGGGGGCATATAACCGTACGTCCCTGCGACCGTCGATCCGCCTTCTTTGACCTGCGGATTGGCAACGGCGCCGAAATCGATGAGATAGACGCGGAAATGCCCCTGTTCATCGACAAGCATGATATTGCTCGGTTTGATATCGCGGTGAATAATGGGTTCGGGACGATTGTGAAGCGCTTGCAGAATGCCGAGCAGCTGAATGATGATGTCGGAAATTTCTCCGATGCCGAAACGCCGCCCGGCTTGAATGTACTTATTGAGAGAATACCCGCAAATATAATCTTGGACGATGACGGAAACGGGATCGGCGGTTTCGAGTTCTTCGATTGTTTCGCACAGATGCGCGACGCCTTCGACATCGAGCCGCTTCAGGGTTTCGGCTTCGCGGCGAAACAGCTCGTATTGTTTCCAATCTTTGACCGAATGGATGTGAAGAACTTTAATCGCAACGTCTTTGCCGTCGCTTCGCCGGCGCGCATGAAAGACCTCTCCCTGACTGCCGCGTCCGAGTTTTTCGATAATCCTGTACTTTGCGTCGGCCTCGGCCGACCCCGTTGTCAGCGGCGCCCGGACGGCGCCGGAGGTCGGCGCCGATGCATTTGGGCTCGGCGCGGCAATAGCCGCGCGCGGCATTCCGAAGTCCGGACCGTAAGCCGGCTCAGTCATGCGTCTTGCTTCCTGAGCCGCATTTCTCTGAGATATATCCGTCGATATCATATGCGAATTCATCAAATCGTAAATCAAACCTGCTGCAAATGCGCAGCAAACCGCGTGCGGTCAATTACAGCAAAAGCGCCGTTTTTCAAAGAATTTAGACAGACACCGTCTGCCGTCCGGCGTCTGTCTGCCGACGGCAGAGTCGGCAGACGTTTGACTCCGAAGCTTCGAAATCCATAAAAAAAAAAGCGCGGCGCATGCTCGCAGGGCTGCAAGCCCGAGAACATGCGCCGCGCCCCGAGCGTATTGCCCCTCGGGGCAAAAGCTCGGGCAGCCTGCCGTA
>CAVGZQ010000283.1:0-1785 GCA_963633515.1 Bacteroidaceae bacterium
ATCCAAGCTTTTTTGAATGCGTCGCCCAATTCGCCGTAATGCTGCGCTTTGTCGAACGGAAGCGACGTCACGTAGAGATTCCATTTGTCGGCTGTATCGAGGCCGGTAATTCTTTCTTCGCCTTCGACGCGTTCATCGACGATTTTTTCTTCTTCTTCGATTTGGTGCCCTTTTTCGATGAGCAGGTTGAGGGCGTCGCGGTCGCCGTCGGACTGGATATGGCGCGCAGCGCGATCGATGGCATTTTGCGCGGCTTCGTGGTTATGGCATCGGAGAAAAGCTTTTGCCTGTTCGAGGGCCTGGGTAAAAATCGTTCGGGTAAGTTCAATTTTTTTGTCGCCGGCGATTTTCTTTTCTTCGTCGTTTTGGGCGAGGCCGATAGCTTGTTTGATGCATCGCATGGCTTCGCCGTAGTCTTTTCGATCGATGTTATGAACGCATTTATTGACGTACCAAGCCGAATCGCGTCCGAATAATTTATCGAATAGCCCCATTTTAAACTCCTCAAAGTGTTTCGAAACCGCCGCGCAAGCGCGCCGCAGCCGGCGTTTTTCGGTGATAATCATTGCATGCCGCGCAGCCGCGAAAGCGGCGCGCCGCGCGAAGTTAAGCCCCGAAACGGCGTCGGCAACACACAAAAAAAAAAGAGCGCCCTTCGGGCGCGGCGCATCATACATGATTTTGCCCGTTTTTGGCGCGCTTTTTGTGCATCGTCGAGCGCCGCAAGGCGCTTTTTTGGCACGCTTTGCGTGCCAAAACGCCGCCGTATGCCGCGCAAGCGCATAGGCGGCGGCGCAAGCGCATGCCGCCCGCCCCGCGGGGGCGGCAAAGCGGCGCAAAAAAAACGCCGCCGTATGCCGCGCAAGCGCATAGGCGGCGGCGCAAGCGCATGCCGCCCGCCCCGCGGGGGCGGCAAAGCGGCGCAAAAAAAACGCCGCCGTATGCCGCGCAAGCGCATAGGCGGCGGCGCAAGCGCATGCCGCCCGCCCCGCGGGGGCGGCAAAGCGGCGCAAAAAAAAGAGGCATCGCTTCCCAAAAAAGCAGATTCTTAGTTCAGAATCGGACGGTGCGCGATTCGCCGGGCGTGACGGAAACGCGGGCGGAAGCGTATTTTGCCGATTCGAGGGCGTCGGTTTCGTAGCTGCTGAGGGTATGATTTTGGGGGATGGCGTAGACATCGAGGACGACGGGTCTGCCGAAGATATTGAAGCCGGCGACAGCGTTTTGCGTATGCGCGGCGAGGTGCATGATGCGCCCGGAATGGTCGTCGACGCGTTTGGCGACGAAATAGACGGGTTTGGCGTTGGGGGCAATGACGGTGAGTTTGGCGTCGGCCCAATCGAGCGAGACGATTTCGCGCGTGACGGGGCCGTCGGACGGCGCAATGCGCAACGTTTGAACTTGTTGAATGCAACGTTGGCGGCAAGTAAGCGTCATATCATAGGTGCCGGGGGGAAGGCTGAAGCGGATATCGCCCATCGAATCGGCATCGTATCGTTTTCCTTGAATGACGGCGTAGGCATCGGGGGGGAAAACGGGCTGGACGACTTCGACGGACGCCGAGGCATCGTTTTCGGTTTCGGATGCGGGACGGAGCGCGCCGGCGGCGTTTTTCGGCGCGGAGGCATGCCGGCGGGCGGCAGCCTGCGATTGCGCTTCGGACGACTCTGCCGCGCGATCATTCTTCGCATCGCGGTTGACTTTTTTGGGGGTTGCGACCGAGCGCGGAGTATTCGATGCGGCGTCGCCGCGTTTCGGACGCGCATCGCCGTTTTGGGGAGGATT
>CAVGZQ010000283.1:1795-3392 GCA_963633515.1 Bacteroidaceae bacterium
GCATAACCGATTGACGGCGCCGGAACCGCAGACATATCGCCGTTTTGCGGCAAAAGCCCGGAGACAATCGGGGTTTCGGCGCGCGCATTTTCGGATGCGCCGTCCCGCGCGGCAGCGGGCGCGGCGGAGGCAACGGGCAAATCGGAACTTTCGGTCACGCCGTTTGCGGCGGCCGCAATGATGCCGGCTGCGGCTGCGGCGGCAAAGGCCGCAACTGCGGCGCAAGTCAGGATGCGGCGCGTTTTTCCGCCCTGACGCAATTCGCGCAGCAGCGCCAGCGCCCGCGGATCGTCGGGGCGATAGGCCAAGACGATGTTGAGATTTTCGAGCGCTTTTGGCGTTGCTTTTTCGCGCGTTTGCCTTCGGGCAATCGCGTTGAGCGCATCGGCGATTTGCGGGATTGCATTTTCGCTGAACGCGGCCGGGGCGGCAAAATAGCGTGTCAAAATCGCCGCATAATTGTCAAAATGCAACGGCGCGAGGACGCCGATGAGGTCGGCTTTGAGCGCGCCTGCGTCGGCGTATCGATCTTTTGGGTCGGTTTTGAGACAGCGCGCGACGATATCGTCGATTTTTCGCGAAACGACCATATTATGGCGCCCGGGCGGCTGATATCGGCCGTCGAGAATGGCTTTGAAAATCGCCATCGGCGTGGCGCCCGCAAACGGAAGGGTTCCCGTGAGAACGTAATAGAACACCGTTCCCAGCGAGAAAATATCGCACGAAAAGCCATAGGGCTGACCTTCGATGATTTCGGGCGGCATGTGCGCGGGCGACCCGACGAGACTCCCCGACGCCGTCATGCGTTCTTCGTCCAAAACGCGGGCAATGCCGAAGTCGGTCAGTTTCATCGTGCCGTCGCCGTCGATGAGTATGTTTTCGGGCTTGATATCGCGGTGGATAATGCCTGCCGCATGGGCATGCGCGACGGCATCGCACATGGCGCACATCATCGCCGCGCCGACTTCGGGTATTCGCGTGGGGTTATCTTTGACAAACGCGCTCAGCGTCGGACCGCCGACGAGCTCCATGACGAGAAATTGCGACCCCGTCATATCGTCTTGCCCGGTATCGTAAATCTCGACGATATTGGGGTGACGGAGTTTTGCGACAGCCTCGGCCTCGCGTTTGAACCGCGCCGCGCTCTCGGGCTGATTTGCCAAAAACGGATGCATGAGTTTGAGCGCAACATCGCGGTTCAGGCGCATGTCGCGCGCTTTATAAACGACCGCCATGCCGCCGCGGCCGATTTCCGAAATAATGCGATAGCGCCCGGCTATGCTTTTTCCGTCAAGCGTTGTCAACGTCTGCCTTTCGTCTTTTGCGCGTCCGTCTCTGCCGTCGGGGCGCCCTGCCCCGAGTGCGGGCAGTTATGCCACAAATCCGTCTTTTATCAATATAAAACAGGGGTGCTTCGGTTATTTCGATCCGGGGCTTAACATGCCTTCGCCGCCTTTTTTTTCGATATTTTGCGCAGCCGTCTTCCATCTGCATCAAACGGCCGAGGAATTGTTCTTTGGCAGCCTGCCTGCCGGCAGGCAGGCCTGCCTATTTCGCCTTCGGCTCAATACGGCAGGCAGACCTGCCTATTTCGCCT
>CAVGZQ010000284.1:0-3375 GCA_963633515.1 Bacteroidaceae bacterium
CTTGCAGCCGGCGGCCGATCGCCCGTAACGTATGTCGGCTTCGGCGTCGGCGAAGACGACAGCTTCGGAACGCGCAAATTTTGCCGAAGCATCATAGATTCGACCTGTCCGCTTTCGTCGGCAATGTGCCGAAAAACGGCGAATAATGCGTCATACGACATGCCGGGCGGCACGGCATTCGATATTATCGATGCATGCGCGCCGTGTTTCGGCGATTCGGGCGGACCGGTCTTAATCGATGTCGGCGGAAATGATGCCGTCTTTGCCGTCACATCGTTCGGCGACGATGACTGCGCCGTTTTTTCGGCATCGACGCTCGCCTGTGATCATCGCATTTGGCTCTCCGACCGATTATCGCCGCAGGCGCGTCCGTCGTGCCAAGGCAATCCTCGCCAAAATCCGCATAATATTTGTTTTTTGATATTTTATAGCGCATTTTCTGCCATTGTTTTGAGTTTGATTCGAAGACGTCAAAAACGTCCGAACGATTAGCCGAAAAATCTCGCATCGCCGATCGCAAAAAAAAAGAACAAAAATCGGCAGAAAAGCATCATTTTGCGCGCCGAACCGAACGCCAAACCGCTTTATTTCGGCAAGGTGTTTGTGTAGACTCCGCTGCGGTTTTGCGCGGTTGTCCGTTTTTAATCGATCGCAGCGGCTTTCGCCGCATTTTCGGAGTGCAATCATGGCAAAAAAAGAGCTCTGCGGCTTATTGATGTTCCATGGCGAATGCGTAAGCGAGAAATTGCTTTCGCCGCGCAGGGTAACCGTCGGAAGCGATTCCAAGTGCGATTTTGCGATCGACGCATTCAAAACGCCGCGCTTTTCGATCATCGGCAACGGCAGCCTGTTTCTCATGACCGATATGACGGCGACGCTCTCTTGCGGCGGCAAACAGTATCTTGCCGGCGAAAAGCGCTGCTGCGATCGCGTCAATGACGGCATAGAACAATGGGATTTCAACGACGACGATTGGGTAATCGTCAACGCGGGCGTCGGTCTCGATATCGTCTTGCATTATCGCAGCGCCGCCCGTCCGTCATTCTTTGCGCCGCCGATAGTGACGGTATCGCAATGCCTCGAAAGCCCGGCGGCGCGCGCGCTCGTTTTGAGTTTTGCGCTCCATACGGCGGTAATATTCGTCGCGTCGCTGTCGTCCGATCCGGTCGAAGAATTCGTCGCCAAACAGCTCGAAACGCGCTGGGTCGAAGTCGTGAGCAACGTCGATGAGCACACCGAAGAAGACAAAAAAGAAGAAGAAATCCCCGTCATCGAAGATACCGACAACGTCATCATCGACGATGCGATGCGCGACGAAAATCGCCCGAAAATCGACGACACGCCCGCGCCGATAGCCAATCTCGGGAACGTCGCCAAGCCCGTCGGCATTCAGGCGGCTTTGGGCGGCGCAAAACTTCACGATATGGCCGGGTTATTCGGTTCGGCCGCCGGACTCGGCGATGCAAGCGATTTCATGCCCGAAACCGCCGAAGGCGATGCTTACGGCACGGGCGCCGGATTCGGCGCGGGACTGAGCGGCGTCGGATTCGGCGGCGGCGGCGGCGGCGGCGGCGGTTACGGCGGCACCATCGGCGGTTTCGGCGGCGGAAAAGCCCCCGGAAAGTCGGCCGTTTCGGGGCCGAAAAAATCGGCCGCAAAACATAAATCCAAACTCAATCTCGAACCCCCGAAACAAGGCGCTTTTTGCAAAGAATCCGATATCCGCGGCGTCGTTGAGAAACGCGCCAATGCCTTGCGAAACTGTTACGAACAGCAGCTTTTGGCCAATCCCGATTTAAGCGGAAAAATCATCGTCTTTTGGAAAATCGGTCTCGACGGCAAAGTCACCGACGCTTCGATCAAATCGACGACGATGAACAATGCCCGCGTCGAATCTTGCCTGACGCAAACGGTCCGGCGCATGCGGTTCGAAAAACCCGACGGCGGGATTTGCGTCGTCGAATATCCGTTCATTTTTGCGAGCGCAAATTAGTGCCGAATCCCGCCATCCGACGGTCGTCGGCGAAAATGGATAGCATCAAATTCTGAGACAGACGGCCGCCGGCGGAAATGCATCCGGTTTTAATCCGAAGCCGTTGCGCAAAATACCGAAAGAAAAAATAAAAAAAAGCGCGGCGTATGCTCGCACCTGCCTTGCCTGCCTGCCGGCAGGCAGGCAAGGCAGGGAGAACATAGCCGCGCAAGCCTGCCGTATTGAGCCGAAGGCGAAATAGGCAGGCTTGCCGCGCGTATTGACCGCAGGGCAATAGCGCGGCAAGAACATACAAATATAAATTATATATATTTTTTCGATAATCTGATGCAGATGCAAGACTTCCGCCCCAAAACAAAATCCGCTGCGGAGAATACCGAAAAAAAACGAATGCATATCGAGATCCGACCGCAAACAGCCGAAGTCCCGTCAAAACATAACTTCCGCCGAATAATCAATCCTCGGCTTTTGCGCGCGTTGCGACCGATTCCAATGCGCGGCGAAGCCCCGATGCAATTTTGTATTTCGGGTCGATGTTGACTTTTTGCGCCGCGGACGAATCCGTTTGGCATGCATGCGTATGCATGAGCGGCGTCAGAATTTCGAGTTTGTTATACTTTTCGGCGGCGGTGACAAACGACTTGCCGTCGGGCATATAAGCGAGCGATTCGCCTTGAAGCTCGGACGTGCCCGCGATGACGGTGCGCGGATGTTTGAAACATTCGGCCATGTCGGGGTAGATATCCAAATCGTATTCGTAGACCTGAGCATACGTGCGCACGGCAAAGCGCGTGCCGTCGGGCGCAAAATCGGCGGCCGTCACGGCGTTGAACAAAACCGCGACTTTATCGAAGGCGCTCGTAAACGTATGCGACGAAAGCGGTTCTGCCGCGCCCCGCCGATCGCCGTCGCGGCGGATATGATAGAGCGTCTGCTCGCCCCCCGACGACTGCTTCGAAACAGCATATATCTCGCCCTGCGGCGACACCATCAGACTTTCGCAATCGGGATTTGCAAACTTCGGTTCGTCGGCCGACTCCGGATATTTAACAAATATCGTGTCGCGGACAAGAAGATCGCCGATCTTCGAGTCGGGCGTGATTTCGTCGGGCAATCGCGGTTCTTTGACAATATATACTTTTTTGTCGTCACGGATAAAATTATTATCGCCCATGTCGCCGATATATATGCACGTTTCTTCGCTGCCTTTTTCGCACGGTCCGACGGCGATATCTTCCCAATCGGCATTGACTGCGCCCAAAACGGGCAATTTCGTTTTGAGTTCCCCCGACGCATTCAAAACATACAGCGCGCTCTCACCGCCCGAATCGGTATGCGCCCAATAATATTTGGGATTTTGCCGCGACAGCGCAATGCCGCTG
>CAVGZQ010000285.1:0-3367 GCA_963633515.1 Bacteroidaceae bacterium
ATCTTTGTTCTTTGCCGGCGTTTTCAGCAGCGCGCCCTTGATTTTTGCGCGAAGACGCGTGACCTTGTCTTCGAGGGATTTTGCGGGATCTTTTTTACAAAGTTTGAAAATAAGCTGAATGAGCAAAACGCCGTTGGCGATGAGGATTTCCTCGAAGGCGCCTATAAGTCCGTCGGTTGCTCCCCAAGCGCATTGATATAATATATTCGTGAATGAACTGAATATTGCGTTGAATTGCGCATTGTACTTTCTTATCGCAACGAAGAATCGTACGAACATGATGGCAAATTCGATGATTCCCGCGACGGGGGTCGCCATCGCGACGAGTTTTACAACCATACGTTCGAGTCCTTTTTTGATAAAGTCTTCGAGGATGTCTTTGAAAAAGTCGGCGGCAACCGACGCAATGACGCTTGTCGCAAATGAAGGCAATATCTTTGCGATGTTATTCGGATCGAGGAGATCCGAAATGCTTGTCCCCGACATTTTTTCGTGGAACGCGTCAATATCTTTGAAACCCATATGTTTGAGCACCGAATCGACGTTCAAACCGCAGATTTCAAGCGCAAATTTCACCATTGCCGATGCATTTAAACTCGTCGGAAATGAGATATTGGATTTCGGCATCCAAATATGCAAAAGATCGTTCATGATATTCGACGCAATCCAAGCAATGCCTTCAAACGAGAAGAATTTGTCCCAAAACGCCGAGAGCGCGCCGAGAAAGTTTTTCGAAAAATCGTCATAATTTCTGAAAACATCGGGCGCGACGTTTCGGAATTGCCGGATTTCGTCGTCATTCATTCCCGCAGCCGTCAAACTCAATTCCAATATCGGCCAATAAATGTCGAATTGTCTTTCGGCTTCGGTCGCGTATTGTTTATTCATCGCATTTAACGTCGATGTCATCATATTCGGCGTCAGTACGCAAAACCGATAAAACGTTTTTCCGATGTGTTTTGCCGTCGCAATGTGTTCTTCTATGTCGGCATCGGCTATTTCTACGGCTGCTTCAAAGCATGATTTAATTATTTCAAGCAAGAGAGATAATACAAAGAAAATTGTATCGCAAAGCGCATTGGCAAATGCGCCGACGAAGATCAGCCATTCGCGGTCGGTTTCCATCGCATATTGCGCCAATTGTTCGAGCCATCCTTTGATTTTGGCTTTAAGCGCCTCGAGGCGTTTTTCGATAAAATTGATGATCCGAGCGACGGTCCGATTGTAAAGAGAGCGAACAAATTTTTCTTTAGGCAGCGATGCATTTTCATTCGCCGTTCCGTCTTTGGTCTGTTCGCAGGCAACAAGCGATTCATCGGCGCAAGCTTGTTCGGCTTTATCGGTTTCTTCGGCAATTTTTTGCCGCGCCGCTTCGGTTTCTTCGTCGATTTTTTGTTGTATTTCAGCCGTTTTGCATTGCGATTTGGCGAACAATTCATCAACTTGCTTATGGTATGTTTTTTCTAGGCACGATGTTCTTTCGCCGAATTTATTGCTCGCTTCGGCATTTCTGATGCGCACTTCTCTTTCGAATCGGCAATGCAATGCTTTTTCTTTTTCTTGGGCGCGGCAAACAAGCGCCTTGTTTTGCGCGATATAATCGGCGCGCGCGTTTGAGAGCATCGTTTCGTTGTTTCCGGTTTGCGCGTCGATGTTTGCGCGCAAATGATCTGTCAGCGCCTTTGCGCCGAGACCTTGCGCCGTTTTGTCATATAATCCGAGCTGTTCGGCATCCATCGTTAACAGCGGTTCGAAGTTTTTGGGCAAGACGAACTGCATCGCTTCGTTTTTTTCGCCTTCCGTTTTTTCGCCGGGGGCGATGTTTTGCAGCCACGACCAATCGTGCAAGCCAATCGAATCGGTATTTGCGATTTCATTTTGCATCGCTTGCACCAGCTGCCGCGATGCTTCCATTTTTTCGTTGCCTGCCGATTTGCACGATGTTTTGCAGCTGTCAAACGGCGTCGATTCCGCGCTGAAATTCAGCAATTGCGCGGCATTCTCGGAATTGGGCTTAATTTGGCTCAGCGCCGTTTCATAACGGCTTTTGCCGGCTTGAACGTATGCCGCGCAGAAACCTTGCTTCGGTTTTTGAGATATTTCTTGCGCCTGCGCGGAATGTTTTGCGGGCAGTTTTTCGCTTTGAGCTTTGCGCAAATCGCGCATGACATCTTTTTTGCAAGTCTGCGCAAAGGCGTTGTCGGATTGCGGCAAGACTGCTGCGTGCCGCTTCGCCGTTTCTTGGCTGTTTCGATGCTGCGCATTGAGATATTGCGGAAACGCGCAAATGCATTGCGAAGCGGATGTTGCTCCCCGCGCGCATGCGAATTTTTTGACGTTCTTCGCCTTTTGGCCGCCGCGCGGCGATCGGCGCGGCGAACCCGAACCCGATGATCGGCCGCGCGCCTGCGCGGCGCACTTAGCTTGCGTCAGTCCCGACGGCGCGGCAGCGGACGCCGGCGATGCGTCGGCTTTTGAGGGCGATTGCTCCGAAGTCAATCGGTTTTGGATATCGGCGATCTCCATTTGCGCTTCGCGCGCCGTTTCGGAATGCGATCCGGCCGGCGCGCCGCTCCCGATGTTGCGCTGCGCGCCTTTGTCCGTCCGACCGGATGCGTCTTTTGCATTTTCGCGATCGGGCGCGTGCGCCGGCAAAGAAGCCGTTTGCAGTTGCGATGCCTGCCGGCCGGCATCCGCGTCCGATGTTTTGTTTTGCGCGGCTGAATGCATCTCGGCGGGCGCATTTGCCGATTTGCATGTTTGTTTGGGTGTTTCTGCGGCTTGTTTTGGATTTTCTCCGCTGCGCTGTGCCGCCGCATCGGGCAGCGCGGGCGATGCAGCAGGGGGCTGCGGGCGGCAGGATGGATCATCGCTGCCCGGCGTCGGCGCTTGGGGTTGCGCATGAGAAAAATGTCCCAAAACATCTTTGGGCGGCTTTTCTGTTTGGCGTCCTGCGGCGCCGTCCGATCGCACCTCCGCGCTCAGAGACCGGTTTTCCGTTTCGCCGCTCGCCGGTTGTTGCCGCTCGCCGCCATGGCGTTTGTTTGCAAGCCGGCGGTTCGCTCCGATCTCTTGATTATCCGCTGCCGGGCTTCCGACTCCCGCGCCGTGGAGCGCATTTAATGCTTGCGATTGCGCTGTTTCGAGTTCGCTGCGTTCGAGATCTGATATCGGGCGCGACGTCGGTTTTGCGCACCAAGGCGATTGCGCCGCATTGGGCACCATGCGCCGCGATCCGATCGGATGCCTCGCAAGATGGGGATCGGGATGCATCCGATCCAAACCCCGTGTCAGACGAATTTGTTTTGAGCGATCTAAAATGTTTTTTGTTGTGTCGATTTCTTTCATTCTGTACACCATGGGACAC
>CAVGZQ010000286.1:0-2655 GCA_963633515.1 Bacteroidaceae bacterium
CGAGCAAGTCGATTTTTTCTTCGTCGGTTTTGGCATTCTTGCGAAGATAATCGTTGAGAAGCGATTCGTTTGTCGTCGATGCGATTTCAGCCAAAAACATCGTGTAATGATACGACCCGGGCGGTTGGTTTTGCATCGCATAGATGCTGTGCATGGAGTGCCCGAGTTCGTGAGCCAGCGTCGAAACATCGTCCAAAGTGTCTTGATAATTCATGAGAACGAAGGGATCGATGCCATAGACCGAGCAAGAATAGGCGCCGCTGCGTTTGTCGGCATACGGCAGGAGGTCGATCGAACCTTTCGACAGATCGAGTTCGGCGCGCAGGCGATCGACGTAATCCTTGCCCAAAGGCGCAAGCGCCGCCGCGATAAGCGTGACGGCTTCGTCGTAAGAATACGTCTTTTCGGTGCCTTCGGAGAGCGGAATATACATATCGTAAAGATGAACCGAATCGAGCCTGAGGATCTTCTTTCGCAGCGCAACATAGCGGTGAAGCGGCGCCAAATTCTTGCCGACGGTATCGACGAGATTGGCATAAATCGATACGGGAATATCGTCTTTGTCGAGATATGCCTCGATGGCCGTATCGTATTTGCGGGCTTTGGCAAACAATATATCGTTTTTGATTTGGCCGATATAAGCATTGGCAAAGACGTCTTCATACTTTTGCAGCGTTGTCATGAGTCCGCCGACGGCGCTTTTTCGGATGTCGCGGTTATCGCTTTTGCGGTATTTGCTGTAGTTGGCAAGCGTCAATTGCACGTCTTTTCCGGCTTCGTCTTTGATGACGGGAAGCTGCATCGAACTGAGCATGGCGTCGAAAACGTTTTCGCTGTCGGAATGAATTTCGTTGAGATCGATTTCCGCCCAAAGATTGTCGCCGGCAAGCGACAAAACGCGTTCGGCGTCGTCGGATAGCACGCGATCGGCGCGGCGGACGATGTTTTCGATATACGGTTTGTGGCGCAGAAGCGGTTCGTATTGCGCAAAAAAACCGTCGAGCGTTTCGCGTTTCAATTTGAGAATGTTGCTGCGGATGATTTGGGATCGTTCCATAAACAGCGCCAACACGGCCGAAGCTCGCTTTTGGTCTTCGCTTGCTTCGGCGCCGGGCCGGGTGTCGGTCATCATGTTTGCATAGAGCGTCAATTTATTGACATCGGTATGGAGCGAAAAGTAGAGATCGAGGCAGCCGCTGAGATTTTCAGCCGAATCGAACGGCGCGCATTGCGCGAGTTTTTCGGTGTCGGCGGCCGTCGAATCGAGCGCGGTTTTAAACGCCGATCGCGACGCAAACAGCCTGTCGGTTTTCCATAAATACTGCGGATCGATGTCTTGGCGCGATTTGACGCCGGCTTTTTGATTCTTTTGCATTGTGTCGGGAGTTGCGCCGTCTTGGGCAGGTTGTTCGGATTCATCGGCATTGTCTTGGCGGATGCGATTATTTTCGTTTTTGCATGCGTCGCATGCCTCGGCAACGGGGCATGGCGCGGCCGGCGGACACGACGGAGAACAGCCTGAAGCTGCGAAAAGAGCGGCAATCAGGGCTGCCGCCGGCGTTATGCGGGAATATGGCATGGGTGAAAACTCTCCTTTGACCGCGTTCGGGTCAAATTGCGCGCAGGGTCACAAAACGCCGAGCATGCCGCGCGCTTCGGGCGGCAGACTCGCGCAAAAACACGCCGCGTGCATTAAACTTAATGCGCGCCGTTCGCAAGCAATATGTCAATTCTAATTTTTATCGCGCCGAAATTATGGTATCGAAGCGCGGCTTTTTTGTCTTTCTTGGAGGACGTGATGAAGTTTCGTGTTTTTTCAGCTTTTGCCGTTTTGCTTTTTGCCGTTTTGTCGTCGGGATTTGTGTGCTCGACGCGCGTCGAGCGCATCGAAGCCGATGTCGCGGCGCTTCAGCTTCAATTCGGCGAGATCCAAAAACGCGTCAACAACGATCAGACGCAGCTGACCGAAATGATCTTGCGCGCCGACAAGAAATTGGAAGCCCTCAATTCCACCCAAGACGAAGCCCAGTCGCAAGTTTCGCAGCAAAATGTCCGCCTTGCCCTGGAACTGGAACAGAGCCGCGAGCAGTTGGCCGCGATGCGCGGGCGCCTCGATTTGCAGCAAAAATCGCTCGACGAAATGCAAGCAAATCTTCAGAGCGTTTTGGGATCGGTGGCAAGCGCGGCGGGCACGTCGGGCGGCGTGATTTTGCCCGCCAATCAGGAAGATCTTTACGCGTTTATCGAAGCGAAAAAAACGCAGGGCGACGCCGGCGCCCGAAAAGCCGCCGTCACGGAATTCCTCGCCCGTTACCCGAGCGACGCCCGAAGCGAAGCGCTCTTGGCCGATCTTGCTTCGTTGCATTTTCAGGAAGGCGCTTACCGCGAAACGATTTCGGCCGCCGCGCAATATATTCAGAAATATCCGAACGGCGCAAATCAGAAACATATGATTTATCTCATGGGCGACGCAGGTCTTTCGATGAAAAACTGCGAACTCGCAAAAAAATCTTTCGCCCTCTTGCAGTCGAAATACAGCGGATATAAAGATTCCGCCGAAAAACTCAAAGCGGCGGACGATTGCAAATAATAACAAAAACAAAGCAAGGCATATTATGAATCACATCAATCATCGCAAGGAATGCAATATTGAAG
>CAVGZQ010000286.1:2665-3341 GCA_963633515.1 Bacteroidaceae bacterium
GATGGAAATCGGCGATTTGGCAGATGTATATCATCTCGGAGAACGGCTGTTTACGGCAGATAAATGGCCGGCGCTTTATCGGACTTGGGACGAGTTCGAAGTGGTGACTTTTTATGCGTCCGATACCGATACGTGTTTCGTGGCGACGCGCGATGACAAAGTTGTCGGGTTTGCGCTGGGCAATATCATCGAAAAGGAAAAGAGCGCCTGGACTTACGGCTACTGCGTGTGGCTGGGCGTCGACCCCGATTGCGGCCGCTGCGGCGTCGGGACATCGCTTTTTTCGGCGATGCGCGACAAATTCATCGAAATGGGCGCGCGCATGATCTTGGTCGATACCGATGCAAACAATGCGCATGCCATCAATTTCTTTAAAAAAACCGGCTTCGATCACGAAAATGCCCACGTTTATCTGTCGATGAACCTCACGCACAGCCCCGAATATCAGCTGCGCCACCGCAAAAATAAAGATAATAAAGAAAGCTGATAATATATATATTTAATATTTAATTTGTTGTTTTGCGGCGCGATCCGCCGGTTTCGCGGCAGCCCTATGGCGCAAGGCATCCCGAGGGGATGCCTTGACGCCATACATGCTTTGGCTCCGGCTATTGCGCGTTTGCTCAATACGCCTTCGCGGCTCCGGCTATTTCGCCCCTCGGGGGCTCAATACGCC
>CAVGZQ010000287.1:0-2163 GCA_963633515.1 Bacteroidaceae bacterium
TCTCTCGCCAATGTCGGTTAAACGCTCTGCGCCGTTATTTTTCGAGCGGCGAATACCAAGGATCCTGCTTCGCTTTTTCTTCGGCCGCCTGCGCCATTTCTATCGATTTCTTCGCATAATCCGAACTGTATCCGAATTCCGAATATCCCCACAATTCGTCGGCTTTGCGCAAATACTCCTGCGACATCGTATATTCGTAAGGCGCCAAAACATCGGCATTGACCGCTTTGGCTTTGGCAAGAGCTTCTTCGGCGTCCGTTCGACGGCTCGTCGACAATATCGGACCGCATCCGCTCATCAGTATCAACACTAACAATAATATGCACGACAACACGCGCCGTTTCGTTATCATGGTCTGCTCCATTCGTTACGCATTCGAACTGGCAAAAGCGCCCAAAAAAATCTGCGACACTATAGCCATTTTGACTATTCTTGTCAAATAACTCCTTGCCCCCGCGCCCGTTCGATATCCCGCCGCCAAACGGCTCAAATCGCAGAATATGCCATTTTGCCGCCCCGGGGCTCGGGCTTTTAAGCCGCAGAAATACCGTTCGGACTCAATCGCGCCAAAAGATCCCACCGCATCGCCCGGATTTTCGCGCTCAAAAAAACAAATCCGGTCCAAACCGCTCTATTTCCCCCCGAGCGATATTCCGGCCAAAAACGGCGCAAACCGCCCGGCTGCCATTTTATCGTCGCCGGAGCCGGGCGCCCAAGTCACCAAAAAAACGATCCGATATAAATCGGCACGAAATATCCCGCATCCGTAATAAACGTATTTCGAAGCGCCGAACGACGCGCCGACGCGATACGAGGCGTTCCGGCCGCAAAACGCTTCGGCATTCGAAGGCGGAAGCGGCGGCGCGTCTGCCGGATCGGCGCCGCCGTCGGGCGGAAAAATAATCTCGTCGGCCATAATCCCGTCATCGCCCGTCGTCCCGCCCCATGCGCGAATCATCGACTCGACGTACAATTTCAATAACGCGCTCTGCTTTTGCGGTTTCAATCCCCCCGCAACCCCTTCCGTCACCAAAATCGACGCAAACACTTCGCCGTCTCTGCCGTTTCGAATATCATTCAAACGATTGCCTTCGGCATCTTCTTTATTTTGACCGGAGCCGTTATTTTTTGCATTTTCGCCGGCAAAATCGCGACTATCGTCAATTCCGGCATTTTTCGGCCCGAAGATCCACGCCCGCGACGGCACCGTGCCGCTGAACGTCTTCATCTCCCGCATTATCCAGCCGCGCGGCGATATTTCGGCATCGGCATACCGCTCTTGGGCGCGCGCCGCGCACGGCGCGGATATCGCGGCAAAAATCGCCGATGCCGACGCGGCAAAATGCAAAAACTCTCTCAATAGGCGGTTTGTCCGAACGTTCATCGTGTGTATCTTTGATCGAATGCGCCGGCAATTCGGTTTTGGTTTGCGCCCAAAATCGGTTTGTCGTACTACAGGCGCGGGTTAATCCCGATTTTTCGCCGCAGGGACGCATTTTCCGGTTCGTCCCCGCCGCGCGGCGTTATTTACGCCATTATTCCTGCAATGATAAGAGGCAAAAAATGGTCGAAGCTCTGAAAAAAAACAATTCCGTCCGCCCCAAAGGTCCCGTCTTCGTCATCGTGCTCGACGGCATCGGCGAAGGCCGAAAAGACGAAAGCGATGCCGTATTCCTTGCGCGCACGCCCGTGTTTGACATGCTCGATAAAGAAGCCGTCAAAACCCGGCTTTTCGCCCACGGCACCCACGTGGGCATGCCGAGCGACGCCGACATGGGCAACAGCGAAGTCGGGCACAACGCCTTGGGCGCCGGGCGCGTCTTCGCACAAGGCGCGAGACTCGTCGAAGAAGCCGTCCGGTCGGGCCGGATCTTCGAAGGCGAAACGTGGAAATGGCTCGCCGAACCGGTCGTCAAAAACAAAAAAACGCTCCACTTCATCGGTCTTCTCAGCGACGGAAACGTCCACGCCCACATCGATCACCTCATCGCCATGATTAACCGCGCCGACACCGACAACGTCGAATCGCTCTGCGTCCATCCGCTCTTGGACGGCCGCGACGTCGGCGCGACGTCGGCGCTCATCTACGTCGAAAAACTCGAAAACGCCCTCGCCGCCGTCAACGCCAAACCGAACCGCGACTATCGCATCGCTTCCGGCGGC
>CAVGZQ010000287.1:2173-3283 GCA_963633515.1 Bacteroidaceae bacterium
GAGCTTTCTGATTCTACGCATGAATACAAGATCGCTTCCGGCGGCGGCCGCATGATAACGACGATGGATCGCTACGAAGCCGACTGGCGCATCGTCGAACGCGGCTGGAAAGCTCACGTCCTCGGGCAAGCCCGGCAATTCGAATCCGCCGCCCAAGCCATCGAAACTTTCCGAAAAGAAGAAGACGGCATCAGCGATCAAAACCTCCCCCCGTTCGTCATCGTCCGAAACGGCGCCCCCGCAGGCACGATCGAAGACGGCGACAGCGTCGTCTTCTTCAACTTCCGAGGCGACCGCGCCATCGAAATTTCCCGCGTCTTCGACGACGAAAACTTCGATAAATTCGACACCGTCCGACGCCCCGCCGTCCGCTACGCCGGCATGATGGAATACGACGGCGACGCCCATATTCCCAAGCATTATCTGGTTGCGCCGCCCGCCATCGGCCGCACCATGGGCGAGTACCTCTGCGCCTCGGGCCAACACATCCTCGCCGCCGCCGAAACCCAAAAATTCGGTCACGTCACCTACTTCTGGAACGGAAACCGCAGCGGATATTTCGACGAAAAACGCGAAAAATACATCGAAGTCGAAAGCGATCGCGTCGAATTCTCGCAGCGCCCCTGGATGAAATGCGCCGAAGTCACCGACGCCGTCATCCGCGAACTCGGCGAAAATCATTACGATTTCGTCCGCATCAACTACGCAAACGGCGACATGGTCGGACACACCGGCGACCTCGAAGCCACCGTCATCGCCGTCGAAGCCGTCAACCTGGCCCTCGGCCGACTCCTCGAAACAGTCCGCGCCATGGGCGGTATCGCCATCATCACCGCCGACCACGGCAACGCCGACGAAATGTATCAATATAATAAGAAAAAAGCCGACTTCGTCCGCGACGCCGACGGCGCCCCCGTCCCCCTCACCAGCCACACCCTCAACTGCGTCCCTTGCTGGATTTACGACCCCTGCCGCACCCGCGTCATCGAACTCGACGAAACCGTCGCCGTCCGACGCCTCTCAAACATCGCCGCCACGGTCTTCAATCTCATGGGATACGAAGCCCCCGAAGACTACGATCCTTCGCTTATTAAATAACAACATAAAAGA
>CAVGZQ010000288.1:0-3154 GCA_963633515.1 Bacteroidaceae bacterium
GACTCGAACGCAAAGAAGCCATGATTATGTCGGCGCTCAAGATACCGCCGGCCGAAGCTTGCGAACCGCCCGTTTCGGCGTTTAGCTTGCGTCAGCAGTCTCAAATTCAGCTCACGCTGCAAATGCGGCGCAATGCATTGTGGCGTTTGGGACGGCTCGAAATGGCGACAAACGGCGTATTTCATGCGCTTCAAAACTTTGTCGCGCAGTTCCGCAACGATCATATCAAAGACGCAAAAGAAACGATTGTCGCGCCGATTAAATCGATGGCGCAGCAAATCAACGATTTGCGCAAAAACCAACCGCAACCCGACGGAAACTGGAATCCGGGGAAGCTTGCGCCCCGAATGGCGCGCACCGCAGCCGGCGCGCCGATTTTTTTGCAGGCGCGCGATTCGTTTGCCGATTGGCAACGCGACGCCGCGCAATCGAAGCGATATGAATATCTTGCCGACTCGGCTGTGCCGGTCATCGCGGCGCTCGACGCTTGGATAGAAGAATACGGCGGCGTCATAAAGGCAATGCGCGAACACGCCCAAAGCATCCAAGATTTGGAACGCGTCTTTTCTCCGCCGCATGCTTTTGTTGCCTACCCGTGCATCGGAAACAATTTGCGGCGTTTGCGCGCGTTGTCACAAATTTATGCCCATGTTTTGGCCATGCAATGGAACTTGACGCAAGCAAGAAACGGCGCGCAAACCGTCTTGCGCGCCGTTCGCTCAAACGCCTATGCCGCAGCGCAAACCGAATTCATCGCCGACGAAATCTCCGGTTTTCGGGAAAAACTCGCCGTTCAAAAAGACAATCTGACGCGCGCCGAAGGTGTTTTGCTTCACGCTTGGGACGATACGTCGATAATCGTTTGGAACAGTTTGCAGGTTTTCGCCGATCCCATTCATCATCACATGCTTCCCGCCGTCGAAAACGCCCATATTTGGCAAGAAATGCACAAACACATCGTTGCCGAATTGGATGCGCTTTTGCCGCAGTTAGCCGCCGAGCCGCAACAGCCGCTCAATCGCCGCGGCAAGCCGCATCCGGCTTTTATTCATACAGTAACCGATATGCTCCGCGCGCCGGCGCGCATCGATGAAGTCGAACGCAGCCTTTTGGCGATTTCAGAACTCGAAGCCCATATGCGCGCCGTGCGCGACGAATTGCTCCGTTTATGCAAACAAGGCGCTTGCAAGGGGTTTCCGGAAGCCGAAATATCGAATTCCCCGCGGCAAAGCGCATGGGTCGTATCGTGGCGCCAAAGCCCGTCGCAAGAACGGACGCTGGGACATTCCCTCGTCGTCATCGAATTGTGCAGGCGCCACTTAAGCCGGCTCGTCCAGCGTCTGACCGAGATTTATGCTTGGTTTGCCGAAACATCAAACGCCGATTTGACGTGGAAAAAACTCAAATCATGGCAACGCATCTGGACTCTCTATGCCGAACCAAACGGAACTTATGCGACGTTTTTGCAAAGCATTGCCGATTTGTCATACAATGTCGCCATGCTTGCAAAACCCCATAAAACATTGGCGCAATCGCCCGCGCTCATCGAGCTTTTGCGTTTGCAATCGCTTTTTTTCGACATTACCGTCGATTATGCGCGTTTTATCGATACAAAAACCTCGCCCCCGGTTTCATTCGACGAGCTAATCTCGACTTGGGAAACGCTCGATGCTGCGCTCATCAAAATACAAACGCTCACCGACGAACGCGATGCGGCTGCCGGCAATTAGACATTAGCCGTCAGCCCCGAGACTTGCCGTTTGACTCCGATGCTCCGAGTGCCAACCCACTGAAATACAGCCGATTTTCGGAATCCTGCGCCATATTTCGGACAACATTGCCGCTGCCGGCGATGTGCTCAAATTCCGTGCGATACTAATGATCGCATTCTTTCGGGCGAAATTTGCGCAAGCACGCGGCAATCGCTTTTAACATCGCGCAAAACCGCTTCGGCTTTCTTGTCGGGCAGCCGTGCCGAGTTGACGGACGGAATGCTGCAATCGCAGAAATGTGCCAACCGCTGACCGCTCATTTTACCAAAATGCGCTTTTTTTTGTATTGACGGACAACTTTTTTATGCAATACGATTTTTACGCAAAACGATGCGTTTGAAAAATGCAAAGCAAGAAAGAGTTTTGCGATTTCAATGAATAAAAATAGTGCAATAATGACTGAGGTTTTTCGATGGACAGCGTCAAAAATGGAAAAGAAAAACAATATGCATACGAGACAGAATACAAACGGCTTTCCAAGGCGCTTAACGCGCATTTTTATCTTGAAGCCGCTGCAATCGGTTATGCAATTACAGAAGACAGACTTGTTGCATTTTTGCATCATGCAGGAATTGTGACAAGAGACAACCAAAAATTAAAGGTTAACAAGACCGTTTATCCGTTCATGAGAAAGCTTTTGAAAAAAGCTGATAATTACACAATCCGAATTAGAGATATCGGCGCAAAAACATCGTTAATCGAAGCTCTGCTGAATATGACTTCGGAACAAGCAGAAGAGATTGATTCTTCTGTCGGCGAGTATCTGCAAGTCTTGAAACGCAAAAAAACTGTTGCAAAAATCGGCTATATGCGCGCTTTGTTCATGCAAATGAATGCAATTGACCGCACCGGAATCGCCGCAACTATCAGAAAAATAGACGAATGGCGCGAAACACGCAATCAACTCGTCCATGCTTTATTGAGCAAGACTGTCGCATCGGCAGATGCGGCAAAAAAAGAATGCGCAGAGAAAGGACTCTCTATATCGAGGGAGATTGACGGCTATCTTGTAAAGCCGTTTAAAAGAAATAACAAGCTCAGAAAAATCTATAACATTCAATAGCAGATAACGCGCTGACGAAGATCATCCGACTTCTTTACTATCGTTGTTTATGCATGCTTATGCGCATTATGCCTTCAGGCATGTTCCGATGAATCGGCAGAATCCGGCAACAATTCAAACAGCGCATGCGCCGAGACCGACAACAAATGCATCGGCGCAAATACACTTCAATTGTGCGAAAATGGCGCGTTGGTTCTCGAAAATGCTCAAGGAAAGTCTGAATAATTGAGCGATTTACAAAGCAGATAAAATGTGATACATTTCATTGTCGGGGGATTTCACATATAGGAGACGAAGCATGGCACATCCGTTGAGTTTT
>CAVGZQ010000289.1:0-3147 GCA_963633515.1 Bacteroidaceae bacterium
TTGCCGTTTATCGCGCAAAGCGTTTGCCCCGTCGAACACGAATTCACGACGCATGAGCTGTCGACGCAAACTGTGCCGCCTGTGCAAACATTGCCTTTCTTGCCGCAGTTGTTGATGTCGGTTTTTAAGTCAACGCATTTTATCGTATCGGCCGTCGCGCCCGTTCCGACATTATCATAGCCCGTTGTGCACGCATATTGGCATTTGCCGGCGGTGCATGTCTGCGATGTCGCATTTGCAATGGGATGTTCGGAGCATTTATAATTGCACGTTCCGCAATGATCGGCATCGTTATCGTTTACAGCGATGCAAACATTTTCGCCGCCGACCGAACACAGCGTTTGCGTTTCGTCGGCGCACGAATTGACATCGCATTCGCCGCCGACGCAAACATAACCGGCGCCGCAGTTGTTGCCGCATTTGCCGCAATTGTTCGAATCTTGCATCAAATCCAAACATTTCGGCGCCGACTTGTCGCATTGCCCGAAGCCCGTTTTGCATGTAACGGTCAGCCCTTCGCATGTTGCGATATTTGCATCGGCAAGCGTAACGCACATATGCATGCATATCGATTGACCGCTCGGGCAGTTTTCGACGCACGCGCCGTCGATGCATACTTTCTTGCTCGCATGCGCCGAACAATTCATGCCGCGATAATTTGCCGCGCTCACGCTTTGCCCCGTGCAGCTCCCCTTCGCGCCGCAATAATTCACATCGGTGTTTGGGTCGATATATTTCCCGTCGCACCATACTTTCGTGCTGTCGGAACCGCCGCAAACGCCGTTTTTGCACGACTCGGCCTCGCCGCATTTATTGCCGCACGAACCGCAATTGTTATCGTCTTTGTATATATCGACGCTCAAACCGTTGCACATCGATTTCGCGCAAAACGTGCCCGTTTCGTCGGTCGTCTTGCAGCTGTACCCCGCCGGGCACATGCCCGAGTTGAGCGCCGCAATCACCGCCAAATCGCGGTAATCTTCTTCGGTTTTTGTTTCGATATCTTCGCCGCTTCGTTTCAAATCATACCGCAAACAATCGCCCGACGAAGCCCGCAGCGCGCACGCGACCGATTCGATATCGCCGTCTGCGACCGACTGCGCCAACGCCGCGTTCGGGCATTCGTCCAACGCTTCGAAATCGATATTCCCGACCTGTTCCAGCGCGCATCCCGACATCGCCGCACACCCAAAAATCGCAACAAAACACCGACGCACCCGCAATTTTGACTCTCCTTCGCTTGTCCGACCGCCGATTGCATAAAAACCGGCACACAAAAAACCGCGCGGTTTATACACCTTGCGCCATGACGAATTCAACAAAATATGTAACAATTTGCATCATTCGTCTCATGCGATGCGCATGCGCGCCTTATTCCGCTTTTTTTTATGCGCCGCCTTTCGCCGCGGCAATGATGCGGCGGCGCGCCGCTTGCGCCCAATGGGCGCAATGCGAACGCGCATGTTTTGCGGCGGCTTTTGCGCCTTTTGGGCGCAATACGCCGCCGGGCTTCGGCTATGGCGGCCAATGCCGCCATACGCCTGCGCGAAAAGCTTCGGCTATGGCGGCAAATGCCGCCATACGCCTGCGCCGGCTGCGCTATGTGCTCGTCGCCTTCCCTGCCGGGCAGCCGCCTTGCGCGCATACGCGCAGCCGCCGCGCTATGGCACTTTCGGTGCCATACGCGCGGCAACAGGCGCGCCGCCGATCCGGGCGCCGCGCGCGTTTCATCCCATGCATCGCACCATATCGCCCCTAAAGCACGAAGTCCCTGCATCGCAAAAAACAAAAAATGCCCCGGCTAACGCCGGGGCTTCGGTGAGTTACGCCAGCCTTCAGGCTAGAGCGCGGAAGTTCCCCCCAATCAGATGAATTGTATAAGCATAAAACTAAGCACTTTTACATTCATATCTGCCCCCACCTTTTTTCTTGCATTCCTGCCCTTCTGTACATCCGGAACAATTATTGCATTCATCTGCGCTCGGAAGTTTTATACATTTTAATTCCGAGTCGTTACCACAATTTGTATACCCATCAGCATCAGAACAGGAATAAGTACATTCGCCGCTTGTACATTGAGCCGATCGACTGCTGCCTAATCCATCTTTGCAATTATTGGTCTCTGAACCGCATTTTTCAACTGTATCGGCCGCACATTCATCATTTTTACCATCCTGCGAAAGGATGTGAAAATCGGTTAAACATGCATTAACTTTACACCAACCTCCGGAGCATTCGACAGAACTATTATCTGCATTCTCTATCGCCGTGCAATCGTTTGTTGTGTTGCCGCAAGCCGTTGCAGTGTCAGCTTCGCATGAAGTACCTGATTCATTCGGATGATATCCTTCTTCACAAGATTCTACTTCACACGTTCCCGAATTACAAGTGCCGTCTTTCCATTTATCAACCTTTTCGCTGCATTTATAATCTTGCGATCCGCAGTTTTCGGTACTGTCCTGCTCGCAAGATTCATAATTCGCTACAGTATGATAACCCGATTCGCATACCATCGCATTGCAAGTATTGCCTATACACTTAATTGCAGCGGCATTTGCAATATTGCAATCGGAACTTGTCATACACGCAACGCATCTGTTGTAAACTTTATCACACTTCCGGTTTTGACTTAAACAATGTCCATCCTCTGTGCACTCTACACAACTGCGATTTGAACAAATACTTCTAGTTTCGCTGCATTCGATACCGCATCCGCCGCAATTCGATGCGTCATTAACGACATTTACACACTTTTCTCCGCAAAGCAATTCATCATTTGATTCACATGAATTCAACTTACATGCACCGTTGACGCAAGCATAGTTTTCTCCATGCGCTGTCACGCAGTTCGTGTTCGACGATCCGCAATGCATGCTGTCCGTATTTGTATTCACTTCGCAGCCGTTCGAAACGCTTTTGTCAATATCGGCATAACCCGAAACGCAGCCGGTGATAGCCGTTTCAGAGCACGATGCAATATGCAAAGCCGCAAAATTCAAACATTGTTTGACGCAAGCATCTGTGCCGGTCGGACAGGTGCATTTCCCATTCGCGCAGCTTGAACCGGCAAGCGATACCGCGCAGTTCGTGTGCGACGATCCGCAATGCATGCTGTCCGTATTTGTATTTACTTCGCAGCCGTTCGAA
>CAVGZQ010000290.1:0-3125 GCA_963633515.1 Bacteroidaceae bacterium
CGAAGCCTTTGATGTTTCTTCCGATCCGGTCTGTTCCTCTGCGGCGGCGGGAGGTTGGGCTTTGTCCGTTTTTGACGTCTTTTTCGCCGTTTTCTTCGTCTCTTTTTCCGGCTGCGCCGATTGCGCCGGCTTTTCTTCGGCTTCTGCGCTTGCCGATTGCGTTTCGGACGCCTTATCGGTCATTTTTTTCGCCGCAGCTTTTTTCTTGCCGGTTCCGGCTTCGGATGTTTTGACGTTTCGGGACGATTCCGACTTTTCCGCGGCGGGCAAATCTTCCTTCGGCGCGACGTTTTCCGTTGCGACGGCAGTTTTCGATTTTGAAGCTTTTTTGGGCTTGTTTTTTGTTTCGGCCGTTGTGTCGCTTCCGTTTTCGGCTTGATCCGCCGGCGTTTCGCCGGGTTTGGCTGCGGCGGTTTTCGGCGATTTTTTTGCGGCGTTTTCTTTTTTGTCTTTCGGCGCCGCCGAAGTCTCCGCGGTTTGCTTTTTCGGGCGCTTTTGCGCCGATTTCGGCGCCGAGTCTTCGTTGACGGGCACCGAAACGCCTTGCTTTTCGAGTGCCTGAACGTATTCGTCGTAAGCATTCGGATCGTCGCGAACCTCAAGCGGCAACACATCTTCGATATCGTCGATAGTGAGCTTGCTGCCGTCATTCCGGCTTGCTCTGTCGGCGAGTTTCGCCACGAGGTTCATATCCAAAATTTCTTCATTCTTTTTCGTCATCCGAATCTCCCTGCCGGATAATTGCTCTGACTGTTTATGGGTTATCTCTTCATTAATATTCCGTCGGCGCGGGGGGCTCCCGTCCGCGTCGGCATAAACGGCTTTGATTAACGATTCATTTCTTTGCGAAACGCAAAGACTAAGTCTTTTCGGGTTTGATCGTCTCGTTTGCCCCGGCCGTTTCGCCCTGAAAAAACCGTCTCTCTTTGAAACTGTTTTGGATGACATCGAGCAGCGCCCGATCTCTTTTCAAAAGCGCTTCGGCTCCGGCTTCGTCGCGCGCCTTGACGCACGCGGCGATTTCTTCGGCAATCCGATAACGCTCTTGGTTTGCCCACGCATGGAACAGCGTGGCCAAAGCGCCCTCATACCACAAGTCTTTGCCGTGTTCATCCTTTGGGGCTTCGGCTTTGCTGCAGGCGAGTTTGTAGTACTGCTCAAGCGCCTCGGGCGATAAGCTGTGCTCGATGGCGTATTCGGATCGATCTTCGAGTTTCGAAAACTCGATGAGCAAATTGCGAAGCCCGGCATCTTGTATCAAATCGATGAGCTGCGACTCAAAAAAAGATGCGCATCGCTTGTCGCCCCCCACGACCATTTGCGCGACTATCGCCTCGACGGTCGCAGGACGATTCGCGCCATTTTTTCCTTCTGCCTGCGCATCCGAAGCATGACGGATTGCGCCCGCGGCGCCGACGTCGAAATTAAAACCCAATTCGGCGGCGAGTTTGCGCGCATCGGTTCCGAGCTGACGCGCCGCCTCGCCGATGTAGTGATGCTGCGCCAGCGAATCGCCGAATCCGCCGATAATGTCGGCCAACTCGGCAAAACCTTTTTTGCGGAATTCGGGGGCAACCGACAAAATTTGTTCGCATTTTCGCCCGATGCACCAAGCGCCCAACGGTTGGGCGTTGTCAATAAGCGCTTTCATTCCTTCGGCGCCGTAAATTTTCAAAAACGAATCGGGATCGTCTTCGCGCGGCAGCCCGACGGCAAAAAGCCCTTCGAATCCGCGCGCCAAAAGAAGCGGCAACGCCCGCATCATCGATTTTTGCCCGGCTTCGTCGCCGTCATACATGAGATAAACGGTCTTGGCATGGCGATAGAGCAAATCGACTTGTTTCGGCGTCAAGGCCGTGCCCAGCGACGCCACCGTGTGGCAAAACCCGAAACTGTGCATCATGACGGCGTCGACATTGCCTTCGACGAGTATCGCGCAATGTTCGCGGGCAATATGATTTTTTGCTTGACAAAGCCCGAAAAGATGCTCGCCTTTTGTATAGACGGCGCTTTCGGGGCTGTTGATGTATTTGGCGACTTCGCCCGAATCGAGCGTTCGTCCGCTGAAGGCGATGATATCGCCGCGGACGTTCATGACGGGAAACATGAAACGGTTGCGAAAGCGCGCATAATAGCCGTTTCCTTCGTTTCGGGCGGCGATGAGCCCAAGCGCCCGCGCATCTTCGAGCGATGCATTCGCCTTTATCAGCGCATCGATGAGACCGTCCCACGACTCGGGCGCATAACACAAATGAAAGAGCTTCCGAATATCTTCGGGAATGCCGCGCGATTCGGCATATTCGCGGCATGCTTTGCCTTCGGAGCCGGCAAAAGATTGCTCGAAATAAGCCATCGCCGTCCGATTGATTTCAAAAAGCGACAGCCGATGCGCTTTTTCGGCGTTTCGCGCATCGGCGGTTTTTTCGTCGATCGGTTTGATTTCGATGCCCAAGCGTTCGGCCAGGCGTTCTATCGCCTCGGGAAACGCAACGCCATCTATTTTCATGAGGAATTTTGCGGCGTTTCCGCCTTCATGGCAACCGAAACAATAGTAAATGCCGCGATCGGGGTTAACGGTAAAGCTCGGCGTTTTTTCGTGATGGAAGGGGCAACATCCCCACAATCTGCCGCTTTTTGCCCGCAACGGAACGTATTCTTTTACCAATCGAACGATGTCGGTTCGCTCTATGACCGTTCTAATCACAGATTCATCAATCATTCGTTCCAAAACTCCCCGAAAAGCCCCACAGCCCGATCGGCGCGCTCCGATCAAGAGCAAATATTTTAAGGATTTTCGAGAACATGTCAAACGATAATCGGCATTTCGGTCAAAAAACAAAACTGCGCCGGCGCTTTTGCCCGAAGGCGAACAACTGCGAATGCCGCGTCAAAAAGCGCGCGAAGGCGCGCCCGGGCGGCGCATCGGCAGCAACCCGATGCGCCGCCCAAGCTGCGCGTATTGCCCGCCCCGGGCAATAGCGCAGCCGCGAAGGCGTATTTGCGGCAAACGCCGCAAACAGCCGGAGCCGCAGGGCGTATTGAGCGCAGCGAAATAGCCCGCGCCCTTTTTTATCCTGCGCAATCCGATATCGGCATGATTGCATAAAAACATATATTTTTATTTC
>CAVGZQ010000291.1:0-3116 GCA_963633515.1 Bacteroidaceae bacterium
GTATTGAGCGCAGCGAAATAGGCAGGCTGCGAAGGCGTATTGCGGCTGCCGCCGCAATAGCCGAAGCCCCGCATCGGCGCACAGCCGTTTGACATCAAAACCGGAGCGCGAAGCGCCGAATTTATGCCGAAAAAGCGGATCAATCGTCCGACTCGTCGGCATCGGGAACATCGGATTCGTATTTTTTGATCTTTTTATGAAGATTTGTCCGTTCGATGCCGAGAATTTCGGCGGCTTTTGCGACGTTTTGGCCGGCAGCGGCGAGCGTGGCGCGGATGAATGCGTATTCGGCGGCGCTTCGGAAGGCGCGCAAACTCATCGACCCCGGGGTTACGGTGGCGAGTTTTTGCATCGGGTTTTCATCGCCCGAGGGCGGGCAGTGCGCATCGGACGGCGGCAGAGGCGCATCGCCGGTTCGCTGACTTTGCGCATATTTCGCGACTTCGTCGGGGAGATCGCTTGCGGCAACGCATTCCCGGCACATGATGACGAAGCGTTCGCAAATGTTGCGCAGCTCGCGGATGTTGCCCGGATAGGGGTATCGGCACAGGAGCTCGGCCGCGCGCGGCGCGACCGTCATCGGCGCGCGCCCGTATTCGGCGGCGATTTGCGACAAAAACGCATTGAGCAGCAGCGGAACGTCTTCGAGGCGTTCGCGGAGCGGCGGCACGCAAATGGGCACGACGTTGAGACGAAAATAGAGATCTTCGCGGAATGTGCCGTCGGCAACCGATTTTTTGAGGTCTTTGTTTGTCGCGGCAATGACGCGCACATCGACATAGGAAAGCTTCTCGGCGCCCACGCGCATGTATTCGCCGTTTTGCAGCACGCGCAAGACTTTTGACTGCGCCGCAAGCGACATATCGCCGATTTCGTCGAGAAAAATCGTCCCTTTGTCGGCCATTTCGAACAGACCTTTTTTCGACGCCCCGGCGCCCGTGAACGATCCTTTTTCGTGCCCGAAAAGCTCGCTTTCGATGAGTTCGGCGGGAATTGCCGAACAGTTGACTTTGACGAAAGAACGTTTTGCGCGATCGCTTCGGGCGTGAATGGCGCGCGCGACGAGGTCTTTGCCCACGCCCGATTCGCCCGTGATGAGAACGCGGCCCTTTGTCGGCGCGACGACGGCGATGGCGTCTTTGATTTTGAGCATCGCAGGCGATTCGCCCAGCATGCCGGCAAAATCGTCGGCCGCCGGCGTTTCTTCGAGACTTTGTATTTTTTGCGTCAGAGCGTGCCGATCGACGGCATTGCGCACGCTCAGGAGCAGCCGATCGCGATCGAGCGGTTTTTCGAGAAAATCGAACGCCCCCAAACGCGTCGCATTGACGGCGTCGCTGAGCATCGCATGCCCGCTCATCATGATGACTTCGGGGGCTTTGGGATGGTTGCGGAGCTTTTCGAGAAGTTCAAGACCCGACATGCCGCCCAGCTGTACGTCGAGAATGGCAACATCGTACGATTGAGCCTGAATTTGCGCAAATCCGTCTTCGGCGCTTTGCGCCGTATCGACGTCGTAATCCTCCCCCGTCAGAACCATGCTGACGGTTCGGCATATGTTTTTTTCGTCGTCTATGACAATAATCCGAGGCATAGCGAGTCTCCGCTGCGAGAAGGTGAGTTTGCCGGCAATTTTTCTTGCCCCACGCCGTTTACCGCATTTTGCCGTCAATGCCAAATGCGCAAACAAACGGCGCGTTTTTCGGATTTCTCTTCCGAATTCCGGATCGGGCGCTCGCCGCATTGCGCAAACAAACGGCGCGTTTTTCGGATTTTTTCCGGCGTTTTGCCGATGCGCGTCAGGGACTGAACAATCGGCGGACGCAACGCCGGCACATATTGTCAGCATGATATTCAGCGCTTCGATCGGCTTGTCCGGCGAACGGCCGGACAAAACCGCCGGACCGCAGCGCCGGATTCCGAATCGCCCGCAATCCGGACACAATGACGAATGCGTTCGAAATCGGAATATAATTCCGATATGCAGCTGTTGTTCGCATTTTATTAGAAAACAAGTATCGGCGATGTATGAAAAAGCGATTTTAATGCATTCCGGCAAAGCATCCGATTTGACATCGGAGTCCGCCCGGGCGTAAAAGAAGCGCCCGCAGGCTGTCATGTTTCAGCCATGAATTTTTTTGCCGGCGGTTCGGCGGCAATCTGACAATTTGCGCCATAACCGCAGGTTCAATAAACGCTCATGTTTATAAGGAGAAGAAGGTCATGAGTCTTGCAAAACGTGCATTGGCCGAACTTATCGGCACTTTTTGGCTCGTTTTCGGCGGATGCGGCGCGGCGCTTTTGGCATGCAACGTTCCCGGCGCGGGAATCGGATATGCCGGCGTTGCGCTTGCATTCGGTCTGACGGTTTTGACGATGGCGTATGCCATCGGCCACATTTCGGGCTGTCATTTGAACCCGGCGGTAACGCTCGGTTTGTTGGCAGCGGGGCGTTTTAAAGGCGGAAAAGATACGGCAGCCTACATCGTTGCGCAAATCGTCGGCGGCATTTTGGCCGCGGCGGTGCTTTTTGCAATCGTCTGCCCCGACCTCGTCGGCGCTGTGGGCGGTTTTGCGACAAACGGATGGTCCGAAGCGCTCGATCCGACGACCGGACGCAATGCGTTCGGCGGCACGGTAACGGGCGCCGGCGCGGCATTCGCCGTCGAAGCCGTTTTGACGTGCTTCTTTTTGTTTGTCATTATCGGCGCCACCGACCGCCGCGCGCCTGCCGGATTGGCTCCCGTCGCCATCGGGCTCTGCCTGACGCTCATTCACCTCATCAGCATCCCCGTCACGAATACGTCGGTTAACCCGGCGCGCTCGATTGCCGTTGCCGTCTTCAACGGCGGACAATCGCTCGCTCAGCTTTGGCTCTTCATCGTCGCGCCGATCGTCGGCGCAATCGTCGCCGGCGCAATCTATCGCTTCGCATTCGAAAAAGACGAAACCGAAAAATGCTGCAATCCCGACTGCAAATGCGAGAAAAAATGCAGCGATTGCAAGTGCGAAAAAGCCGAAGCCCAAACCGAGACAAAAGCAGAAGCTTAATCCGCGCGGCGCGATGTCCGATCGCCCCGCGCCCGCCGTCCGGATTTTTCCGGACGGCTTTTTTT
>CAVGZQ010000292.1:0-1099 GCA_963633515.1 Bacteroidaceae bacterium
GATATAGAAACCGAGTCCCATTTCGAGTCCGAGGTCGGATTTGACTTTTTCTTCGAGCCGCGCCGACGTGACGGGCAACGCCAATGTCAAATATGCGCCCCAAAACGACATATCGTTGTCGGAGTCGAAGTTGAATTCAAATGAAGGCGTAACGCCGTAGAAACCGGATTCGAAGCTGAAATCGAGGACGAAATCGATGTCGAAATGTTCGGTATCGAGGGGCGTGAATACGGTTTCGAGGGTGAATCCGAATGTCGGATCGGCCAAGCCTTCTTCGGTTCCTGCCGACAAAATGGCTTGCACCGTCATGAAATCGGCGACGCCGTAGCCGACGGCGATTTCGGAAGAAAATCCGGGTTTTCCGTCATGGATATTGGTGAGAGCAATCGCCGGCGCCGCTTCGATGACGCCCGGATCGAGGAGCTCGGTCGTATCGAGCGCAAACGCTTGCGCGCTCATGAGAGATGCAGCCGCAAAGAGACCAATAGCAGAAATCTTTTTCATTCGAGTTTTTTGCCTTAGTTTGAAATGTTTCGGCGCAAAAAAGCCCCGAAAACACAGAGTAACAACAGAAATGCGCGTGCCTCGGCGGCACGCATGCCGACAACGCGCAAAAAGAAACTGCGCGCGATTTGAGACTATTATTGCGCCGACAAAACAATCAAGTTTTATGCGCATCGCAAAAAAAATCCGAAAATCGGGCGGCCGTCACAGGAGAAGATATGACGCGCCCGATTATCGGCAAAAACTGATTTATGAATATGCGCAGCCAAAACCGGACGGCGGAAATCCGCCACAGGAGAAGATATGGCGAAAATCCGCATTTCCGGCAAAAGCATAGATAAAACGCAAAAAACATACTTCGGGCAGAAGATTATCGCCAAATCGCATTTCCGCGATTATTGCGCCGAAACCGCGCAACCGCCGACAACCGAAATCAAACCCAAATTTATTGCAATCGTGCGAAGTTAAAATTCGACATCGACGGATTCGGCTTCATTTTTGCGCAACGCCAGCTGAACGCTTCCTACGCGAATCCAAATCGGATCGCCGCCGACGGCGCACCGCTCTTTTGTCACTTCGACGCTCGGAATAACGC
>CAVGZQ010000292.1:1109-3116 GCA_963633515.1 Bacteroidaceae bacterium
ATAACGCCCATATCGAACAAACGCTGACGGATGGCATCGTTTGCGTGAACGCTTTTGACGATTGCGCGCTGACCGTTCGTGAGATTGCATATCGTGTTATTTGCCATGAAAGTTTAACTCCAATTCGATTGTTTTCAAACCGCAAGAATTCAAACCATTCGACGCCCCGGCGAGCGAAACGCTTTTGCCTCGGCATCTGTTAGGCGTATCTAATGGCTTCTGTTCGATATGTCAAACAAATTTGTTAGACAGCTCAAATTTTGTTAGACAGGTCGAATATGCTTGGGTGCATATAAGCGTTAAGGAAGTCTGAAATAGTTTTCCCAATCCGTTGAATTATCTGCTTTTTATTCGCTTAAACGACCTTTGCGAACGGATCGCGCGCATGAGACGCGCCGATGCAATCGGACCGATTATCGGCAATCGAACGCGCTTTTTATGATGCGCGCGCCGGGCGCGCCGATGCAATCGCCCCTAGGTTTTGTTTTTCCCCAATCGCGCCGCAGCGGGATTGTCTGCCGCAGCCGGGGCGGCATTTAATCTGGGGTATTGTCGCAATTTGATTGAAATATTCATGAAAATGTGCCAAAGGGCAGACGTCAGACGGTCGATACGTCTTTCCGGCAAAGCGGTTGCCGCCTCAGTTTTGGGGGCGATACGGTTTCGACGGGGATGCGGAGATTCGTGCGGCGTGTCGGGGGCTGTTCGGTGACCTCGTTAAAACTGCCGGATGCTTACAATTGCCAACGATAATGTTGAGCTCGCTCTCGCTGCTTAATCGCGCGTGAGCACAAGAACCCCAGGGTTCCGTCGTTATAGGTCATGCCTGATGATTTATATCGGCGTCAAGTTTCAGGCCGGTCGAGCAAGCACCATGGTCGCGGGCGCTTGCAAGACGAGATTAAATCACGACCGATTCGGCGACGCCTGCCTTTGGGCTCGCGCCGAAATGCTTAAACAAAGGCTACGCACGTAGAAGGGCGAAATCGAAGATTTTCGGACGCGGGTTCGACTCCCGCCGCCTCCATTATAAGTCTGCCGCGATTTTAAAAGAATTGCGGCGGACTTTTTCTATGCCCGAAAGCCGATGAAATCCGGCTTTGCAGCTGTTTATGCTTATAAGCGAAATCTGCGGCGGAGCAATTCTGCGGCGGGGCTCCGTGCGTTTTATGGGAATTGCGGCTTTCTGCTCTGTTGTAATCGTTAAACAGCCGAGTAATCGTTGAATTACCGGGGTTATCCGTTAAACGGCCGAGTTCGGATAATTCTCATTATGAGAAGTTTGACGGTGTAGAGCGCTGCATCGACGAGGAGATCCCGTTTGAAATACCCTACGGATGGAGTTGGTCAAGGCTTGGAACTTGTTTAGATGTACGGGACGGAACACACGCCACTCCTCGCTATGTATCCGAAGGAGTCCCACTCGTTACAAGTAAAAATCTCTCCAATGGGCAGATAGATTTCTCCACGGCTAAACTGATTTCCAGAGAAGACAGCCAAGCGATTAACCAACGATCAAAGGTCGATAGCGGCGACATTATGTATGCGATGATTGGTAGCATTGGAAACCCAGTTCTATACCAAAGGACTGATGAGTTTAGTATCAAAGGCGCTATTCAAATATATCCCCAATGGAATGCATATGGAGTATGTATACTGGTTTCTCGTGCTAGCGCAAGAAGATATGAAAAAAGCTGCCTCTGGTGCTGTTCAGGCGTTTGTTTCCCTCAGTTATCTGAGAAACTATCTTATCCCTGTTCCACCAGTTGCAGAGCAAAAACGAATCGTAGAGCAGGTTTCTTGTGCAATAAGCAAAATTGAAAATTTATAAGAAACAAAGCATACACTCCTAAGGAAAGTCTGAATAATTGAGCGATTTACAAAGCAGATAAAATGTGATACATTTCATTGCTGGGGGATTTCACATATAGGAGACGAAGCATGGCACATCAGTTGAGTTTTGGAGAGGCTGAATATTCCATTGAAATAGAAAAGAGCCGCAAAGAC
>CAVGZQ010000293.1:0-3100 GCA_963633515.1 Bacteroidaceae bacterium
TTCTCAATGAAGATGCATGCGAGGCGTCGCGACCGGTCTGCCGATGCCCGGCATGCCCATGCCGCCGGAGACGAATGCATGAGCGGAAAAGACCTGAGCGAAAAAAACTTATTCGGCTTGAACGATGTTTTTGCCGATTTCCTGAACGCATTTTGCCGCCCCAAAAACGCGCCGCCGATTTTGCCCGCAGAACTTGCCGATGCCCCGACGGAATTGCTTGCCGAAACCGGCGGCGGCAGTTTTGCGCGCAAGTTTCGCGATGTGCTCAAATGTTTGCGAAACGAAGTCGGCATTAATTTGGCGTTTTTCGGGCTCGAAAACCAAACTAAACCCGATAAAACGATGCCCATTCGGGTAATGACGTACGACGCCTTAAGTTACACGCATCAGACGAAGCGCGCCGATCCGAAACAAAAAATCCTGCCGGTTGTGACAATCGTGCTCTATTTTGGGTATGATAACCGTTGGAATGCGCCGCGATCGCTGAGCGAATGCTTCGCGGTTCCCGGGGCGCTCAAACCATGGTTTCAAGATTATTCGATCCGCGTAATCGAATTGGCGTGGCTCAGCGACGAAGAAATCGAAACGCTCGGCGGCGAACTCAAATTCATTGCGCAGAGCCTGCGATGTTTCCGAAATCGCGATTTTGCATTTGCGCCGCGAGGCGTGATGCGTCATCCCTGCGAGGTTTTGACGCTTTTGGAGCACATAACGGGCGAATCGGCATACGCCGTCATGAGAGAAAAATTCCAAAATGAGGAGGAGACGAATATGTGCGAGATTATGGAAGAATTCAGAGCGCATTACAGGGCAGAAGGCATTGAGATCGGCGAAAAACGCGGCGAAAAACGCGGCGAAAAACGCGGCGAAAAACGCGGCAAAGCTCAAGGCATAATCGAAGGAAGGTTTCAAAGCTTGCGCGACATGACAATGCGCATCATGACGCTTATGGGCAAAACGCCCGAAGATGCCATGAATTATCTGCAATTGACCGAAGACGAAAAACAATCGCTGCGGCAAGCATTGCAACAATGAACAGCAATCCGGGATTCTTGGCAGGGCAAATGCCGAATTTCCGGCACAGCAGAAGAATTTCCCCCGATCTCAGACAAAAATGCGCCTTTCTGCGGCTCGGTTCTGAGCTTTAAGCGCTGAGATCCCGACTCTGAAATCTGCGTTAATGCCGCAGCTGCACAGAATATAAAAAAAAAGCGCGGCGTATGCTCGGACCTGCCGAAGGCAGGGAGAACATAGCCGCGCCGGGAGCCGCGCGTATGCTCGCAGCCCCCGGCGCGAACATAGCGCGGCCGGCCTGCCGTATTTGCCGAAGGCAAACAGGCAGGCCTCAAAAATAGCCGGTTCCCTGCCGAAACAACAATGCCAAATGCTGCCGATACTGAACTTTTGAGCTGATAAAACTGTTTTTTATGTAGAATCGGCGTTTTAGGGCATCGCCGCGCTGTGTCCGAGTGCATTGCCCCGATGCAAAGAAATATCATGAGGCGCATCGTTAACTTCAATTCTCCGATTATCGGAAAGTTTGCAAACGTCGGAGAAAAATCGAGATGGCATTGTTTGGCAGAAAAAAAGCGAAGAAGATGCGGAATTTGGGCTGTCGCAAGCCGAAAAAGACCTCATCGAAGCAATCGATCGATGCCGCGCGTCCGAGCCTGCGCCAAAAGAAGAAAAAGATGCGAAAGAAGAAAAACCGTCAAATGTTGCTTCTTCATTTTTCGGGCAAACCGGCATTTTTTCAAAAGCCATCGACGGCATCAAAGACGGCGGCGGCAACGTTTTCGGGCAAACGGACGCGCGGCGGCAAATGCAGCCGCTTCGCGTTCGAAATCCGATAAAATAGCTCTCGGCGAAAAATTAAAAGGCGTCATCAAAGCATACAGCTTCGAATACAATTTGCTCAACGGCAACGGCGCGGGTCTTTTGCGATGCCGAGAGCGAACGGGCGGCCTTCTCGAAATGGCCGAAGCCCTTATCAACCGCATCGCCGACCGGTCCAATCGTTTCGGCGCCGATATATCGGAAATCCGCGTGCATCGGACGGATTTCAAGACTGCTTGCGACTTTGCGCAAGACGAGCTTCGGGCGGCGCAAACTTCGGCAATAAACGCCGGGGACGGCATTTTGGGCGGCGTTGCGGTCGCTGCGCTCATGCCGGCGACGGTCATGCGGGTTGCGACGGCATTCGGGACGGCATCG
This sequence comes from Bacteroidaceae bacterium, assembly GCA_963633515.1. Taxonomy (GTDB): domain Bacteria; phylum Myxococcota_A; class Bradymonadia; order UBA4248; family UBA4248; genus UBA4248. The sequence goes on from CAVGZQ010000293.1 coordinate 2,215, forward strand.
ACGGGGGCGCGCATTTCGACGTTGTCGGGGACGGCGGGCGGCAAACAGCGCCGCGCTTGCATGGCTCGGCGGCGGCGCGCTCGCGGCGGGCGGCGGCGCAATGACGGCAGGGAGCGCATTTCTCGCGCTTGCCGACCCCATCGGACGGACAATCGGCGGCGCAACGCTGCTCGCTTCGGTCGCTTTGTTCGTCAACAAAAAGTTCAAAATCGGCAAAGAACGCAAAAAACGCAAAGAAGAAACCGAATCCGTCCTGAAAAACACGCATGCCGTGCGCATGACCAACGCCCAATTGAGCGATCGCTCCGAGAAAACGTCCGCTCTGCGCGCCGGCTTGGCGAAACGATTTCTCGAATGCATGCAATCGTGCGGCAAAAATTCACCCCGCTCCCCCGCAAGACGATCAATTGCATCCGGGAGCGCCCGCAAACGACGCAAAAGCGCTGTCGATTGCGCCGGGGGCAATGTTCGGGAACAAAACCCCGACGCTGCCGAGATTTCGGATGATGCATCGGCCGCGATTTCAGACGCGTCGGACGCGATTTCGGATGAGGCGGACATCCTCCGCGAAACCGCGCCGGCAGCGTCGCAACCCGATCCGGTTTCCGACGCGCCCAATTGCCCGCAAGACAATCCGTCCGAGTCACTCGCAAAAATCGAACAGAATATTGTGCAATATTCCGCATCTGATGCAAATGCCGCGCAAAGCGATGCGCAAAACGACGACTCGGCTTCGATCGCGGAAAATCCGCAAGATTCCGATCAATGCCACCCCCTTGATCTCAAAACGATCGGCGCGCCGGCCGATACATTCCTCGATGCAAAAAATGCCGAAAAACTCAACGGCTTCATCGATATGGCGTCGAAAATCGCGCAAGCCGCAAAC
>CAVGZQ010000294.1:0-3077 GCA_963633515.1 Bacteroidaceae bacterium
ACAATGCGCCGCGAAACCTCGTACATCGCCTCGGGGTTTCCGCCGTCGGCGCACGCTTCGAGCGATTTCCACGCTTTCGCCCAAGCTTGGGGATCGGCGTCGCCGGAATCGGGGTCTTCATTCGCGGCGAGCGCTTCGCTTGCCAAAACGCACTTTGCCTCGGCGCTGCCTTTGGCGGCGGCGCGGCCAAGCAATTCTTGCCGGCGCGCAACGTTTTTTTCGGAGTAAGGGGCAAATTCGGTCTGCCGCGCCATATCGAAATCTTCCGCGCCGGACGTTTGCGTTTTAGCTTCGTATCGTTTGCGCAGCGCTTCATAGGCGCGTTCCTGCCCGCCCATACGGACATCGCGCAAGAAAGCGTTGAGCGCCTTATCGTCGCCCGATGCGATGCCCTCGGCAACCCACGGATCTGCCCGCCGGGCAGCTTCGGAAAAATCGCCGCGCGCCGAATCGAACGCATCGGCCGCGCGCAAATAATAAATATAGCCATTTTTAAAAGCGTCGCGCGATCGCAATTGCGTTTCGAAAAATTCGCGGACTTCGGCGCGATGCGCTTCGTACGACTTTTTATAGCGATCGCGCATCGCCAAAAATGATTCGGCGGCTTCGCGCGTTTCTTCGGCGTCGGGATTATTTTCGGCAGCTTTTTTCGCTTTTTCGAAAGCGGTTCTCAGCAAAACGTTCGGTTGGGAGTCTTCCGAGATTTCGTCGTCCGGCGTCTGACTGCCGTCTTTATCGTTTGCATTCATGTTGTCTCCGATATCCTGAGTTTGGCCGGCGGATTTGTCCGGCATTTCGGCGTTTGCATCATTTTCGGGCGCATTTTTCTTGCATCCGGCAATGAGCGCCAGCGAAACGAGACAAGCAATTCCCCATTTTTTCATCATTTTATGTCTCCCATCCTTCGGTTTCGCATCGGCGGCGGAAGAAAATCGCGCGCCTTTTTTTTTGACGGCTTCGATCCGGCGAGCCGCCGCCAATCGGGCAAACACTCGGTTGCCGCCGAACCGCAGAAAAATAGCATACGCGAAGCGATTTGAGCGATCAAAAAAAAGAGCGATTCCCGCCGCAGGGAGCCGCTCTTTTCGTTTGCCCGGCAACACGCCGAACCATCGGCGCGATCCGATTTTATGCTTCCTGTTTTTGTATTTGCGCCCAATCGTCGCGCATCGTCACCGTTCGGTTGAAAATGAGTTTGCCGGGGGCAGAATCTTCATCGATGCAATAATATCCCATCCGTTCGAATTGGCAGCGGTAACCGTTGGGCATATCTTTCATTGCCGGCTCGACATACCCCCGGAGGATCTCCATCGAATCGCGATTGATGCATGCTTTGAAGTCGCCGTCTTCGGCCGACATGGGATCTTCGAGCGTGAAGAGTTTATCGACCATGCGAAGCTCGGCCGGCAGCGCATGCTGCGCGCTGAGCCAATGAATCGTCACTTTGACTTTGCGTCCGTCGGGCGATTTTCCGCCGAAGCTTTCGGGATCATACGTGCAGCGCACCTGAACGATGTTGCCATTTTCGTCTTTGTCGACGCCCGTGCATTTGACAAAATAGGCGTAGCGCAAACGGACTTCGCGTCCGGGCGTGAGGCGGAAGAACTTTTTGGGGGCATCTTCCATAAAGTCGGAGCTGTCGATCCACAATTCGCGGCAAAACGGCAGTTTTCGCGATCCGAGCGATTCGTCGGCCGGATGATAAGGCGCATCGATCCATTCAACTTTGCCTTCGGGATAATTCTCGACGATGAGTTTAATCGGCTTCGTCACGCCCATGATGCGCGGCGCGATATCGTTGAGACGTTCGCGCACGCAGTGTTCCAAAAGGGCGACATCGACCATGGAATCGCGTTTGTTGACGCCGATGCGCTCGCAAAATGCGCGGATGGCTTCGGGCGGAAATCCGCGCCGGCGCATCCCCGAAATCGTCGGCATGCGCGGATCGTTCCATCCCATCACGACGCCGTCTTTGACAAGGCTCAGAAGGCGGCGCTTGCTCATCACCGTATAGGTCAGATTGAGTTTTGCAAATTCGATTTGCTGCGGATGGCGATCGAGCTCCAATGCATCGATGAACCAATCGTACAAAATGCGGTGATCTTCGAATTCGAGCGTGCAGACCGAATGCGTAATGCCTTCGATCGCATCGCTAAGACCGTGCGCGAAATCGTACATCGGATAAATGCACCATTTATCGCCCGTGCGATGGTGCTTGACGTGTTTGATGCGGTAAATCAACGGATCGCGCATGTTCATATTCTTATGATTCATGTCGATCTTCGCCCGCAAAACGCGTTCGCCTTCTTTAAACTCGCCGTTTTTCATGCGTTCGAGCAAATCGAGACTTTCTTGGGCAGGACGGTTGCGCCACGGACTGTCTTTGCCCGGGGTATAGAAATTCCCGCGATATTCGCGGATTTGTTCGGGCGTAAGCTCGCAGACATAAGCTTTCCCGCGCCGAATCAATTCCTGCGCCCATGCATAGAGCCGGTCAAAATAATCGGACGCGAAATACAGATTGTTCCACTCGAATCCGAGCCAGCGGACGTCTTCTTTGATCGAGTCGCAATATTCGGTATCTTCTTTGACGGGATCCGTATCGTCGAATCGCAGATTGCACGTTCCGCCGAATTGTTTTGCCAAACCGAAATTGAGGCAAATCGATTTGGCATGCCCGATATGAAGATACCCGTTCGGTTCGGGCGGGAAACGCGTCGCAACGCGTCCGCCATTTTTGCCATTTTTTATGTCTTCTTCGACGATTTCGCGCACGAAATTCGACCCGACTTCAACTTCTGCCATATTTCAAACGTCCTTTTGCAAAACGACAAAAAAAGCAACGCCCGCGCAAAAAAAACGGCGCCGCATAAAACGGCGCCGTTTTACCCATAAAAGCCGCTTTTCGCAAGAATTGATCTCCGATGCGCGCAAAGCCCGGCTGAGCTCCGGACGCACGGATCTGAGATCGGATCTGAGACCGATGCCCTGAGCTCTGAACTCCGAGATGCGCGAAATATCGGAAAAAGCGCGGCGTATGCTCGCAAAGCGGCGCGCAGAGCCGCTGAGAACATAGC
>CAVGZQ010000295.1:0-1944 GCA_963633515.1 Bacteroidaceae bacterium
AGTCTACAGCGAGCTCGGCGAATTGGACGATGTCTCCCCGGTTCAGGCAAACGACTCCGACAGCAGCGCAGGAAATCAACACATGGCCGTTATCCGAGATTTCCGAATCGTCGGCCGATAACTGCCGCGTTGCCCATCTTGATTTTTTTTTAAAGGCGCAATTCCGAACAAACGCTGTTTGTTGTGCTTTTTTTAATTTCATGTCAATTCCGGTTTCGAATCTGTCATTTCCGGTGTGCACTTAGTCTTGGGGGGAGCAGCGTTTTTGGATGTAAGGAGATTTGTTTATGCGTATTGACTCAGTCATTCAGCGGCAAACGGATATTTCCGTCGGAAACTTTCCGAATCTCTCACTGCCTAAACTTCGAACATATTGCGTATGCAATTTGCGCGGAGGAATCTGAAAAACAACAATTTCATTTAACCTTTCATTTCTCGGCGATTCTGTTCCGGCGGTTGATGCTTGCCCGCAAGGAAATCTATCTTGTTATTTTGATCATGATTATTTCTCAGGATCGCTTGTTAATGTTGGGAGCTTGATTAAACCGCATATATTGCCCGGCGGATTTGGACGAGCATCGCATGTTGCCCGCCTTGCCGGGGCAACAAACGTTTTTTTTCGCAACAAAAAAAAACACTTTATCCCCTCGGCTTCCGACCTTTACATGTTGCCGTCTCAAGTCTCAACAGCATTAAATCAAATTAACACGTTAACCGGCGACGAGTTTATCGCCCGCCGCAATGATATCATTTTTGGACTTCGCGATGAAATAAATCGTGAGATTTCAGAACTTCAAGGCGAGGTTGATAAATGCATAATCGATACATCCCCATTTTTTGCAGGAGCCGCGCAATCGGCTCGGTACGCTTCCAATGCGCTTATTGTGCCTGTTCGCACAGATCGGCAGTCTATCAACTCTTTGGAGCTTTTGCTTTCTGCGCTTACATCATCTGCCTCTGAATATCGGCGTCATGTTTCCCCGGACTTTTCCGCACCAAGAATACAGCTTGTTGTTTTGACCCACTGCGGCCGGTCAACACGTCCGGGTGTCTCCGATGAACCGAACAATCAAACACGCGTCTATATTAAAAAAGCATATGATTTATTGCGCCGATATAAATCGATCTTAACTGCCGACAATGTCGATGACCATTTATTCTTGCTCGATGATTTTTTAGGATCCGGACGTATTTCTTCAGCGATTTCCCAACCGCTTGAACTGCTGACACCCCAAATGACGCGAACAATCGAACGGCAAAAAGTCACGGTCAATTCATCCGTCAAGAAATGTCAAAATCAACTCAAGTTCTTATGTTCTCAAATTTGGCGATACACGGTACCTCATTTACAAATCCGGAGGTTCCGACCTTAACACGCCATAACAAACGCCGGGCACTGCATTAAGCTATGCTGTTCCGAAGCGCCGCCTTTTTCGCCTTTGGCTCAATGCGGCGTCGGCGCGGCTATGTTCTCGGCGGCGCTGCGAGCCGCCTTGCGAGCATACGCCGCGCTTTCGCGCGCTATGTTCTCCCTGCCTTCGGCAGGTCCGAGCATACGCCGCGCCGAGCCGCGCGTATTGCCCTGCGGGGCAATAGCGCGGCAGCGAAGGCGCATTGCGGGCGGCGGCGGGTACGCCGCCGAACCGCAAAAGCCGGAGCCGGGCGCCGTATGGGCATTTGCCCATAGGCGCCCCCCAAAAAAAAATAAAAAAATATAAACATATGCAATGATATAAACATATGCAATAATAAACGCATAGGGCAAAGCGCGATATAACAAACATCGCCGGCGCAAAGCGATCGGCATCGCAAATTATCATCGGATGCGTTTTATCGGCACAGAATGAAAGATATGCAATTGACGATGCCGTCCGGATGAACGCAAATGTGCGTATTTTCGGCACATGCGGTCGATCGAGACGACTCGCGGGGGCAATGTGGTTG
>CAVGZQ010000295.1:1954-3065 GCA_963633515.1 Bacteroidaceae bacterium
ATGTGGTTGCATGTAATTTTCCGGCACACAACGCAACAATCAAAACATATAAACCGTTTAAAAGAATTTGACATTTTAGACTCAAAAAACAAGACTTATCGCCGCCAACGGGCAGATGTGCCCCACAACCGGAGGATATTGGCATGATGAGCAAAAAGAAGTTTTTGACCCCGGCATGCGTGTGCGCGGCGATGGCGATGGTTTCTTGCGGCGGCAGCGACGACGTCAAAAAGGAGTGCGATCCGGCGACGTATCAAACGACGTGTCTTGACGCTTCGCATATGACGCAATGTTCGGCGCACGGCATGATCCAACTCAAACAGTGCACCATGGGGTGTGTGTCGGGAGCATGCGCCGAGCTGAAAGAAACGTGCAATCCGGCCGATTATCCCAAGTGCGTCGAATCCTCGTATCTGACGTGCGTCGATGCGCAGATCGTTACGACACCATGCGGCGATTCGCAGATTTGCAGCATCGCGCAAAAGGGTTGCGTCGACAATTCGGCAAAGTGCACGGAATCGGACAAAACGTGCATCGACGGCGTGCCTGCGGTTTGCGCAAACGGCGCATGGACGCAAAAAGCAGCCTGCGAGTCGGGGCAAACGTGCGAAAACGGCGAATGCAAGAGCGGCGCGGAACCTGAGGTTTGCAAGGACGAGGAAAAAACGTGCATCGACGGCGTGCCGGCGATTTGCCAGAACAACGCTTGGGAAAAGACGTCTGCTTGCGGCGAAAATGAACGGTGCGCGGGCGGAACATGCCAAAAATACATCGTTTGCGATCCGGCATGCGATTCCGAAACGCAAGTGTGCGACACGACGACGGGAACGTGCAAAGAAAAGCCCAAACAATACGAAATCGAAACGATCGAAACATTGCCGCCGGCAAGCGAAGGTCACGTATGCGAACGGACCGGCGAAGGCGATACGCTCGTCATCCGCGGCGATATTTTGACGAAAGACAAAGTATATTTGGGCGGCGGCATCGTGGTGAGCAGCGGCAAAATTACAAAAGTCGGCGCCATAACGGAAGCCGATATGGCGCAGGCGACGGTGCTGACATGCCCCGATGCGGTGATTTCGGCAGGGCTTATCAATGCGCACGACCACAT
>CAVGZQ010000296.1:0-3048 GCA_963633515.1 Bacteroidaceae bacterium
ACAGAGTCCTCGTTAAACGCGTCGAAAGCGAAACAAGAAGCGCAGGCGGAATCATCATTCCCGACACCGCCAAAGAAAAACCGTTGGAAGGCGTCGTCATCGCCGTCGGCTTGGGCAAACGCCTCGACGACGGTTCGCGCGTTGCGCCCGAGGTCAAAGAAGGCGATCGCGTCCTCTTCGGGAAATATGCCGGCACCGAAATCAAAGTCGGCGGCGAAGATCATATGATCCTCAAAGAAAGCGATATCTTGGGCATTTTGGACTAATCGGAATTCGGTTTAAGGAGATAGCATCATGGCTGCAAAAGAAATTATTTTTGACGAACAGGCGCGGAAAAAAGTTTTGCGCGGCGTTAATCAAATCGCCGACGCCGTCAAAGTCACGTTGGGTCCCAAGGGCCGAAACGTCGTCATTCAGAAATCTTACGGCGCGCCGCTCATCACGAAAGACGGCGTGACCGTCGCAAAAGAAGTCGAGCTCGAAGACAAGTTCGAGAACATGGGCGCGCAGATGGTGCGCGAAGTCGCGTCGAAAACGAACGATATCGCCGGCGACGGCACGACGACGGCTACCGTCTTGGCGCAAGCCATCTTCCGCGAAGGCGTTAAATTCGTCATCGCCGGACAAAGCCCCATGAGCATCAAACGCGGCATCGACAAATCGGTCGAAGCCGTCGTCGCTGAGCTCAAAAAAATCGCCCGCCCCACGCAGTCCGAGCAAGAAATCGAACAAGTCGGCACGATTTCCGCCAATGCCGATCGCACCGTCGGCGAAATCTTGGCGCGCGCCATGACGGAAGTCGGAAAAGACGGCGTCATCACCGTCGAAGAAGCAAAAGGGCTTGAAACCGAACTCAAAGTCGTCGAAGGCATGCAGTTCGATCGCGGCTATCTGTCGCCTTATTTCGTCACCAATGCCGACCGCATGACCGTCGAATACGACAAGCCGAAAATCTTGCTTTGCGACAAGAAGATTTCGAGCATGAACGAGCTGTTGCCCATCTTGGAAAAAGTCGCAGGCGCAAGCCGTCCGCTCGTCATCGTTGCCGAAGACGTCGAAAACGAAGCGCTCGCCACGCTCGTCGTCAACCGCATGCGCGGCGCGCTCCAAGTCGCCGCCGTCAAAGCTCCGGGCTTCGGCGATCGCCGCAAAGCCATGATGGAGGACATCGCCGCGCTCACCGGCGCCACCCTCATCACCGCCGATTTGGGCATGAAACTCGAAGATGCGACGATCGATATGTTGGGCGAAGCCGAACGCATCAGCATCGATAAAGACAACACGACAATCGTCAACGGCGCCGGAAAAACCGAAGCCATCCAAGCGCGCGTCAACCAAATCCGCGCCGCCATCGAAGAATCGAAATCCGATTACGACCGCGAAAAACTTCAGGAACGTTTGGCAAAACTCGTCGGCGGCGTCGCCGTCGTCCAAGTCGGCGCCGCGACCGAAGTCGAAATGAAAGAGAAAAAAGCCCGCGTCGAAGACGCCCTTAACGCAACGCGCGCGGCCATCGAAGAAGGCATTGTCCCCGGCGGCGGCGTCGCGCTCGTCCGCGCTCAGAAAGCCCTCGACGAACTTAAACTCCCCGCCGACGAACAGTTCAGCGTCGACATCGTCCGACGCGCCATCGAAGAACCGATCCGCCAAATCGCCGAAAATGCAGGCGTCGACGGCTCGATCGTCGTTCAAAAAGTCCGCGAAGGCAAAGACGGCTACGGCTACAACGCCGCGACCGACACATACGAAGACTTGCTCGCGGCCGGCGTCATCGATCCGGCAAAAGTCACCCGGAGCGCACTGCAATATGCGGCTAGCATCGCAGGCCTGTTGCTCACGACCGATGCCATGATCGCCGAGCTCCCTAAAGATGAAAAAATGCCCGCCGCGCCTGCCGGCGGCATGGGCGGCATGGGCGGCATGGGCTTCTAGGTCTTGGGCTCCCCTGCCGATGATTTCCGAAAAGGCATGCGTCATAAAAGGCGCATGCCTTTTTTTTATGCGGTTATGCGGTTTATCCGAAACATCGCGTCCGCAGGCAATGCGCTTATCTCGTCCTGCGCAAAATCCATTTTGCGCTAAACAAACGCCAAAGATTAAAATTCATATTTCCCGGCGATTGCTCGAATCTTATTCAGCAAACTCACGCAATTACGCCGGAATGCGTTCGGTTTGCGCACGTCGGATCGCCAAATTTCGTGCGTCACGGATCGTTAAATTTCGAAAAAATTCAGATTTCAGCCGCTCTCTCATATTTTTATTCGGCAATAATCAAAAAATGCCCGCAGAACAAGCGAGCATTTTCGGATTTTTTTATTAAAAGCGGCTATCCGACGTTAACGACGATATCGTCCTCGGTGTTGGGCAAACCGTCCGACCCGTTCGAATAAAGCTTTATCTTGTTTCCCGTTTTTTCGAAGTTATACGGATTTCCCCACGGATCGTCGGGAATTTCTTCCATAATCTTGCGTTTGTCGGGGGTATTGACAAGATCTTCGAGTTTTTCGGGAAACTTCTTGTAATACAGGCGATACGCCTCGCAGCTGGACTTAAATTGCTTAAGCTGCGTTTCGGCCAAGCCGTCGTTCGCTTTATCGGCCGAACCCATAACGTTAAAACCGATAAGCGACATGATGGCGACCATCAACGTCACGACGATCATAATTTCGATAAGCGTCATGCCCTTGCGCATGGCAGGCGATTTGCGCGCTTCCGATACTCTTTCAACCCACTTTATCGACATAAAACTCATACTCCGCATTGCTTGAATTCTGCCCCCGTTCGGCCTTATCGCCGGCATCGGCGCCGTCTGTCTAGCATAAATGCGCAAAAAATGCGTTGAATTCCGGATTTTTTCTTTTCCGGCCAAAAACAGCCATCTCACGCCTTTGCCGAGGCAATGCTCCGTTTATCGGCATTCTGTCCGCCGCCCTGTCGCCCGATGCGGTGCGATGCGGGTTTTGTTTTCCGCCTGCCTAAAAAAGGCAGGCGGAAGGCTTCGGCTATTGCCCTGCGGGCAATACGCCTTCGCAGGCTTCGGCTATTGCC
>CAVGZQ010000297.1:0-3045 GCA_963633515.1 Bacteroidaceae bacterium
CGCTGACTAAGCTCTAAGCGCTAAGCTCTAAGCTCTAAACTGACCGCTGACCGCTGACCGCTAATTGCTAATTGCTAATTGCTGATTGCTAATTACTGACCGCTAAGTTTATTCAAAAACAAACAAAAAAGCCGCAGAAAATTCTGCGGCTTTTCGCTCAGCCCGAATCTAATGAAATGGATCTCCGCGCATTAGGTGCTTTCCAAAACATCCGAACACGCCGTGTTATTCTCATTGCAAACCGTATACGCCGTTTTGTCCTCATTCACGCAATACACACCGTAAGCTAAATAATACAAGTTCGCTTTCTTCGAGCCGTCTGCCTTCTCAAATTCGGCACAGGAATAAGTAAAAAGCGCATCATGCTCAAGATTCGTATCGTCACAAACCATCTTTTTCGACGGAATCGTGCAAGCTTCCGATTCCAAATCCGAATCCGCATAGCATTTGGCATAATTGGCGTCCGACGATAGGTAGCACGCTGCCGCGCCGTCGCATAAAAATGCCGTCACAACGCCTTCATTGCAGTAAACGCCGGTGTTTCCGTCGCAGCGTTCGATAAACGCGTTTTCATCGCATTCCGATCCTTCGTCATCGACCAATTTCTTGCACGCCGTATTGTCTTCATTGCAGCCCTTCGCGCACTCTTTTTCGTCGTAGCTCAAAACGAGATTTCCGTTGTCGGCTTCCGCGCATGTCGACGTAGTTGCATAATAGCTGCCTTGATATTCATTGCACGCATTTATAACGTCATCTTTCTGCGTGCATGTTCCGACATGGCACATCTCCGAGCCGTCGACGAGCGCGCATCCTTTGTAGCCATATGCCTCGCAGGTCGCCGTCATGGCCGTCGAGCATTCGCTCTCGACCAATTTCTTGCACGCCGTATTGTCTTCATTGCAGCCGTTATAGCAGTATTGCGTATCGCTGTATGCGACATCATAATACGTCTTTGTGCCGTCTGCCGATTTCTTTGAAGAATCATACGTGTGTTCGGCACCATTCTCGCAAGTGCTCAATGAATTCGGACAAGCATCGCCGATGCACACGTCTGCATCATTGTAACAAATCGGTTCGTAATTCCAATTCACCGCGACATAAACGCAGCTGTCGCCGCCGAGTACGGCGCAATAGCTCTTTTGATCGTCGGTGCAAACCGTTTCTGCGTTCGGCTTGGGAAGACACGCGCCGTCCGAGCACCCGTATGTGCAGTGCGTTTCGCCGCCCGTGCTGTATAACAGCGTTGCGTTATCGTCGGCATAAAGGCAGACATCCCGCAAAAGCATGTCATAGCCGGTTTCGTCGCAACGGTAACGGATGCTGTTGGGGACGCTGCAAACGTTTTCATCGTCATAGCAATCGATCGAATCGTTTCTGAACGCGCAATGCGCATAGCCTTCGTCTTCGCAATATTGTTTGGCTTCGTCTTTGCACGTGCCGTCGTCATTCTTGAGCGGCATGCATCCCTTGCCGGCGACGCAGGCCGTGCCTGCGTCGCACGTTGTGTCGGAGTCATACGATTTAATGCATGTCTGACCGTCGTCCATAAGGCGATTTCGGTAATAATAGGCGATATTATTTTCATCATCGCAAGCGATAATTTCTTCGCCGACGGCGTCGGCGCTGCATTTTTCTGTTTCGTCGTAACACAACACATTGCCGCCATGCAATGCGCAAAACGAGTAATCATGATCTTGGCACCAAGCGACGGCTGCGGGCGTGCATGTTTGGTTGTCGGCGGTGTGCGGTTCGCATTTTGTGCCGTCTTGCGCGCAGCCGATGGCGCACGTTTCTTGTTTTTCGATAAATACTTTGCCGTCGTCCGATTCCATGCACGTCGTTGTGACGTATACGGTATATTCTTCGGGATTGTCATCGTCGTCATGCAAAATGCGATCTTCGCCGACGCACGATGATTTGGCTTCGCTGCAACCGGCAGTTTCGGATGAATCGTAACACTCGGCGACGCCCGAAAAAACGGCGCAATTCTTATTTAAGAACGCGCAATAAGCCTGCATGCCGGCGCTGCACGATTTTCCGTCTTCCGACGTCTCTGCAGCACAGTTGATGCCGTCGCCGGCGCATCCGGCGTTGCAAATTTCATACGATGTTTCGATGAGCCTTCCCGTTCCGTCGTTCATGAGCATGCATTGTTTGCTTTCTCGGAAACCTCCGAGCATGAAGCCGCCGAAGAAGCCGGCGTAAGTGCACGTCGACGTCGTTTCTCCGATGTTGTCGCAGATGTCTTCGGTTTTGCCATAACAACCGAATTGCGTTCCGTCTTGCGACGTCAAACACGTTTCGTCAGAATCGCATTCATAATAATTATATATCTCGCTGCCGCATACCGCATACATGTTGAGATCTTCCAAACAATACCCTTTGAACGTTTCGCTGTCGCATTTTTCGCCGCTTTTATATATTGTTTGTTTTTTGCATGTGCCGTTTTCGCAGCCGTTTGCGCATTGTTCGCGCCAAAGCGCGCCTTGTTCGCATTTTTCGGCATATGCGCCGTCGGCGCTGCAGCGGGCAAAGCCGTCTTCGCATTTGTCTTCGCCGCTTTTGGGCTTGCATGCGTTATTGTCGCAGCCGTCGGCGCATTCGCGCTCTTTGATTATGCCCGTTTCCGTGTCGCAAACGGCGAGAATGTTTGCGTCTTTGCACATTGTTTCGGTGCATTTTTCGCCGGCAGGCGCCGCTTTGCATGCGTTATTTTCGCAGCCGTAGGCGCATTCGCGTTCAAACGAAATCCCGGATTTCGCATCGCAAACGGCGAGAATGTTTGCGTCTTTGCACATTGTTTCAGTGCATTTTTCGCCGGCGGGCGCCGCTTTGCATGCATTGTTTTCGCAGCCGTAGGCGCACTCGCGCTCGGAGCTTATGCCCGTTTGCGCGTCGCAAACGGCGAGAATGTTTGCGTCTTTGCACGTTGTTTCGGCGCATTTTTCGCCGGCATCATTGTCGTCTTTGCCGCAGGCGTTTAACGCCACCGAAGCGCCCAAAAGACAGCACGCAACGGCAAATTGCCGCGAATTGACAACAGAA
>CAVGZQ010000298.1:0-3038 GCA_963633515.1 Bacteroidaceae bacterium
GCGACACACAGCGCAAGCGCAATGACGGTTGCTTTAACGCCTTTGTTTAACACGCTTTCAGCCTTTTCTGCGGATTACTCTCTATGCCGTATATTTGCCCCGCCGAGTCGGGGATAAAGCACTGTTTCTCCGAACCGCCCGTGCACGTTTGTCCGTCGGGCGACATCGCTTTTTTCGGTTCGGATTTAAACGCCGACGATCTTGCCGTTTGTTATGCCAACGGGATTTTCCCCTGGCCGGCATCCTGCATGCCCGTCATACCATTTTATTGCCCCAAACGACGATATGTTTTGGATCCCGCCGATCTGCGCGTTTCGCATTCGCTTCGGCGCACCGTCGCCAAGGGGCTTTTTACGATCCGCTGCGATGCATCATTTGCCGAAGTCGTCGCGCAATGCGCCGCCGCCAAACGCCCGGGGCAAAGCGGCACGTGGATTACGCCTTCTTATGCCGAAGCGATGATCGAACTCAACAAACGCGGTCTGGCGCATTCGGTCGAGGCCTTCGATGCCGACGGCACTTTGTGCGGCGGGTTCTACGGCACATGCGTCGGTCTTATTTTCGGCGGCGAATCGATGTTTACCCGAATTTCCGACAGCACAAAGGCTGCTTTTGTGTATTTTGTGCAGCGTGCGCAACGGTTTGGCTTCCGGCTCATCGATTGCCAAGATTATACGCCAAACATGGAACGATACGGCGCCAAGCATATCGATCGCGCCGACTTTCTCGGACGGCTGAAGCAGTTCGGCGGCTGCGTTGCCGACCCCGAAATGTGGCAGTTCTGAAACGCATAAAGCGGCTATGCCGATGAACGGCATACACCGCTTTTTTGGGGGGCGCGGCTATCGGCTTTGCCGATGCGCCCGCGCCGCCGCCTATGCCGGGGGGCATACGGCGGCTTTTTTTTGCGCGGCTATCGGCTTTGCCGATACGCCCGCGCCGCCGCCTATGCCGGGGGGCATACGGCGGCGTTTTTCCGACGGACGGGCTATATGATGGCGCCTGCTATCGTAGCGGTCATAAATGCCGCAATCGAGCCTGCGATCATCGATTTGATGCCGAGTTTGGCAATCTCCGAACGGCGCGACGGCGCCATGCCGCCGATGCCGCCGATTTGGATGGCGATCGACCCGAAATTGGCAAACCCGCACAAGGCATACGTCGAAATCACAATCGAACGGTAACTGAGCTGTTCGACGGTTTGCGACAGATGCAAGTATGCCACGAACTCGTTGATGGCCATTTTTTCGCCCAAAAGCTGCCCGACGAGGAAACAATCGTGCAGCGGCACCCCCATGAGGAAGGCGATGGGGAAAAAGATCCATCCCAAAATCGTTTCAAGCGACAAAAGCGGCCAGATCGATTTTTTCTCGAGCCCGGGCGATGCCTGATCGCCGCCGGGTTGCGCGACAGCCCCGCTTTTGTCGATGACGAGCCGATAGAGCCGGTCGGTTTGATCGATTTTTTCGAGCTGGCCGGATTCGAGCGCCGCGAGTCCGGGGTCGATTTCGATATGGCGCAGGCGCGCCAATTCCAGGAGCGCGGAATGCGTGCATGCGATCATGTCGGCCTTCGAAAAGTTATCTTCGCACGCGCCGTCGACGGTTCCGCCTTCTTGGACGACATAAGATTTGACGTGTTCGTATGTGTTGTCGTTGACGATTCGGCTCGGCAGGCCGAGGATAAAGTTGATAAGCGCGATGAGCGCGACAAAGGCAAGCAGCATTGCGCCGACGTTCATCGCGAGCTGAAGCCCTTCGCCGGCGCCGCGGGCGGCGGCATCGATGACGTTGGCATCGGGTTTTTCGTCGTGCAAATCGACTTTTCCCATCGTTTCGGGCGTTTCGGTTTCGGGGATCATCATTTTTGCGATGACCAAAGACGCCGGCGCGCTCATGACGCTTGCAGCGATGAGGTGACCCGCGATATCGGGGAAATAGGGCTGAAGCATTGCGACGTACGAAGCCATGACGCCGCCCGCGACCGTTGCCATGCCGCCGGTCATGACGGCGAATAACTCGGATTTCGTCATTTTTTCGACATAAGGCTTGACGACGAGCGGCGCCTCCGTCATGCCGACGAAGATATTTGCGACGGCAGAGAGCGATTCAGCGCCCGATACGCCCATAAATTTCATCATAAAGACGGCCATGCCTTTGACGATCCACTGCATGATGCCCAAGTGATAGAGCACCGTCATAAATGAGCTGAAGAAGATAATCGGCGGCAAAATGCTCATTGCCGTGTTTAAAAGCCCGGGTTCGACTTGGCCCGTTGCAAAGCTCGCGAACAAAAATGCCGTGCCTGCCGACGTGAAATCGAGCAAAACCGTTATGGCATCGTTGAGAAACGAGAAGATTGCATTGCCGACGGATGTGCGCAAAATAAAGAGCGCGAAGATGAGCTGGATAACCGTTCCGACGGCAACGAGTTTCCAGAGGATTTTTTTTCGGTCGCTGCTCATGAGCCAAGCAATGCCGATGAATCCGAAAATGCCGACAATGCTCATAATACGGCTGAAGAGGCTCGATTCGTCGTGTTCGCGCTTATAGTCGACGATGGCTTGCGTCGTTTTTCCTTTTCGGGTGATGTCGGGGGCGGTTTTCTGCGGCGATTGTCCGCCGTTTTGCGCCGCTTGGGGCGCATCGGGCAGAGCGTCGGCCTGCGCGGGCAGAGCCGCGTCGGCCGGGGGGGCGGTTTGCGCCAATTCCGGCACAGGCAGAGGTTCTGCGGCTTGCGCGGCTTGTGCGGTTTGCGCGGCTTGCGCATCCGTCGGCACGTGTTGTGCCAACGCGGGCGCGGCTTGCGCGGGCAGAGCAGCGTCGGCCTGCGCGGGCAGAGCCGCGTCGGCCGGGGGGGCGGTTTGCGCCAATTCCGGCACAGGCAGAGGTTCTGCGGCTTGCGCGGCTTGTGCGGTTTGCGCGGCTTGCGCATCCGTCGGCACGTGTTGTGCCAACGCGGGCGCGGCTTGCGCGGGCAGAGCAGCGTCGGCCTGCGCGGGCAGAGCCGCGTCGGCCGGGGGGGCGGTTTGCGCCAAT
>CAVGZQ010000299.1:0-3030 GCA_963633515.1 Bacteroidaceae bacterium
CCCATGGTTCTCGTCCTCAATATGTGGGACGAAGCCGAAAAAGCCGGGTTACAGCTCAAAATCGACGATATGTCCAAACTTTTGGGCATGAGAATCGTCAAAACCGTCGGATCGCGCGCGAAAGGCATCGACGAACTCAAAGACGCTATCGTCCGCGCCGCCGGCGACAAAGCCCCAACCGACCGCTTGCGATTGGGCGATCACCTCGCAAATTCCGTCAAAAAAATCAAAGACGCCCTGCCCGCTTCCGTCGCAAATCACCGCGATTGGACCGCGACAAAACTCTTGGCCGACGACCCCAACTATATCGAAACAATCGGCGCAGCCGAAGGCGGCGCGCATGCCGTCGAAGTCGCAAAAGCCGAACGGAACGACGTCCGCGGCGATACGCGCCTCGATATAAAGCAATATCTCACCGAGCAATATTACGGCTTCGCCGACGGACTTCTCAAAGAAGTCACCGTCGAAAAACAACGCGAAAATGCCCGAGAAATGAGCGATAAAATCGATAAATGGCTCGCGCATCCCGTCCTCGGACTCATCTTCTTTATCGTCATCGTCTATGCCCTCTTCCAAATCACGTTCACCTTGGGGCAATACCCCATGGACTGGATCGAAGGCGGATTCGGCGCGCTGAGCGATTGGCTCAACGGCATGCTCGCCGAAAACCACCCCGGACTCGCAAGTCTCCTCGTCGACGGCATTATCGGCGGCGTCGGCGGCGTCCTCGTCTTTCTGCCCAATATCATCATCTTGTTCATGGGCTTATCGTTCCTCGAAGATACGGGATACATGGCCCGAACCGCCTTCCTCCTCGACAAACTCATGCATAAAATCGGGTTGCACGGCCGTTCGTTCATCCCTCTCATCACCGGCTTCGGCTGCTCCGTCCCCGGCATGATGGCGACACGGACAATCGCCGGCGAAAAAGAACGCCTCACGACCATGTTCGTCATTCCGTTCATGAGCTGCGGCGCTCGATTGCCCATTTGGCTGCTCCTCGTCCCAATCTTCTTTGCCGAAAAATATCAAGGCATTGCCATGTTGGGCATTTACCTCTTGGGCGTGATCGTCGCCTTCTTGGTCGCGTTCTGCTTGCGAAAAACAGTCTTCAAAGGCGACGAAGAACCCTTCGTCATGGAACTCCCCCCCTACCGCATGCCTACAGGCCGCGCAATCCTCATGCATATGTGGGAACGCGCTTGGCTCTATCTCAAAAAAGCAGGTACGATCATCTTGGCGCTTTCGATCGTCTTGTGGTGGCTCGCCGCTTACCCCAAAATGGACGATAGCGAAACCGATCGATTGACGCAGGAAATCACCCAATCGATCAAAACCGAATCGCCCGAATTGAGCGCTGCGCATGACGCAATCGTCGCCAAATACGGCGATGAAATCCCCGAACAATCGGCTTTCGACGAAAAAGTTGACGAAGAAGCCGCAAAACTCGGCGATCTGAGCGATGAACAACGCGAAGAAAAAACCGACGATATCGCCCAAAAACTCGAAAAACAATACCCCGAACTCTTTGCCGACAAACAGCTCTTCGATCAAGCTCAAGAATTCCAAGCAAAAGTCGACAATTTCTTGGCCGACAAAGAACTCGAACAATCGTACATGGGCACCGTCGGCCGCTTCATCGCTCCGGTCTTCAAACCGCTCGGATTCGACTGGAAAATCTCGACCGCCGTCGTCAGCGCGCTCGCCGCAAAAGAAGTCTTCGTCTCCCAAATGGGCATCGTCTACTCCTTGGGCGAAGTCGATGCCGAAGACGACTCCGACGAAGGCGCCGCGACTTTGCGCGACAAACTCCGCGCTCAATACAGCACGGCGACCGGCATTGCCCTCATCGTCTTCATGCTCCTTACCTCACCGTGCGTCGCTTCCTTGGCCGTCGCAAAACGCGAGGCAAACTCTTGGAAATTCGCACTCGCGCAATTCTTCGGCATGTTCGTCATCGCTTGGGTATTCGCCGCAATCATCCGCTTAATCGGACTCATCTTCTGATTTGTCAGGGGGCGTCCTGCCCCCCATCTCCCCCCCCGGAGGCTCGCATGCAACTCGACGCCGTGCTTATTCCCGTCATTATTTTATTCGCCGTTGCCTATATCGCAGCGACTTTTATCCGAAAATATAAGCGTTTGAGCGATCCGAATTCATTCGGATGCTCCGGTTCATGCGATCATTGCCCCTTCTCAAAAGACGGACGCGCCGCCTGCCGACGCGCAACGCCCCAAAAATCAAAACGCATTCGCGGGTTTTCGCCGGCAAAACCGGCCGCCCGTTCGCGATAACAACGCCAAAGCGCAAGATCGTTCGGACTCTTGCGCTTTTTTTTTGCGTTCCGATCCCGATGATTTCGGCGGCTTTCTTATTCGGCGCTGCGCTTTTTTTTTAAATCCGATGCTCCGGCTATGCTGCCGGTTGGCAGCATACGCCTTCGCGGTCCGCGCTATTGCCGGGGCAATACGCGCGGCCTGCGCGGCTATGTGCTCAGCTTCGCTTGCGCGCATACGCCGCGCCGCGCAGCTATGCGCCGCAAACCGGTTCGCCCGCTGCGAAACCGGATTGCGCGCATACGCTGCGCTTTCATTCTGTCCGCTTGCACGCGTCTGACACAACGTTGCAACGTTTTTTTCGCGTTCGCAGAAAATGCAACGTTTTAATCATTCTCTCGGTTTAATTCTCAAAAAAGAAAAACTTCGCGAACCTCCCGCGCTCTGTGCTATAAAAACGCGTGCAACATTTTTAAACGGAGTTCGCAATGAATCATTCCAAGCGTATTTGCGCCCTCGTAACACTCCTTTCCCCTCTCTTTTTTTCCTGCGGCGACGATATCATCCGAGGAACTTCCTCAGGCAATTCAAACCAAAACTCAGGTCAAAAAAACGATGGCGATCCGACGCTCCCAAACGGCGAAAAACCGACCTGCGGCAACGAATCGCTCGATCCCGGCGAACTCTGCGACGGCAGCTTATTCGCCGAAAATGCAAACGTTTGCCCGAAAGGAACTGTTTTGCCCGATGGAAA
>CAVGZQ010000300.1:0-3018 GCA_963633515.1 Bacteroidaceae bacterium
CGCACATGCTCGACGTCATCTGCGACGAAGACATCGAGCGATTCGAACAAAATCGATCTTCTGACGATGCGCAATCAAATAACGGAATAAAATCCAAAAATTCGCAGAACAACAACAATAATATGCATGATTCGGACGCCGAAGACGATTTTGATGCCATTCGCGCGCCGAACATCCCGAGCATTCCCGTCATTGCGCCGTCCGATTTCGAACGCACCATTATCTTCGAGCGCAACGAGAATCGCTGGGACGATGCCAAAAACTACCATTTGCCCGAACCGGGCGATGCCGTCGGCAATTACAGCGTCCTGTCGATGCTCGGAAAAGGCGGATTCGGCGCTGTCTATCGCGCAAAAAATCTCACCTTGGGACGCGAAGAAGCCCTAAAACTCATTCTCCCGAGCGCAAAGTCCGAATGCGGCGATATCGACAAACGGTTTGAGCGCGAAGTCGATATCGTCTCACGCCTCGAACACCCCAACATCGTCCGGCTCTACAGCAGCGGGCTGCTCGCCCATAACGTGCTCTGGATGACGATGGAACTCATCGGCGGCATGCGCATGGACAAACGCATCGAAAAAGGCGCCCTTTCTTTCGCGCGCGCCAAAAACTACATGCTCCAAATCCTCAGCGGACTTATGGAAGCCCATCGCCGGCAAATTGTCCACCGCGATCTCAAGCCCGCCAACATCATGATCGAGCATAAAGAAGGATACGACGAACACATCGTCATCCTCGATTTCGGGCTTTCCAAAGCGCTGGGCGCCTCCGAAGATACTTCTGTTCAAGAGCTCACCCTGGCAGATTCGCGCCGCATCTACGGCACCCCGCAATATATGGCGCCCGAACAGCTAAACATGGGCATTCTCGGACCGTGGACCGATGTCTACGCCGCCGGACTCATCTTCTACGAGCTCTTGGCAGGTCACCCCGCCGTCAACGGCGATTCCCTCTTCGAAGTCGCCTACAAACAAAGCTACGAGTCCATCGTGTTCCCCGCCTCCATGCGCGGCACCGCCATCGAAGCGGTCATCTCGCGGGCATGCGCCAAAAACCCCGCCGAACGATACAAACACGCCGGCGAATTCTTCAACGCCCTGCAGCATATTCAAGCCCCCGACGACGCCCCGGCCGTGCTCTGCGCGCACTTGCGCCAAAGCGAAATCTCGGCCAACATCATGCGCGCCCAAATCGCCGGAAATGCCCAAGACGAACGCACGCGCATTTCCCTGCCCGCCATCGCGCTCCCCGAAAAATCCGCCAAACCGAAACGCGAATTCCGATCCAAAGCGCTGTTTGCGCTCAACATCGTCGCCTACCCGCTTGCGTTCATCGGTCTGTGCATCATTGCGCTCCGACTCTTTGGCATAATTCGCATTACGCCCCAATAAGCAAAATAAATACACAAACCCGCGTCGGAAATCTAATTTTCTTCGAATCTATTTTTGCGCCCGCAAGCTCGCCTATGGCGGCAAATGCGCCATACGGCTCGCCGCCGCGCTATCGCCGCACAGCGCCGATACGCGCTTTGAGTCGCGCTATCGCCGCAGGGCGCCGATACGCGCTCCGGGGCTTGGCTATCGCCGCAGGGCGCCGATACGCCAAGCCGTTGCGCGCACGTGCGCGCTTTTTTTCGCGCTTAACGGCAAAGAGGACAGCCGCCGCAAAAGAGCTTTTTGCACATATCGTCAAAACGCCGCGATATATCTTTGCCGTTAAGCGTGACGGCCAGACCGCCGTGAGCCGTTTCCTTGTAGTTCGCGCTCATATGCTCGCCCACTTCTTTGACCGCCAGAACGACTTGATCGGGCGGAATCTGCGATCGGATCCCGGCCAACGCCATATCGGCCGCCGTAATCGCAAAATTCGAATACATCGCATTGCGCTTGATGCATGGCACTTCGACGAGCCCTGCGACCGGATCGCACACAAGTCCCATGCAATTTTTAATCGTCAAAATCGCGCCATGCACGACTTCTTCGGGCGTTCCGTCGTTGAGATGAACGACGGCCGCAGCCGCCATCGATGCGCCTATCCCGATTTCCGCCTGACAGCCGAGCGTGGCGCCGGCCGTCGGAATATCGTCATAAAAAATCATCCCGATAAATGCCGCAACGAGCAATGCTTCGACAATTTTGCGCTCCGATGCCGCCGGATCTTTGCCCTCTTTGACCGACAATTCATACCACGCCAAAAGCACGCCTGGGATAATCCCGCATGCCCCGGCCGTCGGACACGCGACAATCCGTCCCATATGCGCGTTCGTTTCGGCCGATGCTAACGCATAAACCGATGCCATCGTATGCAGCGATATGTAATTTTTGCGCTCCAAATACGCATGCAGCTTCGACGAATCGCCCCCCGAAAGCCCCATCTTGCTGCGCGATTCGGTTTCTAAGCCTTCTTTGACCGATTCTTTCATAATCTCCCACATCTTCGTCATTGTGGCGAAGATTTCTTGCTCAGTCGACCCTTGCAGCTTAGATTCCATTTCGAGCGCCATCGTCAAAAGCGACTTATGCGTATCTTTGGCATATTCCAACGCCTCGTCGAACGTGTTGAACACGAGGATAAGTTCGTCGCGCGGCGGACGCTGCGGATAAATGCGCGATATTTTGCCGCATTGTCCCTTCAGCGGTTCATGCGCCAAGCTCAATTTCGACGACAGCGGCGGCGGACCTATCCACAAATCGCGTTTGCCCGATATGCTCGGCACGAGGCGCGTATTGTTGATAAAACGGACTTCGACTATCCCGCCGCCCGTCGAAAATCCGGCGACCGCAAACGTCCCCGCATCGGTCGTCGCGATGACTTCGGCAATGTTGATGCAGTCGCCCTGCTGACGGATATAGTGACGGTCTTCTTCGGCGGTTGCCGCGACAAACCCGTTGAACGGAATCTTTTTTTTGTCGCGCCAGACAATGCCGTTCGACAAAAGAACTTCGATATCGCCTTCGGATTTGAGCTTGGGCGAATCGGGCGCCAAACCCTTGAGCCCCGCGCCGAGCGCTATATGCG
>CAVGZQ010000301.1:0-3012 GCA_963633515.1 Bacteroidaceae bacterium
TCAACGCATTTTATCGTATCGGCCGTCGCGCCCGTTCCGACATTATCATAGCCCGCGTTGCACGCATATTGGCATCTGCCGGCAGTACATTTCGACGATGTCGCATTTGCAATGGGATTATCCGAGCACTTATAATTGCACGTTCCGCAATGATCGGCATCGTCGGTTTTAATGTTTTTGCATTCGTTTTTGCCGTTTATCGCGCAAAGCGTTTGCCCCGACGAACACGAATTCACGACGCATGAGCTGTCGACGCAGACAGTGCCGCCTGTGCAAACATTGCCTTTCTTGCCGCAGTTGTTGATGTCGGTTTTTAAGTCAACGCATTTTATCGTATCGGCCGTCGCGCCCGTTCCGACATTATCATAGCCCGTTGTGCACGCATATTGGCATTTGCCGGCGGTGCATGTCTGCGATGTCGCATTTGCAATGGGATGTTCGGAGCATTTATAATTGCATGTTCCGCAATGATCGGCATCGTCGGTTTTAATGTTTTTGCATTCGTTTTGACCGTATATATAACACAGCGTTTCGGCGCCTGTGCATGAGTTCACGACGCAAGCCCCATTGAGGCATACTTCGTTATCTTTGCACTTATTCCCCTTTTCGCCGCAGTTATTGATGTCGGTATGGATATCGACGCAGCGAATGGCATCCGATGTGTCGTCAACAACCGCTTCAATGCCATTGATTGTTTTAGTCTTTCCGGCGCTGACATTTGCATATCCTGCAACGCATTCATATCGGCACATGCCGTCGACGCAAGAATCTGCCGGCTTCGCAACGGCGTTTGAAACCGTTTGTTCGGAACATTTGAAATTGCAGGCGCCGCAGTGCTCTTCGTTTGCATCGTATATGTCAACGCATGTTATTTCGCCGCCGATATAGCAAAGCATTTGTGTTTCGTCGGCGCATTCATTGACAATGCATTCGCCCAATATGCAAACTTTTCCTTCGGCACATGGTGTATGGCATGCGCCGCAATGTTGCGGATTTGCCGATAAATCCATGCATTTGGGGAGCGTTTCGTCGCATTGCGCATAATCGCCGTTTTTGCACGTCACGGCCGAACCGTCGCACGAAGCGATATTCTCATTGCCCAACGAAACGCATGTATTCATGCAAGCGCTTTGGCCGTTTGGGCAACCTTCGACGCAGTTCCCGCCGGAGCAAAGGTGTTTGCTCGGATCGACGGCGCAATTTTTGCCGCGCCAGTTCGGATCGTTTGCGTCATCGATCGAACAATCGCCCTTTGCGCCGCAATATTCGGCGGTTGTTTCGGGATCGATCCATTTCGCGCCGCAAAACACTTTAGATTCGTCGGCAGCAACGCAAAAGCCGTTCTCGCAGATTTGACCGTTTCCGCAGTCATTGCCGCAGGCGCCGCAGTTTTTTCGATCCAAATAAATATTGACATTTTGTCCGTTGCATTTGGATTTCAAACATATATTTTGTCCGAGAATTTGCAAACATTGATATTCTGCCGGACAGCTCAGCGAATTGAGCGGCAAAATAATCGAAACATCGGTCACCTCTTTTTCCGATAAACCATTGTCGCCCGACATCATATATTTATCGCAAAAGCCGGTTTCATCTTTGGATCCTGCGCAATATATTTCAAATCTTTCATTGTCGGCGACCGATACAGAGCGAGCAACATTCTGACATGTTTCTCCGTATTCCACGGGATCGATGTTTTCCAACTCGCATCCCGATAATGCCATTGCCGCAAACCAAATCGATGTTAAACTTCGCCGTACACGCATAACGACTCCTTTGAGCGTTCACTCAGGCAATAGGTTTTTTTTAAGGCAGCAAAAATCTGTCGTTCAGCCGCTTAATCTCGGCATCTTACAACATAAAAGGAAATGCAATGAAAAAAACGTGCCAAAAAAATCAAACGATACTAAAAAAAATGACAGAGTTGATCAATCACCCGAAAACCGCTGTTATTCTGTGCCGACTCAGACCGCACAGAACCGAACATGCCGCAGAACGCACAACGCGCGGTTGCATGCCTTTCACGCAAAACCGGCATTTTTTGCAACAGCGCCGGCAACGTGCCGACAAAACGTGAACAATTTGCGGCTGTGCCGCAAGCCGGCAAAAAAGGCGAATGCCGATGGCGCGGCATTCGGCAAGATGCCTTGAGCGCAGATGGCTGCGTTTGCAGTTTATCGGCTTCGCCGTCTCGGCCGGCACCGGCGCCGGCGGCTTGGCCGGTCCCCGGGGGGGGCGAATCGGATGCTGCATTTTCCCCGCACTTGCGCACATGCGTCATTTGTTCTTGCGCAGGATTTTGCCGGCAAAGTGTGCGGCGATTGCATGTGCTTTTGAATATATCCGATATCGTTTTGGAAATAAGCCGTCAGCCAACGCGTGCCGCACGCTCCGTCAAAAAAAAGACGGGAGAATATCTGCTGTCACCGGGGGATTGCCGCCAATGGTTAAAAGAGAAATGCACGATGTCTCGATTGGCGCGGTTCCGCAAACACGGATTTTGTTAAAAATGTGTCAACCCAATAGGACATTTTCATTTCGCCCGATGCTGCATTGAATTTTTTTTTCGATCCGAAGTCTATCCGATCATCCGCGAAAACGTTTCGGATTTGCATTGCATGAGCGATGCGTATTTTTCCGATGAATTGCCGAAAAAATATTGCCGGCAATCCTAAAGACGATGCAGCCGATATCATAAAAAAAGCGCCGTATTGCCCAAAAGGCAATAGGCGCTCGTGCGAAGGCGCATTGAGCCCCGACGGGGCGAAATAGCCGAAGCCGCCTGCCGGAAGGCAGGCCGCGAAGCCGTATGCCGCCCGAAAAGGGCGGCATAGGCGAAGCCAAAGCGCCGTATTGCCCAAAAGGCAATAGGCGCCCGTGCGAAGGCGTATTGAGCCCCGACGGGGCGAAATAGCCGAAGCCAAAGCGCGTATGGCGCCCCGTCGGGGCGCCATAGCGCGATCCAAAAAAAATAATAAATATATTAAATATATTAAATGTATAAATTTATAT
>CAVGZQ010000302.1:0-3011 GCA_963633515.1 Bacteroidaceae bacterium
AAATAAAAGTTGATTTCATGTGAGAACGCAACATAGAGCATAACTCCTTATCTGAAAAAAACTAAAAAATATGCCGCCGCAAGCGTCGATTATTGAGTAAAGCGAATAATTCCGGACTCAGGCATGCCGCCCGAACCTATCGCGTTTGCGCAGAGCATTTCGAATGGCATTTTACAGATTTGACAGAGCTTTTGCACTTTATTTCGTCTTTATCGAGCAGAACGAAAATGTTGCGCGCATTGCGCGCAACCGCGAAGGCGTATTGCGCGGCGGCGGGTACGCCGCCGCGCAAAAGCCGAAGCCGGAGCCCGTATCGCCCGCGGGGCGATAGGGCGGCGCAAAAAAAGCGCAGGCGCATTGCGGCTTTCGCCGCAAAAGCCGGAGCCCGTATCGCCCGCGGGGCGATAGGGCGACCCAAAAAAGCGCAGGCGCATTGCGGCTTTCGCCGCAAAAGCCGAAGCCGGAGCATGTATCGCCCGCGGGGCGACAGGGCGGCGCAAAACGGAAAAACACCGTCTAACGGCGTGAAATTGCGCGCGTCGGATACTTTTGCGATTCGATGCGGAGGACGGCGGCCGCAAGGGCGAATATTTGAATCGTCGCGGCATAGAGTATGTCGCGGATATCGACGACGCCGCGCGCGATGTTCGAAAAATGCATGTTCGCCGAAGCGTATTGAAGCAGGGAGGCGGCGGCGCCCGAGGCGTCTTGCGACAGACGATGGATGTATGTCAGGGCGAAACAGAGGAAAAAAGCCAAGAGAAATGCCGAGATTTGGTCGCGCGCAATCGACGATGCGACGATGCCCAAGGCGATGAAAACGCCGCCGAGCATGATGAGCGCGATGTAGCCGCCCCAAATCGGACCCCAATCGACGGGGCCGAGCGACGAAAGCGTGACGGGGTAGGACAGCGTGAAAACCAAAACGCCTGACAAAAGCGCCAAACACGAGAAAAACTTGGCAATGACGATTTGGAAAGACGAGATGGGCATCGTTTGGAGAAGGCTCAGCGTTCCGCGCGCTTTTTCTTCGGAGATTGCCGACATCGTCAGGGCCGGGCAGAAGATCGACAGCAAAAGCGGCGCCTGACTGAAAAAATCGCGCAAATTCAGCGACTGAACGTCTTTGAAATAATCGGCAAAGAAGAGCGCGCCCTGAATGATGAGAAACAACACGATAATCGTCGCGACGACGTTTGAATAAACCATGCGCGAAATATCGCGCCGGAAAACCGTAAAAATGGCGCCCATGCGAACCTCAGGCAGTTAGGGTATGGCGGCGGAAGAGCGTTTCGATGTCGGGCGAAAGACCTTCCCGGCGCAAGCCGTCCAAGGCCGTTTGCAACGGCGAATCGAGGGCAATTTTGCCGCGATTGAGCAGTATGACGCGTTTGGCGATGGCCGATACTTCTTGCAGGATGTGCGTGGAAATGAGCACGGTGCGTTTGGCGCCGATTTCGATGATGAGATCGCGGATTTCGGCGATTTGGTTGGGGTCGAGTCCGGTCGTCGCTTCGTCGAGGATGAGAACATCGGGCCGGTGCAAGATGGCCTGCGCAATTCCGACGCGCTGACGGTAGCCGCGCGAAAGCGTGTCGATCGTCCGATGCATGACGGGGGTGAGCGCGCACAGATGCGCGGCTTCGCCGATGCATTCTTCGCGCATTTGCGCGGGAATTTCGCGCTGGCGGGCTATCGACATGAGCGCGTCGGCGACGATCATGTCGCCGTAAAGCGGATTGTCTTCGGGCAAGTAGCCGATGCGGCGGCGCGCTTGGGCGGGATTTTGCGCGACGTCGCAGCCGGCGATGCGGATCGTTCCGGCGCTCGGACGCAAAAGCGTCGTCAGCGCTTTCATCGTCGTCGACTTGCCGGCTCCGTTCGGACCGATAAGGGCGACGATTTCGCCCGCTTTGAGCGAAAAAGAAATATCGTCGACGGCGAGCGTCGCGCCGTAGGCATAAGAAAAGTGTTCGGCTTCGATCATGGTTCGGGCAAAAGATCGTCGTCCGAGATCGCTTCTTGACCGAAAAACGCGCGGATTTTGTTGCACAAATCGGTTTGGCGTTTGCCGATATTCGGTCCCGGCACCGTGATGGCCGCTTCGTCATAGACGATCAATCGATCGTTTCGGACGGCATGCAATCCGGAAAATCGGGCGGCAAACGATTTCTTCGTTTCGGCAGCTGACTCGGGGGTGCGTTCCAAAAAAGCGATATGCTCGGGATTAAGTTGATAGAGCTTTTCGGCATCGATGCGAGCCCAAGCTCCGTCGCCGCCGGAAATCACGGACATCCCGCATCCCTCGAACAAATCGGCGAGGAATGCCGGATGCTGCGCGATATAGAACTGTTGCATCCGCATATCAAGTCTGTCGACGATGATGAGAACTTTCGGGCGCGGCGAAAAGGTATCGTATGTCGCCTTGTTTTTTTCCAAATCGCCGCGAAGCGCTTCGACGATTTCTTTTGCCTTTGCCTCGGTTTGCGTCGCCGCACCGACTTCGCGCACCGCGTTTTCGATGTCGCCGATCGTCGTCATCGGCAACACTTTTGTGTCGATATTGAGCTTTCGCAGCCGCTGCGGCAGCAGCGTTTCGCCCCCTTGCGTCAGCACGAGTTTGGGGCGCAGCGCGGCGATGATTTCAAGCGCCCCCGACGATTGAACGCGAACGGCGTCTTTTGCCCGCGGATCAACCGTATACGGACTCGTTGCCCGCAGTTTGCCGCCAAGCCCGAGCTCCAAAACGATTTCCGTCAGCGCCGGCGTCATCGCCGCAATTCCGTCGCCTTCGGGCGCGCGCGCCTTGAAGCATCCCGAACATGCGAAAATGCATATCAGTAAAATGAACTTTTCAAAATTGATGTATTTCATCGGTCTGCCAATCGCGGATTTTCGCTCAAATTGAGTTCAAAATGCATTCTTTATGGTTTTTTGGGGAAAATCAAAGCATTTTTTAGAAAAACGTGTGTTAATTTTGAAATGGCGAAAAGTTTCCTGAAATTTTGCAA
>CAVGZQ010000303.1:0-1540 GCA_963633515.1 Bacteroidaceae bacterium
GGGCGGCTGCGGGTACGCAGCCGCTGCCGCAATAGCCGAAGCCCCCTATAATCAACGATCAATGATCGGGACTTTTTGTATTTAAATCCGAAGCTTCGATCGCAGTCGGCCAAACGCTCACATAAGCTCAGAGATCTAAGCTGCGCGCTGCCCGCTGCCCGCAGCTCACCGGCCGCCGGCGCCATTATTCAGACTTTCCTTATCAAATAACGGCAGCTTCTGTTATCAAAGCCCGCAAACGATCGGCGGCATCTGTCAAACCGAAATCGCACATCAGAAGATTATGCGCTTCGGCGGACGCCGCCCGCCGCGCCCGCCGCTCCGTTCGTCAATGCAAAAACACAAAAACTTGCGCGCCGCCGTCATATCGATTTGCAACGCATATCGATTCCATGCCGTCAAGATAACATGCGTTTGCATCATGGCATATCATTGCCGCCGCATGGGACGGACAGCGCAAATGTATTCTTATGACATGTCAGAATGCCGTCTTTTTGCATTTTCGAAATCGCGCCCGAAAGCGCGCTTCGGTCGACGCCGAGATACTGCGCAAGCTGTTGCCGGTTGTAAGGAACTGTCACGGAACGCGATTGCGCGGCGCGCATGCAATCGGAAAGATAAGCCATAAGCCGCCCTTGTATCGTTTTCGGAGCCGTATGCAACGCGCGCTGCGCCAAATGAAGATTGCGGCGGGCGCATACCGCGACCAGATTGCGCATCAAAACGGCGTGAATGCGGCATGGCAAGGCGGCGCATGACATCAATGCCGCCGCGTCGACAAACAGCGCGGCGCCGTCTTCTTGCGCCATGACGGAAAACGGAAGCGGTTCGTTTTCGAGACAGGCATAGGAAACGGCAAAATTGCCGCCAGGTCCGATCGTTCCCAAAATCGCAGGATTTCCCCATATATCGGCGTATTCGATGCAAACTTTCCCGCGCAAAACGATCCCGAAGCGACGCGTTTGCACCCCCGATTGCATGACAATTTCGCCTTTTCTGTACGATTTTTCGGCCGCCGAAAGCGTTTTAAGCGCCAAGCGGATATCGTCTTTGGCGACGTTTTCGAAAAAGGGCGCCCGAGAAAGCAAGTCGATCATTTTTTCTCCGAAAATGTTGTTCAAACAACAGATTTGCATGATGCCTACGCATAAAATGCGCGCATGACGCCGAACGGCAAAGGCGCGGCGGCTGTTTGAGCCGTCCCGATACCGGGCGCCGTCGGCAACACATCGCAGACCGATCCGCATTTTATGCAAATTGCGCCGTCGGCGATGCATTTTATAAACAGGAGAAGGATTATGGAACAAAAAATGTTTTGCTTTCAGTGCGAGCAGACGGCGGGCTGCGCCGGGTGCAAAGGGCGTGCGGGGGTGTGCGGCAAAACCGCTTCCGTTGCCCGGCTTCAGGACGGGTTGACGGGCGAACTCATCGCCTTGGCGCAAGCCGCCGACGCCAACCCCGGCAAAGCGCAAGACGCTTGGAATTGCATTTTGGAAGGTTTGTTTGCGACGGTGACAAACGTAAACTTCGACGAAACGTC
>CAVGZQ010000303.1:1550-3008 GCA_963633515.1 Bacteroidaceae bacterium
CGCGCGTCAAAGCGCTCGCCGCCGATATCGGTCCGGTTTCGCCCGCATGCGATATCGAAAAACTTTGGCAGACCGACGAAGACACGAGAAGCCTCAAATCGCTTATTTTGTTCGGTTTGCGCGGCGTCGCCGCCTACGCCTATCATGCCTCGGTCTTGGGCGCCGCCGACGCGTCGCTCAACGCATTCATCGCCAAAGCGCTTGCCGCGCTTGCCCGAGAAACTTCAACCGACAATCTCATTGCGCTCGTTTCGGATGTCGGCAAATTCAACCTCGTTTGCATGGAATTGCTCGACCGCGCAAATACTTCGGCGTTTGGCGTCCCATCCCCGCAAACCGTTTCTTTTGTCATCGAAAAAGGACCGTTTATCGTCATCAGCGGTCACGACCTTTACGACCTCAAATGCCTTCTGGAACAAACCGAAGGCAAAGGCGTAAACGTTTACACGCACGGCGAAATGCTCCCCGCGCACGGCTACCCCGAATTGCGCAAATATCCGCATCTCAAGGGCAATTTCGGCACGGCATGGCACAACCAGCAACGGGAATTCGACGGCATTCCCGCGCCGATTTTGTTCACGACGAACTGCCTCATGCCGCCCAAACCGAGTTACGCCGACCGCGTCTTTACATGCGAAACCGTCGCTTATCCGGGCGTCGCGCATATCGGGCATGACCGCGATTTTTCGCCGGTCATCGAAAAAGCGATCGAACTTGGCGGATACGGCGCCGATCGCGCGGCAAACGGCATTAACGGCGGCGCTTCGGCGGTGACGGGGTTTGGGCACAACGCCGTTTTGTCGATCGCCGAAAAAGTCATCGAGGCCGTAAAATCGGGCGCCGTCAGCCATTTTTTCCTCGTCGGCGGCTGCGACGGACAGCGTTCGGGACGAAGCTACTACACCGATTTCGTCAAAGCGCTCCCCAAAGACACCGTCATCCTTACGCTGGGGTGCGGAAAATACCGTTTCAACGACTTGGATCTGGGCGCAATCGGCGGCATTCCGCGCCTCTTGGACATGGGGCAATGCAACGATGCATACGGCGCAATCAAAGTCGCCGTCGCCCTTTCCGAAGCCTTCGGCTGCACGGTCAACGAACTGCCGCTTTCTTTTGTGCTGTCGTGGTACGAGCAAAAAGCCGTCTGCGTTCTCCTGACGCTGCTTTATTTGGGAATCGAAAACATCCGCATCGGTCCGAGTCTGCCCGCGTTTCTATCGCCCAATATCCTCAAATTCCTCATCGATAAGTTTAAAATTGCCCCGATTTCTTCCCCCGAAGACGACATCCGCGCGCTGATGGCGCGATGACCTCTGCGACGCAGCGGCGCTTTTCGGCTTTTGCGCCCTATTTCGCGCGTTGCGCTCAATACGGGCTCTTTTGCCGCCCTATTTCGCGCGTTGCGCTCAATACGGGCTTTTTGCCGCCCTATTTCGCGCGTTGCGCTCAATACGGGCT
>CAVGZQ010000304.1:0-3001 GCA_963633515.1 Bacteroidaceae bacterium
GTTTGATGCAGATGCAAGGCGGCAAGCCTGAATGCGCGTCGGGGCGTACTGACGTACGTTCCGACCGCATGAACGGCGACGCCAACGAAGCAGATGCGCAAAATATCGAAAAAACAAGCCTGCCGTATTGAGCCGAAGGAAAAAGGCAAGCAGCGAAGGCGCATTGCCCGCAGGGCAACAGCCGAAGCCCTGCAATAGCCGAAGCAGACGCCGCCCGCGCCCCTAGTGATTGATGCACCAAAGACTCAGACTTCCGTTGAACAGAGCCGCAAACACGCTCGAATTCGCATTGATTTTGTTGAAATAGAGCAAGTTATAGAGCCGATTGACGGCATGCTCGGCAGGTTCTGCGGCGCGATCGATAAGATCGGCAATTTTGCCCGTCCCGAACCGGCGATCGAGGCGAAGGATTTGAATGGCAAACGCTGTCAGCACCGACAAAAAGTAAACCAAAAGCTTGACAGATGCCACGGCGGCAATCGCCGCAAACATAATGACGGCGCGCGCGATGATCCCTCCGGGCAAAAGCGCAAGCGGAATCGTCAGACCGCGATTGTCGCTGCGATAGCGCGCAACCGCTTCGATTGCCAGCATGATGTATTGAAAGCCGAGAACCGCCGTCAGCGCCGTCTGAAGCGAAACGTGCGACGCCAGCGGCGTCTGCGCGCCGAAATGTTCGAGCGCCGCATCGCAAAGCAACACGCACGAAATGACCATTGCCGTTTCGCCGATTATCGCCGCCAGCGTAATCCTTTTGTCGCGCGCAAGTTCGTATCGCGTCATCGCAACGCCCCCGTCAGCGCCACGGGCCGTTGCCCGTATAAACGAACGGATGATGCTGCGCATTGGGATCGTGATTGGGATAATCCGACCGATAATGACCGCCGCGGCTTTCTTTGCGCTCGAGCGCCGCCTGCGCGATGATGCGCGACGCGTCGATCATGTTGCGAAGCATGATCGATTGCGGATTGCGGGCGGCGATTTCGTCAAAAACGCCGAGCGCATGCATCATGCCGGTTTCGGTCCGCACAAGTCCCACGTCATCCCACATCGTTTTGCGCAGCAAATCGGCATCGGCGGCTTCAGCTCCGGTCACGAACGTCGGCCGTTCGATCGGGGCGACATCGGGAACATGAAGCGTTTTCGACGGATCAAAATGATTGGCGATATCGACGCTGACGCGCGCCCCAAAAACCAACCCCTCCAAAAGCGAATTGCTCGCCAGGCGGTTTGCGCCGTGAACGCCCGTCGCCGAAACTTCGCCGCAAGCCCAAAGCCCGGGCACCGTCGTGCGCCCGAATTGATCGACGCTTACGCCGCCCATATGGTAATGGGCGGCCGGCGAAACGGGCAACATCTCCGAAACCGGATCGAGCCCGGCCTGCCGGCAAAAAGCATAAACCGTCGGGAATTTCTTCTCAAAAGACGCCCCGATGCAACGCGCATCGAGAAATACGTCGAGCCCTTTTTGCTGCTGCGCCCAAATCCCGCGCGCGACGATATCGCGCGGCGCCAATTCGGCATCTTTGTGAATGCCGGGCATAAACCGCTTCCCGCCGGCATAGAGCAACGCCCCTTCGCCGCGAAGCGCTTCGGTCAAAAGCGGCAGCGGATCGAGCGCCGTATTGAGCGCCGTCGGATGGAACTGAACGAACTCGACATCGCTCAAAACCGCCCCGGCACGCGCCGCAATCGACAAGCCGTCGCCGACCGACTCGGCCGGGTTCGTCGTATAACGGTAAATCCGTCCGATCCCGCCGCATGCCAAAACAACGGCTTGCGCCTGCACGCAAACCGTATCGCCGCCGCCGTTAATCCGCCCGCAAAGCCCGCACACCGCGCCGTTGCCGTCGCGGAGCAAATCGGCGGCATAACAATTTTCGATGATTTCGATATTCGGGCACTTCTTGACCGCCGCAACGAGCACGCGCTCAACTTCTGCCCCGGTGCTGTCGCCGTTGGCATGCAATATCCGCCGGCGGCAATGCGCCGCCTCGCGCCCGAACGACAGCTCTCCGTCGGGCGTGCGGTCGAATTGCGCGCCGTTTTCGATCAGTTTCCGGATTTGTTCGGGTCCCTCGGCCGTCAGAATATCGACGCACTCTTTCGCCGAAAGCCCGTCGCCGGCCACAAGCGTGTCGGCCGTATGCAGCTGCGGCGAATCGTCTTTGCCCATCGCGCATGCTATCCCGCCTTGCGCAATCGGCGTCGAACCGCCCTTGCCGAACTCCGCTTTCGTCACGACCGCGACGCGGCGCCCCGATAGCCCCAATGCCGCGCTCAATCCCGCTATTCCGCCGCCGATAATGGCAACATCTGCTGCAATCTTTAGCATATTTTGATTCTTCCTTCCGTTTCGGACCGCGCAAGCAACGCGCAGAACGCCGCCGAACGCGCAAAACGATCCGGCGCCCGGCGCGCTTTTTTACACTGTGATGCGCGGTTTGCGTATATTTTTTTTTGCGGGAGCTTCGGCTGTTGCCCTGCGGGCAATGCGCCTTCGCGGCCTGCCTGTTTGCTTGCGCAAATACGGCAGGCTTGCCGCGCTATGTTCTCCCTGCCTTGCCTGCCTGCCGGCAGGCAGGCGGCAGGTGCGAGCATACGCGCGGCGGTCGGCGCGGCGTATGTTCTCGGCGGCGCTGCGAGCCGCCGAGAACATACGCCGCGCTTTATTTTCGGGGGGAAGTCTCCCCCGCGCCGCTTTTTTGCGCCGCCTTTTGCGGTTCCCGCTTTAATCCGACCTGTGCCAATCGCCCGAATCTGCGCAAATCCCCAAAAATTCGGCGCAAAATGCGCGTCTCCCCCCTCTGCGGGGGCGCCTGCCCCCGCAACGCCCCCGGCGGCATCATGTTCAAAACGCAAAGCTCCGAACGCGAATCCGATTTTATGACCGTTTGCATTCGAAGCTGCAACCGCGCCGCCCCCAAAACACGCCTCTGAGCTCTAAGCTCTGAGCTCTAAGCTCTAAGCTCTAAGCTCTAAGCTCTAAGCTCTAAGCTCT
>CAVGZQ010000305.1:0-2979 GCA_963633515.1 Bacteroidaceae bacterium
GCTCAAGACGGTGGCATCGAACATTCCGGCAAAAGCCAAGTTGCTTGCCAAAGCTTTGTGGCCGGGCGAATTGACGATACGTTTTGAGCCTAACGGCGAATCGATACCGAGCCCGATATTGAAGAACTTGACGAAGTCGGGCGGAAAACTTGGCGTACGCGTGCCGTCGGAACCGTGGATATTGCGTCTTTTGAGAGAAATCGGCAGACCGCTTTTGGTATCGAGCGCAAATCGGGAGCGCAAAAACGGCGCTTCGTCGCCGGCGATGATACAAAAGAACTTTATATCGCATGTCGGGATTTTTGTATCGGCGGGCGACATTCCGCAAACATTGCCGTCGACGGTATTGGATTTTATCGGCGGAGAGCCGACGATAAAGCGCGTCGGGTCGATACCGCAGTCGAAGATTGATGCGGTATTGGAAGGCGAAGCCGCCCGGCAATAAATCGGAAAGATGCTCTTCGGGGGCGCGATATCGGGGATCGATCTTTTGGGCGGCGCGGCGAGAATGGGAAGATACAAATTGAAAATAATGACACAGTGCAAAGTAACGAAAATGTTACGCGTCAATATATAAAAATGTAAAAAGTGCTTGCGTCGGCTGCGGCGTGTCTGTATAAGGCGCGTCGCTCCTTGCTCCTCGGGCAATTTCAGGTGAAATTGGGCCACCCGGGCAGCCGAATCAGTTCCATAGGGAGAGCATAATGGCCTTACTCGTACAACATCCCAAGACAGTCCGCGAATACGAGACCGTATTCATTCTTCGTTCCGACGTTCTTGACGAAGAGCGAACGAAAGTCCTCAGCCGCATGACGGGGATCATCGAGAAACTCGACGGTCACCTTTTGATGCAAGAAGAATGGGGCAAACGCAAGCTTGCTTACAAAATTCAGAAAAGCGCTTACGGCATTTACTATTATTTCCGCTACCTCGGTTTCAACGATATGGTTGCGGAAATCGAACGCAATTTGCGCATTCTCGAACCCGTCATCAAATATATGACGGTGAAATTGGGCGATGACGTCGATGTCGACAAACGCAAAGCCGAAGCCGCAAACGAAGGCAGCTGCGCGCCGAAAGACACGGCCGATTATTCGGGCGTTGAAATTGACGACGAAGACCTCGATGAACTCGTTGACGACGAATAATAGGAGATTCTGCAATGCGCGTAATTCTTAAAGAAGACGTTGCTCACGTTGGCAACATGGGTGATATCGTCAAGGTTTCCGACGGTTATGGCCGCAATTACCTTATTCCTCAAGGGCTCGCAGAACTCGCTACCGAACAGCGCGCGAAAGCATTTGCGCATCAAAAAGCGATGATCGAGCATAAAAAAGCGAAAATGCACAAAGAAGCCGAAGATCTCAAAATCAAGGTCGACGGTGTTGCCGTTACGTTGGTTCGCGCCTGCGTAAAAGACGACAAACGCATTCACGGTTCTGTCACGAATCGCGATATCGCCGATGCGCTCGCAGCATTGGATATCGTCGTCGACAAGCGCAAGATCGATTTGGCGCAGCCGATTCGCGAATTGGGCGAACACGAAGTTTCGGTTAAGCTCCTTCACGATGTCGTCGCAAATGTGAAAGTCGTCGTCGTTGCCGAATAATTTCAGCGAAAACGAAACAAAAAATCGGTGTCCGGACGCGGTTTTCGTTCGGATCGATTTGGATTTTAAAGATTTTGCCGCGATTTCTTCATGGAAATTGCGGCATTTTTTTTGCGCTTTTGGGCGTGCGGCGATGATGCGTTTGCGGCTGCGGTTTTACGGATTTTCGCCGCGTCGGTTAAGCCCGAAAACGCATGGCCGGAGTTTTGAACCGCAAACGCCGCGCATCAAGAGACATAAATAAGCCGCAAGCGCCGGGGATCATGCGGCTTTTCCGCTTGCATCAGTTGTTGCCGATGAGCCAGCCGACGAGATCGATATCGGCGTCGAGGTAAGTGAGCGCCGGAACCGAGAAGTGATCGGCGCCGTCAAAGACGGTGATTTCGGCATCTCCGCCCGCAGCTTTTAGAGCTGCGATGATTTCTTGCGACGATTTGGGATCGACGATCTTATCGGCCGAACCGACAAAAGCCCGGGTTGGGATGTTTTTGAGCTTATTGACGATGTCGGCGGTATTGTTGATGCTGCCCGAAAGCGGCGCGATGCGCGCAAAACGGTTTGGATAGGAAACGGCGAGATTCCATGTCCCGGAACCGCCCATGCTGTGGCCCGTCAGCGCGACGTTGTTTTTGTCGATGTTATAAGTTTGCGCCGTTTCGTCGATTAACTCGGCGATGGATGCCGATGCTTTAATCCAACCGTTTATATTCGCGGGCAGCTGCGGAATGACGACATAGGCGCGCACGTCGCCGAGCTGCCCCGTTTGCAAGTATTTCGGGAAGCCGTCGACGGCGGTAATAAGCGTTAAATCGTCGCCTTTGCCCGAACCTCCGTGCAAATAAACGATGAGCGGCATATTGTCGGCAGAATTGCTCGGCGTGTAGAGCCAATATTTGAAATCGCCGAATTGCGTCGTTGCGACGGAACAATCTTTAAACGAAGCCGGCGTATTTTCGTCGGTTTGCGTTTCGGGCTGCGTCGGATCGGGGGGTTCGCTGCCCGAGTCGCCGGAGTCTGTGCCGTCGGGGGGGGCGCTGCCCGAGTCGCCGGAGTCTGTGCCGTCGGGCGTTTGATCGCCCGAAACGGCTGAATTTTGATTTTCGCTGCCGCCGTTGCCGGAGTTATTGTCCGAATCTGTTTGACAGCCGCAGATGAAAAATGCGGCAATCAGCAACGCCGAAGAAAAATAATGTTTTTGTTTCATTTTCAATCTCCTTTTGCTTTGTTTGCCGAAACAGCGGCAAGTACGGGAATTGCAGCGGTTTGCAGCAGCGCAGCATGCGCCGGGCTATATCCGCGCCGCCCGAGATTTTCGATCGAATTATATAAACATTGCAACCGAAAACCTTTTTTTATGAGGCAAAAAGAGA
>CAVGZQ010000306.1:0-2946 GCA_963633515.1 Bacteroidaceae bacterium
CTTCGTCCCGCAGCAACAACCCGCGATATTCCGGACTTCGGTCAGAGAGGCTTTGCTTTTTCTTCGTCCCGCAGCAACAACCCGCGATATTCCGGGCTTCGGTCAGAGATGCTTTGTTTTTTCTTCGTCCCGCAGCAACAACCCGCGATATTCCGGACTTCGGTCAGAGAGGCTTTGCTTTTTCTTCGTCCCGCAGCAACAACCCGCGATATTCCGGGCTTCGGTCAGAGATGCTTTGTTTTTTCTTCGTCCCGCAGCAACAACCCGCGATATTCCGGACTTCGGTCAGAGAGGCTTTGTTTTTTCTTCGTCCCGCAGCAACAACCCGCAAAATTCGCAGCTTCGCCTGACGCATTCTTTTTTTGACTGACGAGGTTATTTTTGATTCGCAAATATGCCGCCATATTGCCGAGTTTCATACTCATCGCATCGCCATTTTTCGGAACATCTGCTTGCGCCGGCGAAACCGGCGCTGCGGCGGATTCGGCGCAAGTCAATCCCGACGCATCGGGCGTCGCAAATCCGACGCCGAAGTCAACCGACATGCA
Organism: Bacteroidaceae bacterium; assembly: GCA_963633515.1. Lineage (GTDB taxonomy): Bacteria > Myxococcota_A > Bradymonadia > UBA4248 > UBA4248 > UBA4248. Next base: position 549 of record CAVGZQ010000306.1, read on the forward strand.
ACGCCAAAGAGAAGAAGCTTTAAGACGCGAAGATCTCGAACAATACGCTCAATTTGCGAATGCATGCCGAAAACTCGACACTATCTTTTCATCAACCGGCATTTCCGACGCGCAATCTTTGCTTGCCGGCGAAATTGCACCGCTTTGCGCCGAAATCGATGCGCTCTGCGGCGCGCATTCCCCATACGGCAAAAGCATATGGCGACAATTAACCTCAACCGGGCAATTATGCGGCCAAATGCGCGATCTTTGCCAATTTGCGCTGACCATGCCGCCCGGCGAACAAGCGCCCGCGCAACAAACCGAAACATCCTTTTCTCAAACTGCGGGCACGCTCAAAAACGCCGTCATTGCCAAAATCTCTCGATTTCACGCCGGTGCGAAATCGGCGCTTGCCTGCGAATTGCCTTCCGACACGCCCGAACTCACCGTTTATGACGCTTGCTTCGAAGCGCGCTTCGACGAGATTTTCTCAACGCTCGGATTAACGCCTGCAAAATCAAATCCTAATCAAGATAACGCCCAAGCGCACGCACGGCATATTGCTTGCCAAGACGGCGATTGCCGCGCTTTTGCCGAAAAGTTGCAACAATCTTCCGCGCAAAGCGCCTTGACGTTTCTCGCGCGAAGCGCCCAAACCCTCATCGCGAACCGATATGTCTCGCAAGAATCGCTGCTCGCCGAAGAAACCGACGAATTCTTTAAATCCGGCGATGCGCAAGCCGCCGAAAAACTCGCCGTAACCCTCGAACTTCTCCCCGCCCGCATTGCTCACGCGCAAATGTCCGATGCCGGCATCGCGGCGCGCAGCCTCTTCGGCGCATACAAATCTCTCGCGCGCAATCCGAACGCAAAACGCATCGCAATCGCATGCACAGCGCGCGACGGCGCAACAGAGCATGAAATCCGATTTAACTTTGGCGACGTCTTTGAGCTCAACAGCGCCGTTTATGCGGCAAAAACAGCCTTATCCTGCCCCGATCCGAATCCGGATATCATCCCAAATGCGCCGTTCCCCGACAACAAAACATTATCTTGCCGCACCGAGCTTGCGCCATTCGAACGCAAACCGAATATCGATATCATCCTTAATCAGCTCAGATTGTCTTTGCGCGCCAAAGACAATACGTCGATTGCGCAAGGCATGATTGAACTCACCCATGCGCTTGCCTATCGCGCCAACCGATTTCAATCGATCGCAGACGCCGATTTCTGCCCCATCTTCAATCTGTATCTTGCGGCGCTGTCTCAAGACAGATTTGCCGAACTCGATTCGCTCGAAAAGCAACTTAAACGCATCTATCGCGATGATTTTCCCGAACGTCTTATAAAACACAAGACATGCCTTTCTCATCCGGATGAAGTTTCCGCCGCCCTTGCTCAAGATTTATGGTCGCAAAATGGCGAAAAATACACTTGGATAGCATCAAACTTTTCGGACAAAGCGCGGAAAAAAGTCGAAAAATCTTTCAAACAATGGACAAAAACGCGAAATCTCTCCGTCAAACAGCCGCGCCAAATGATTGCATCATGGGCGGCTTGGACGCTTGGCGACACGGAACGCGCGTTGCGATTTTCCGAAGGCATGACAAAGAAAAAACCTCTCCTTGTCCATCCGCAAATCAATGCATTCGACGCAATGTTAAAATATTCGAATGCGCAACCGCTCGGTCAAGGATCGCTCGAATCATTTATCCGCGCGACGTCGCTCAAAACCCCTTCTCTGCCCTATCAAACTTTTTCGGCAATTGCCGATAAAATTCCTAAGGCAGAAAAAAAACGCATTGTTGCGGCGATGCAATCGCTGCAGCCGGCGATAGCGCCTGCGGCAGCTGCCGATTTTTTCATTGCCTTTTCCGACGAAATCTTCGGAATTCTGTCGCCAAAGCAACGCATCGCCGCCGAATCTTGGATCGATGCCGAAACCGCCGGGTTCACAACGGGTTGCGCATCGGTCAAAAGGCGGCTCCGTTGGGTAAGCGATGCCGCCCGTCTCAATATGCAGGCTGAAATCGAAAAGCGCGCCGAATACTTTGCTCAAATGCAATCGAATTCGCCGGCAACGCGCGCGCTTTGGAAGCAAATCGCATGCGTTGCGCATAACCCGGACGAACCGAACATCATCGATATTTGCCTGTCATCATCGCCGGCGCGAAGTTCGTGCGACGCGTGCCAATCGCAAAAATCGCGATCCGGCGCCGAATATCTGAATAATCTCTCCGAATGCCGGACGCCTTGAGACGCTCGGACGCAAATATTATCCGTCCGGCAATCGCAGCGCCCGGAATTCAAAATTGTACGTTTAAACAATGCAAATATGCTCGGCTTTTTTTTAAATGCGCACCGGCGCAGCTCTTAAATGTTTGGCGCCAAATGCCCCGGCGTCCGATATCAATCG
>CAVGZQ010000307.1:0-2934 GCA_963633515.1 Bacteroidaceae bacterium
CCCGAGAACATAGCCGCGCCTGCCTGCCGTATTTGCAAAGCAAATAGGCAGGCGGGCAGCAAACAGGCAGGCCGCGAAGGCGTATGCGCACAAAGCGGCGCGCCGATTTGTGCGCATAGCCGAAGCCAAAGCCCGTATCGCCCGTCGGGCGATAGGGCGGGCAAAGCCCGTATCGCCCGACGGGCGATAGGGCGAAAAAAAAAGCAACGCAACAAAAATACAGCTTGCCAACCGGTCATTTTTTGGCATTCTTTCGGCATGCCGAAAACGATTTGCCTGTCAACGGCGAATCCTCACACGATAAGGAGACCGATCATGAAGAAGATCTCTGCTTTGAGTCTGCAAAGCATGAACGCCGACGAGCTCATCGGTTTTATGAACGACTTTGAACGGATTGCGGCGACGGCGCTGCCCGATTCCGAGCAACACATATTGAAGCTTTTTTCGGCGGCATTGGATGCGATGCGTCAATCGCGCAGCAAAGAAGAAAAGAGCTACGGAGAGTCGATTATGACGGCAGATGCGGCGTGCGGCAACGACTGGGCGAAAATAAACGCGCAGCTTCAAATCAATATCGAACACTACGACGGCGATGTTGCCGATGCCGCAGCGCGCGTTGCGGCCGTTTTCGGCCGTTATCCCGACCCCGCGCATCTTAACTGCATCGAAGAGCATGCCGCGATCGACGGGCTTTTGACGGCGCTTTCGGAAATCGATGCCGACACATTGCGGACAGCGATGGTCGACGGCTGGATAGCCCGGCTGCGAAAAGATCGCGAAGTTTTAGCCGAAGCCGCAAGCGAAAAAAACCGCCTCCGCGCCCTGAACGAAATCGGTCAGAACAAGAGGCTTCGGACAAATCTGGAAGAAGCTTATCGGGTGCTTTCGGCGCATATCGAGTCGTATGCGCTCATTACGCAAGAGCCGCTGTACGACAACCTCATCGATCGCATCAATGCGCTCGCCGAGGATAAGCGGCGGTCGAAAAGAGCGCACAAAATGCCGCTCAAAACCGGGCGATCGTCATCGGGGAATTTTCCGCCCGCCTATGCCGAATAGGCGATCGGCAATGTCTCGGGCGGTTTGATGCCGTCATTGCCGGGGCAGAAACCGCAAAACCGCATATTTTCGGACATGCGGTTTTGTCATTTTTATCTTCATTATATTATATATATATTGACGCATCGCGCCGATGCCATGCATCGGCATGCATTGCATATATAACAATTCGCAATTATTATATTTCGGCGATATTGCAAATAAAGATTGCCAGCGTTCCGATTGCGCCGATAATCACGCCGAGCAAAATGCAACATGCGGTGCGCATATGGCGGCGAGAATTGCATAACATTGCCGATCGCGAAACGATAACCGATTTCGACGACGGCAGATTGTCGATGCGTCGCGTCGGCGATTCGCGCGTCAATTCGCGCGCCGCAATTTCGGAAGCGGTTTTTGGGGCATTGGCGTTTGCCTTTGGCGTTTCGTCGGTTTTATCGGCATCGGACGATTGATCGGCGGGTTGGATTTTCGATTTTTCCTTATCGCAGAAAACGACGGCGCCTTCTTCGAAGCCGACTTCATCCAACACTTCGTTGAGCCAATTGGCATTTTGCGCGATGGCTTTTTCGCTGCTTTGGACATCTTCGGCGACGGATACGCCGGTGACGATTTCGCCCAAGATTTCGGCGTCGCCCGGCGGAAGCATGCCGCCCAACTCGTCTTGCAACGTCTTTTGCATGTCTTCGGAAACTTTTTCGCCGCCGAATTCCGACCACCGGTTATTGGCCAAATCGTTGACAATCCACGACAAATCGTATCGATTGACGGGAATGGCCAAAGCCGTGGCTACCGACGCCAAATCGAGATAGAACGCCTCGCATGTCTTATAACGCAAGTCGGGGTCGGGAGCGAGCGACTTGTAAATGACTTTGAGCAATTCTTCGGGGATATCGTTGCGGATGCGCCGGATATCGGGGATGACGCATGATTTTACGGCTTTGAACGTTTCCAAATCCGAACTTCGCTGGAACAGACGACGCCCCGCGAGCATTTCCCAAAGACAAATGCCGATAGAAAAGATATCGCTGCGAGAAGTGATGGTCGGGGGATTCTGAGTGCTTTCGGGGGAAATATAGGCAAATTTTCCTTTAATCATGCCCTCAGGCGTCGAAACATCGTTTGATCGAGCATCGCTCAATCCGAAATCGGCAACTTTGACGTCGCCGTGCCGGCCGATCAGGATATTGGGCGGCGAAATATCGTTGTGAATAAGCCCCAAGGGCTTGCCGTCGGCATCGGTCAGGGAATGGGCATAGCCCAAACCGGCGCAAACCTGGAGCGTGATATAGATGGCAACGCCCAAGGGAAATATCGTGTTATTTTCGCGCAATTTCTCCATAATCGTCTTGAGATCGAAGCCCTCGATATATTCCATGACGATGAAGAATGTATTCGATGTCTGACCGACATCGTAAACGCGGACGATGTTATCGTGCTCGAGTTGGAAAGCAAGGCGCGCTTCGTCGACAAACATTTGCTGAAAGAGTTTGCCCTGTTTTTGGATCAATTCGGGAAGAATTCGCTTAATCGCAACCTTGCGGCGCAAACCGCCGACAGAGTGCATCCACCCCAAAAAGACCTCCGCCATGCCGCCGCGTCCCAGCGTGCTGACGAGTTCAAAACGCTGCTCTTGTGCCATAAACTTCACTCCTATCCGTTCAATGCACGCGATTGAGAACCGCGCGCCGTTTATTGGCACATATCCCGAAAAACTGCAAATAAAGGCGGCTTGATGCGGCTTCGAAACGCTCCCGATGCCCCATCTGTTTATGTTTCGTTTTGGGGCGCGAGGCGGGCGGCGTTTGACTTCGAAACGCTCCCGATGCCCCATCTGTTTATGTTTCGTTTTGGGGCGCAAGGCGGGCGGCGTTT
>CAVGZQ010000308.1:0-2910 GCA_963633515.1 Bacteroidaceae bacterium
GTCTGTGTCATGAAAAAAAAGCCCGAAACACCGGCCGCGCAGCCGGCCGTCGAAACCGTATCGCTGTGCAAAACCGCGCGTCAGCGCTATTTGAATTATGCGCTGAGCGTCATCACGAGCCGCGCGCTGCCCGATGTCCGCGACGGGCTTAAACCCGTCCAGCGCCGCATTCTCTACGGCATGCAGGAAATGCGGTTAACCCACGAAGCAAAGCCGCAAAAAAGCGCGCAAATCGTCGGTCAGGTCATGGGACGGTATCACCCGCACGGCGATGCCGCGATTTACGACGCGCTCGTGCGGCAGGCTCAGCCGTTCACGCTGCGTTATCCGTTCGTCGACGGGCAGGGCAACTTCGGATCTCCGGACGGCGACAGCGCCGCGCACATGCGCTACACCGAAGCGCGGCTTCAGCCCGTCGCGGCAACGATGCTCCAAGATCTCGACGAACACATCGTCGATTTCGTTCCCAATTATTCGGCAACGCTGCGAGAACCTTCCGTCTTGCCCGCAGCCATTCCGAATTTGCTCGTCAACGGGTCGATGGGCATTGCCGTGGGCATGGCGACAAATGTTCCGCCGCACAATCTGAGCGAAGCATTGCGCGGCTGCATGGCCGTCATCGATAACCCGCAGATCTCCCTCGACGGCTTGATCGACATCATCCCCGCGCCCGATTTTCCGACCGCCGGACGCATTTTGACGTCAAAAGACGAAATCAAAAAAATATACGAATGCGGGCGCGGCGCAATCGACATTCAGGGCGAATTTCACGCCGAACACGACGGAAAACGATCACGAATCATCATCGCGAGCATCCCCTATGCCGTAAACAAAGCAAAGATTTTCGAATCGATCCGCGACCTCATCAACGCCAACAAGCTGCCGCAGCTCATCAACGTTCGCGACGAATCGGCCGACGATGTCCGCATCGTGCTCGATCTCAAAGCCGGCGCCGATCCAAATGCCGTCATGGCTTATCTGTTCAAACATACCGAATTGCAATCGCGGTTTAACGTCAATATGACGTGCATCGTCCCCGGCGGCGCGCAACCGGCCGAAAACGGTCTCGTCTATCAGCCCAAACGCCTCGGACTGCGCGAAATCATCGATTATTTCCTGAACTTCAGGCTCGAAATCGTCACCAAACGCCTCGCGCTGCAATTGGCGCAAATCCTCGATCGCATGCATCTTTTGGAAGGATTCAAAAAGCTCTTCGACGGGCTCGACGAAGCCGTTCAAATCATCCGAGACGCCGAAGACCGGCAAGATGCCGCTCAAAATCTCTGCGCGCGATTCGATTTGGACGATATCCAGGCAAATGCCATACTCGATTTGCGCCTCTATAAACTCGCGCGCCTCGAAATCAACAAAATTGCGACCGAACTCCGGGCAAAACAAAACGATGCCAAACACATACAAACGCTGCTCGGAGACGAAAAAAAACGTTGGAAAATCGTCCGCGAGGAACTCGAATTCGCGCTCAAGACATATGGGGACGAGCGAAGAACGCAGCTTTCGGGCGTCGATTTGAGCAAAGATTACGCTCCCGAAAATTACATCGTTCAGGAAGATTGCTGCGTCATTATCACGAAATCGGGACTGTTCAAACGCCGCAAGACGGTCACCGACATCGCATCGATCCGCACGAAAGAGTCCGATGCCGTCGCGTTTGTCTGCTTTGCATCGACGCTTTCGACGCTCGTCATGCTTTCGAATTTGGGAAAAGCTTACACGATTTTGGTCGATAACGTGCCGGCAACCGCCGGACACGGTTCGCCGATTGCCGCCGTCTTTAAACTCGAAGACGGCGAACACATCGTCGGGGCATATATCGGCAATCCCCGCCAACCGGACGCAAACGGCGATAATGCGTCAAAATCGCCCGCCCCCGGCAATCGCAAAGAAGACCCGCGATCCCTTTTGGATTGGATGACAGACGGCGCGCAGCCTGACCGTCAGCGCGAAGAAACCGGTCCGACAATCGTCGCCGTCACCCAAATGGCGCAAGTCGCGCGAATGGCCGTTTCTGCATTTGCTTCGGTTTCGACCGCAAACGGCCGAATTTATATGCGCCTTGCGCCGAACGATTCGATATTGCATGCATCGATTGTCGGACCGAACGGCTTCGTGTCGTGCATCGCATCGAATACGCGCGCGATTGCATTCGATTTGGCCGAAGTCCCCATTCTGAAGACGGCAGGCAAAGGCGTGCGCGCGCTCGATCTCGACGCCGATACGCAACTCGTTGCGGCGCGCGTCGTCGAGTCCGAAGACGGCGGCGTTTGCGCGCGGCTGTCCGACAACCGCGAACTGACGCTGTCCGTCAGGCGGCTGACGCGCGGCAAACGCGGTTCAAAAGGGCGTTTGCTCGTGCGCAACGGCCGCGTCTGCGAAATCATCGAGCCTGCCGCCGCGACGGTCAAACAAACGCCCGATGCCCCGGCCGACAAATGACCCGCGCCGCTGCGCGCCCGAACGGCTTTATCCGGCGCCGCGCCGCCGGCGTGCCGCCGCGCATGCATAAATCGGCGGCGCGCGGCATGACGCAATCGTCTGTTAACGATGATAAAACCGCGTCGGATATGATATAAAACGCGCCGCCCGACAGGGGCGCTTTTGCGCGTCATGCGCGCCGAACGGCCATTGCCCGAAGGCGCAGCGCTTGGATGGAACAATGGAACGCAACCCAAATCCCATAACGCCGGAAATCTCAAAATCGCTGCGAGACGCCGTCGCCCGAGGGCGGCGCCGTCTCTTCGCAAAACGGTGCGTCGATGCGCTTGCAAAAGTCTGCTGCGCGGCGGCGGCAATCGCCGCGATCCTGTTTTCTTTGGGGCAATTCGGCGCCGATATTCCGGCTTTGGCTTGGTTCTGCGCCGCAATCCCGTTTGCCGCCGGCGCGATTTGGGC
>CAVGZQ010000309.1:0-2894 GCA_963633515.1 Bacteroidaceae bacterium
CGCGGCGTCCTTGCCGCGCGTCAAGTTCGTTTTTGATCGGCGGCTTCGAACGCAAAACCTTAAAATCGACATGATCAACGCTACAAAACCTTGCATGATTAAAAAAAAACGACGGCAGATAACGATCTGTCTTCGAATGCGTACGATTCTTTGCGCAATTCCCATATCCGCCTGACGGCGCCAAGGGGCGTGTGCGCGCACGCCCCTTGGAACCCCGCGCGCGTCATGTTCGTTTTTGATCGATCGCTTCGAACGCAATACGTCACAATCGGCATGATCAACGCAACAAAACCTTGCCCGATTAAATAAACGACAGCGATGACGATCTGTCTTCGACTGCATACGATTCTTTGCGCAATTCCCATATCCGCCTGACGGCGCCAAAGGGCGGTGCGCGCATGCCCCGCGGTCATCGGGGCGCGATGCCGGAGATTCTGCCGATAATCATGATTATTTTGACAGATCTAAAGCCGATGTGCTGCCGGTTTGCCTCGTTTGACGCCGCATTGCGGCGAAACAATGCGCGGCGGCGCGAACGCCGCACGCGAAACGGAATTTCGGGCGGCCGGTGACGCTCAAATGCCGTCGGGAACGCGCAGATTTCAGCCGTTTTTTTTGACGAGCGCAGCGAGTTCTTCGTGCAAGATACCGTTTGAGGCAATGATATAGGGGACATGCGGGTCGTAGGCGTCGCCCTCAAAGCCCGTGACCGTCGCACCGGCCTCGCGGGCAATAATGACGCCCGCAGCCGTATCCCACGGCTTTAGGTTGATTTCCCAAAAACCGTCGAGCCAGCCGGCGGCAACGCAGGCCAAATCGAGCGCAGCCGACCCGGGGCGGCGCACCGAATGAACTTTGAGCGATACGTTGCCGAAATTTTCGTAATTCGGAAACCGATCGCGATGCGGACCGACGGGAAAACCCGTCGCCAAAAGCGCGCGACCGAATTCGCGATTCGAAGAAACATGGATTGCGTCGCCGTTTAAGTACGCGCCCAAGCCTTTGGCCGCATAAAATTCGTGATTTTGAATCGGATTGCTGACGACGCCGACGACGGGTTGACCGTCGGCAACGAGTCCGATCGAAACGCATGCCCACGGAAAACGATGCACCATGTTCGACGTTCCGTCGACCGGATCGACATACCAATACGGCTGCCCCGACTTACGCGCTTCGCGAATGCCGCTTTCTTCGCCCAAAAAACCGAAATCAGGCGTATGTTTGGCAAAAAAATTGACGAGTATCGTTTCATTTTCGGTGTCGATTTGCGTCAGAAGCGATTCGTCATTTTTAATTTCGATGTGACGCGGCACATTCCAAAGTTTTTTCAAATTGGCAGCCGCCATCCCGGCGGCTTCCCGCGCCAAATTCAAGATGTTTTCGTATAACATTGCATTCCCGGCAAAAAGATCAAAACGCCTGCGGCCGCCTTATCGCCGCATAATATTTTCGCCCCGCAACCGCGCATTCGGCGCAGGCGCGACCGAAAAAAAAAAAAACGAGCGATCAGTGCATTAAGCGCAAAACTTAAGCAACCGAGCGCTCGCAAAAGCGTCGGCGCCGCATCGGATGCGGCGCAACCTATAAAAAATCGCCAAATTGAAACACCGATCGCATCGCGCGCTTAAATGGCATAATCGAGCGAATAACCGCCTTCTTCTTTTATCGACGAGAAGATGAGGAAAGTTTCTTGGCGTTCTAAACCGGGCAATTTGGACAGCGTATTTTTGATGAGCTGCGCCAAATGGTCGATGTCGCGCAACACGACGTGGAGGCAATAATCGTAACGCCCGGTAATATGGAAACCGGTTTTGACCTCGGGAATGGCCAAAACGCGATCTTCGAAATCGGTAATCGACTGGATTTGGTGCTGCGCCAAATTAATCATGACGAGCGCCTGAACCGTATAACCTATCGCCTTCGGATCGATGATTGCGCGGTAGGATTTGATAATCCCTTTTTCTTTGAGGTTTTTGACGCGGTTGAGCATCGAGCTCTCGGCCAATTGGTTGCGGGCTGCAAGCTCTTTGTTCGAAATATCGGCTTGTTGCTGGAGAATTTCCAAAATATTCTTATCGAGCTGATTCATTATATGACTCCTAAAGTAAGCGGTTTTCGCCACACGCCGGCACAAGTTCCGTCAGCCGTCATAACGCCGCGTCAGACGATTACTGCGCCTTGCACACCGTTTAAAACTACTCTGAACGGGAAAAAAAATCTACATAAAATTGAACTATATGCAAATAATCAAAAATTCATAAAATATTATTCGAAATGCACCCGATTTTAATCGCATTGCCACAGGATCTTGACCTACATAAACGCACATAAACGCACATAAACGCGTTTGTCGCACGAATATCCGTTTTGCCGGTCAAGGTCACGGAAGCCTTAGCTCCATTTGGGTTTTGCGCGCAAACATGCCCATTTTTTCGTAAAATGCGCGCGCGCTTTCGTTTCCTTCCCAAACGTTAAGGGTTATGGCATTGCATGAAATGCTGCGGGCAAATTGCGCGGCACATTCGAACAGCAGGCTTGCGACATGGTGCCGGCGCGCCGACGATGCGACGCAAATATCGTCGATATAGAGCGTTTTTTGCGCATAAACCGAATGCGTCTGCGGCTCCGTCCGGATCATGCAAAAAGCATATCCGGCGATTTTTCCGTCGGGCATTTCGGCAACGAAAACCGGGGTTTCGTCATTGCGAAAGATCGCAGCGAGCTCTTGGGCGGTGTATTTGGTCGCCCCCGGTATGAACAAATCGGGACGCAAAGCGACGTGAACATCGGCAACTTCGCGCAAAATTCCGATGACTTGATCGATATCGTCATCGACGGCTCTTCGAATTTCCGGCATATTCGGTTCCTCCTTTCTTTTTTGAATGAGATTGCGC
>CAVGZQ010000310.1:0-2801 GCA_963633515.1 Bacteroidaceae bacterium
CGGTATTGAAGGATTTCGTCGGCAATGTAGGGACCGAACGGCTCTTTTTTGAGTTCGGCCCAATCGGGATTTTTTGGCGTCATGGACGTGTGCCTTTTGCAATGATGTTGAGGAGATTTTGTGCGGCGTTTTTTGCCGCCCCGGCGAGAATTGTTCCGCATCGCGGATGTTTGACGCCGGCGCCCCGGGCGTCGGAGTTTTGCGCATCGGGATCATTTTCGCGCAAATCGTCGATCCCGTCGGACGATTCGGGCGGCATTCGGGCGATATCGTCGGCGACGGGCACCGAGGGCGCAAAAAATCCCGCGATTTCATGGCTCATGCCCTTGCCGAAATACAGGACGAAGAAGAGCGCGACGCACATGGCGGCAATCGTCGGGACATACGATTTGGGTTTTCTGTTTTGCTGATAAAGACGGCGTTTTCGCATGACGCATCACACGGGCTTTTTTGCCGGTTCGCCGTCTTCGGGGCGGCGCGCGGCGAGCAGTATGAACTCGGGAACATCTTTGAACGGCGCGTATTTCGGCGTCAGAACGAAGTCGAGCATCATCCCCTGAACGACGTCGGACAAGAGCGCCGTCGGCACGAGAATGTTCATCGACACGGCATCTTGGCGGATTTTTACCCGCGCATAAATGTGATTGAGCCGTTTGATGACGACCGGACGCGCATTTCGGACGAGAAACGTCGGCTCTTTGTTGGCGGCGCCGAACGGTCCGAGTTGCCCGAGATACTTATTTTGCCACAGTTTCATGAGTTGCCCCAATGTCGCGCGGGCGTCGATGTCGAGCGATCGTTTGGGGGCGTTTGCGCCGGTAATCATGCCGGCGGCGTATTTTTCGAGGCGCGCCGATAATTCGTCGATTTTGTCGGCGGCGATGTTGATCCCGGCTGCGCTGTGATGGCCGCCGAAATCGTCGAGAATATCTTCGCACGACGCGAACGCGTCGAGAATGCTGAACCCTTCGGGGCTTCGCGCCGAACCGCGGCCTTTGCCGGCGTTTATCGATATGACGACCGTCGGTTTATAGAATTTGTCGAGGATGCGGCTTGAAATAATCCCCAAAATCCCCTGCTGCCAATCTTCTTTGGCGATGACGAGGATTTTTCGCCCTTCCAATATTTGCTGCTGCGCCATGGCGGTTGCTTCGTTGATCATCGCCGCTTCGGCATTTTGGCGCATATGATTATAGTTTTCGAGGCTTCGGGCGATCGTCTGAGCGGCGGAATACTCGTAGGCCGTGAGCAGCTGCACGCATTCGTTCGGGTCGCCCATGCGGCCGGCCGCGTTGATGCGCGGCGCCAATCGGTAGCAAATCGTCCGCTCGGTGATGAAATGCTCATCGGCGCCCACATCGCTCAGAAGCGCCGCAATCCCGCTTCGCTTGCGTTTTCGGATGACTTCGAGACCGACCGAAACGAACATCCGATTTTCGCCCAAAAGCGGAACGACGTCGGCGATCGTCCCCAAACAGACGAGATCGAGCATATCGCGCAAGTCGGGCGCAGATTTTCCGAGTTTGGCGTAAATCCCGCGTTCATGCGCCGCTTTGACGAGCGCATCGGCCAAATGAAACACAACGCCCACGGCCGCCAAATCTTTGTACGGAAACTTATCGCCGGGGAGTTTCGGATTGAGAATGATCGTGTCGGGGATCGTCCCCATCGCCGTGTGGTGGTCGACGATGAGCGAATCGATGCCCATCGTCTTGAGCGTTTCGACTTCGCGGTGACCGCTCATGCCGCAGTCGACGGCGATCAGAAGGTTGGGGGCGCCGGCTGCAAACGCGGCGCGCAGCGTTTCGTCGTTAAATCCGTGTCCGTCTTCTTTTCGCCGGGGCAGGAAATAGCGCACATTTGCGCCCAGCCCGAGCAGACATTGGCAGAGCAGCGTCGTCGACGTCACCCCGTCGACATCGTTGTCGCCGAAAATCAAAACCGATTCGCCGTTTTCGCAGGCGCGCAGACACCGATCGACCGCTTCGGGCATATGGCTGAGAAGCATCGAATCGGTCAAATCGTCAAGCGCCGGCGCCAAAAACCGACGCGCCTGATACGGCGTGCGTATGCCCCGGTTATAGAGCACGCTCGTCAAAAGTTGGGTTTCGTTCAAATCCGATGCCAGGGCATCGACGGTTTCGGCATCGATTTCTTTGAGATTCCAGTATTTCGTTTCCGGTTTAATCATAAATCTTCTTCACAGCGCGATAATCTCTGCATCTTTGCGCGCAAACCAAAAATACAGCAAATCGGCTATATAGCGGCACACGCCCCGATTGGCAACGTGTTTCGGCGGCAGCCGCCGGCAGCAGGCTGTTCAGATCCCTGCGCTCATTGCGCATGGTTCATCGTTTTGGGATGCTTCGGCTGTTGCGGTTCGGCGGCGTACCCGCCGCCGAACCGCAATACGCCTTCGCGGCCTGCCTATTTCGCCTTCGGCTCAATACGGCAGGCTGCCCGATCTATTGCCCCCCCGAGGGGGGACAATACGCTCGGGGCGCGGCTATGTTCGCGCCTCCCGGGGGGGGGCTGCGAGCATACGCCCGCGCTTGGAGCGCCGAGTCTGCGTCCGAAAATCGATAATTGCGGCAAGAAAACACGGATCGAACGAGCTCTTGATTATTTGCGATCGAGGCTCCGCGCGCAAATCGCAAGAACATCTGTTTCAATGCCGAGTTTTTTTCGCGTTCCGCGCCAATTTCACGCTCCCGCAATGCGATGCATAATCGTCTTTGATGGCTGAAAACCAAGAATTTCCCGCAATATCGCCGAGCAAATCCAAAACTTCCGCGATGTGT
>CAVGZQ010000311.1:0-2792 GCA_963633515.1 Bacteroidaceae bacterium
GTTCTGAGCGGTTTGCGAAGCATCCCGCAAACGGCGCGCAATCTTTGAATTTGCTTATGATGAATATGCGCAAAATTTCATTCGGACAGATAATCCGACGCGTGCTTTTGTGCGCGCCGGCTTGGCTTTTGGCCGGGCATAACGTTTGGGCTCAAGAACTCGCCGTGCCCGACGCTCTGCCCGATTTCGTCGGAAATCGGCAGGATGTTCCGGCAGAAGCGCCCGCCGGCGAACCTTCTGCGAAAGATGACGGCGCGGTCGAAATAAAAATCAATCAACCCTACAATTCCGATGCATTGGGACAGCTGGTGTTGCCGTTTATGTGGGAAGTCAGCGAAGACGACGAACAAAAACGGATCGTCGCCAAAGAAGTCCGAACGCACGCGCCGGCGGTGCTTACGATCGACTTGATCGACAATATCCCGCAATCCGTCGCGGGCGACGATTATGCCGAAAGCATCGTTTCTGCGCTCGCGGCTGCTTCGGAAATCGGCGATGCTTCCGAATACGATGTCGCGCGCGAAGACAAAGCTTTGCCGTGCGAAAAGAAGAAAAACTGCCCCAAAATCGCGATTTACCGCAGTTTGCTGTCCGGCCGCGAATCGGGGGTTGCGCGTCAATGCGCCGTCGAAATCGTTCCGAACGCCGGGCGAATTTTGGTTCTGACGCTGTGCGCGGCGCAATCTCGATCTTATCGGCCGGCGCTGCCGCAAATCGTCGATGCCGTATTTGAGGGCATGCAATGACAATAATCCGAAAGAAATGCCGCCGTGCGCATGCGCCGGCGCGCGCGTTTGTCAAACGGGGGGGGATCGTTCTTTTGGCGGCAGCCATGAGTTTTTGGGCGGAATCGTGCGCGCCGAAATCCGGCAATTCTTCGCCCGAAACCGAAAAAGACCGGCAGGATGTTTGGATCGAAGAAGCCGATCGCGCCGTTTCTTTTGTGCGCATGCATCCGGGCGCCGCGCAAAAAAACGGCTATCTCACTTGGAAGCTGTTTAAAAATGAAAACGACGGACGCGAGCAATGGCGCGCCGACGATCGCCCGATTTCCGACGCGGCGGCAGCCGATTTGAAGGCTTTGCTCGATGCCGTCGCGTCCGTTTCGGCGCCGTCCGACGGCATTTACGGCTGCCGCGTCCGCGACGCCATGCCGCAATACCGGCTCGATTTCCGCCGCGACGGGCACGATTACCGCGCCCTATCGGTATCGGATTGCGCGGGCGGCGCGCCGTTTAACGTGATCGCCGACGGCGAATACCGCATCGATTTGACCGAAAACATCGGACAAAAGCTTCAAAAAGCTCTGCAAAGCTCGGGCATGACGCTTGCCGTCGGAAGCGTTCCCGGCATGATGATGCTCGACGCGCCCGCCGTTATTTCGGGGTATGACGGCAAGGGCAGCATATCGCCGAAACAGGCGTACGACGAAAAGATCCGCGAGGATTCCGAGTTTTCGGCATTTTTGGCGCAGATGACAAAAGTTTTCGGCGCCGAACCTTCGCTCCGAATTGCGTGCAATCAGGCGAAAACCGCCGATTGTTCGAGCATTCATGCGCAGTATGCGTTTGAAAAATCGACGATGAAATACGTTTTGACCCTCGTTTGGTCGAACGGCAGTCTTTCGTACGGATCGCCCCTGCCGCCGCCCGATGATGTCGCGGCATTGGGCGCTTTTGCGGCATCGCCGTTATTTGCGCAATACGCCGCGCTCGGCGATGCGCCGGCAGAATTCGCCTTCAAACCCGAAACCGATTGCGCCTTGGTGCGCGGACTGGCTCCGCATATGGACAAAAATGGCGATGTCTCGTGCGCCGGATGGCTGCTGTTCGGCGGATCGCGCCCGAATGCCATGTATTTCGTCGGTCTCGATGCGCTTTGGATTCCGTCGCGCAATTCCCAATCTTGGATTTCGGCCGTTTGCCGTTGGAAACAATTGCCCAAACAAGCAAAATCGATCGTCTGCGCGCAAAGCGCGCTGCCGGCGGCGCTGAACGTTTTTTGGCGCGGAGACGGCACGGTTTACGGATTTGAAACCCGCGATGGAAAGACAAAAATCGTCAAGTAAAAAGCTTCGGATCGTTCATAATGCGCATCTCGGCGCGCGGCGCGCGGCGCGCTTCGGCGCGCTTTTTGCGGCTGCGATATGTTCGGCCGCGGCGGTTTCGGGATGCGAGCGCAAATTCAGTTCGGACGATCCGCCCCTGCGCCCGCTCGTCTATACCGAGCTTCCGCCCGATGTCCAAACCGAACCCGACGAAACGCCCGCCGCGCCCATCGTCAACATTGCTCCCGAAGATCTGGGCTATACGCTGTTTCATGCCGTTATCGACGGCGATCGGACGGCTTACGAATCGATGTTTATCAGCCCCGAAGCTTTGTCGGAATTAATCCGCATGCCGCTTAAAGACGCCAAAAAGACGTCGGACGGTTACATTGCCGAGAGCGAAACGTTATGGAAGCTGTTCGCTTCCGGATCGGCCGACGGCGAACCCGTCAGTGTTTTGCCGTCGCGATTGCGTTTGGCCGAATTCCGATTGGGAAAAGGGCGCAATTTGGCCGGAAAAATCGCCGATCCCGACGGTGATGAAGTCGTTCAGCATTGGGGCAACGAATTGCGCATCGAACTCGTTCAATCCGACAAAAGATTCGCGATCCGCGTTCCGAAAATCGTCAAAACGCCGCAGGGCTGGCGCATTGCCCGGTCTATCGACGTCGACAGCGGTTTGCGCATGTTTCTCGAAACCGGCATGCATCTCAAAAGCGATTTGCTGCGAAGCGAACATTATCCC
>CAVGZQ010000312.1:0-2762 GCA_963633515.1 Bacteroidaceae bacterium
GGTTTGCCGCTTCGGCGACGATCATGCGCCCGTTTGCAGGCTCGGGGCGCGCCGTCTCGATTTCGTCGGATTTCGACGTCTTGAAGGCGATATTTTCGACGAGCATGCGCGTCGACGCCTTATCGTAGACGTGGAGTTCCATCGCGACATCGGCCGACGTCACCGAAGTCGTCTTAAACTCAAAATCCGTCACAAAACGCTCGCCCGGGGCGATGGCTCCGGTTTCGGCGCGCGCATCGAGGAGCTTGATTTCGGGCGATTTATTCTTGAGGAAAACGAGCGGTTTTTCGGCCGCGGCTTTGCCGTCGTTGCTCACCCAAAGGCGGACGGTGACCGTTTCGTCATCGTCCAAAAGCCCGTTGCCCGTGTTTTTCGTCTCGCCGTCGTAATCGATGATGGCATAGTGAATGGCAAAATCGGGCTGCGGGCGGGCAACGGTTTCGATCTCGATATCGGCCGCCGTCAGACGCCGTTCGGGAATGGGCGTTCCGTCGTCGAGATACAGCCCGACCGAAAAGCTGTCGACGCGCGACGTTTGGGCGCGATTCGTCTTAACCGTCATTTCGCGCGCGACCGATTCGCCGGGCGCGATATAACCGAATATAAATTCTTTGTCGTTGATGCGCCCCAACGTCGATTCGGTGCGCCCCGAAACGCGATAGACCGGCTGTGCGCCGTTATTTGTTGCGACGGCGCGGATCGTGACCGAATCGCCGGCCGTGAATCGATTGTCGGGGTTATCGGTCGAAATCGCGACGGATAATTGCGGATTGTCGGGATTTTCGCCTTTTTTCCAATCGATGCCGCGTTCTTTGAGCGCAGCGGCGAGTACGGCGTCTTCTTCATTTTGAAGCGACTCGGCGGATGCGGCGAATTTTTCGAGCATGAGCGATCGATCGTTTGTGTTCCCCGCGCGCTTGAGAATTTGCACGGCAAGCCTGACCTGCGGATCGTCGCCGGGTTTCTTCGTCTTCGTCTTCGTTTTTATGATTTTGTCGATATCTTCGAGCGTAATGACGGAATCTTCTTCGTAGCCGTCTTCGGGGATCGCATAGCGCTGCGACAGATAGCGCAGGGCGTAAGCCGGGGTTTGATCTTTGACGGCTTTTTGATTGACGAGATGCCCGCCCAAGCTTTCCTCGCGGCGCACCCAGGGCTTTGGATAGAGATCGATTTCGCCGTCGCGCGCAACCATCGGGACGAGTCGGATATCGGGGACGATGCCGACCGATTGAATGGAAAGATTCCCGGGCGTGAGGTATTGCCCTATGGTCAATTTCAGCGCCGATTTGTCGGGGAGTTCGTAGAGGACCTGCACGCTGCCCTTTCCGAAGCTCGTATCGCCGACGATAAGCGCGCGTCCGTTGTTTTTGAGCGCTCCGGCGACGATTTCCGAGGCCGATGCCGACGACGAATCCATGAGCACGGCAATGGGATAATCGGTTTGCGCCGTTCCCTTTGTCGCTTTTCGCGATTGAGACAGCGTATCGTTGACGCCGACGGTCGTGACGATCGTTCCCGATGCCAAAAACGTGTCGGCAATCATGACGGCCTGATCGAGAAGTCCGCCCGGATTGCCGCGCAAATCGAGGATAAGCCCGCGAATGCCGCCCGATTCGGCATTGAGCTTGGCGAGCGCTTTATCGATTTCGCGTTGCGAATTTCCTTGAAAACTTTTGAGTTTTATGTATGCGATTTTATCGTCCGGCATATCGGATTCGACGCTCGGAATATTGATTTCGGCGCGGACGACATCGATATCTTTCGGCTTTTTCCATCCTTTTCGCATCACCGACAGACGAACCGACGTGTCGGGGTCGCCTTTGAGCAAGTCGACGGCTTCGCTTATATTCATATTGAGCGTCGGGGTGCCGTCGATCGTCAGGATCTGGTCGCCTTCTTCGATGCCGGCTTTTCGGGCGGGCACATCGCCCGCCACGGGTTCGACGACGATGAGCACGCCGTCGACCATGCGCACGACGATCCCGAGGCCGCCGAATTTTCCTCGGTTCCCTTCGAGCATGCTGCGATAAAGTTCGGGCGAAAGTATGACGCTGTGCGGATCGAGCGCGCTCAGCATGCCGTTAATGGCATCGTATTCGAGTTCGCGGGGGTTGGCATCGGCGGGCAAATCGTCTTGCACGAAGCGCAGAATGCTGCGAAGCCGCAAGCTCATTTCCCACAAATTGCTCAAATCGTTCAGAGCGAAATCCTGCTGTTTGCCGCCGATTTTGACGGTTACGCGCGCCGGCGATTCTTTGACGGGTTTATCGAAGATGAGGAGAAGTTCGGGGAGGCTTTTTTGGAGGCTGTCGAGCGCCGCCGCGAGCATGAGATTGGGGTTGAGACGCGAAGGATCGACGTAGTTTTGCTGCAGCTGAAGGATCACGCGGTTGAAAACCTGCAAAGCGGCAAGTTCGTGATAGCCCGCATCTTCGCGCGGCTGCGCCATGAGATCGGCGCCGTCCCATTGAAACGCATACCGCCCGTTTCGGTGAACGACCGACAGACTCAGCCCTGCGACGGTCAGAGCGCCGATGATTCCCCAATAAATCACTCGCGTTTTTTTCAACTGAAACCTCCGTAAGATCATCGGATGCGCGGACATGGGCATGCGCCGGATCCAAACGCCCAATCGTTGTCATAGAACGCCCAAATCGCGAGATTCATTGCGTTTTTTTGATCAAACCGTATGAAAAGCGCGGCGTATGCGCTTCGGCGCATAGCCGCGCCGGCCGAGCGTATGCGCTTCGGCGCATAGC
>CAVGZQ010000313.1:0-2740 GCA_963633515.1 Bacteroidaceae bacterium
CGGGCAACGATGCCGCAGCGCCCGGCAAAGACGCAAAAAACGACGCAAAATCGAAGCGCAAGAAAAAGCGCGGCAAGAAAAAGGCAGAAGAAGTCAAGCCGAGTCTGCCGCCCGGAGAAATCGAAATATTTTCGTTTGCCGTTCATTACAGTCCGCCCAAAGCCCGCGTCGGCTTCCTGAATGCCTTGGGGCAATGCAAAGACGGCAAATGTCAGGCGCGTTCGACGTCGACGAAGCAACCCCCTCGCGTTGTCGTTTCGGCGCGCGGATTTGAGACGCAGAGTCTCATCGTCGACAAGCCGACGACGGATGTGCGCATCGTGCTCGTTCCGGAGGATTAGCGCGATGTGGATCGATGTTGCCGCCGCCGCCGTCGTGTTTGTATGGGCGGTTTTCGGGTATCGCAAGGGGTTTATCCGGCAACTCATCGGGCTTTTGGCCATTGTGTGCGTCGTGCTGTTTGCGGCGCCTGCGGCCGATATCGCTGCCCGCGTGTTGGCCGACGAAGCCGATATCGCCGTGCCCGGGGCGCGCATGCGCGTTTTGCTCGTTTCGGCGTGCGGCGCCGTGATTTTCGTCGTGCTTTCGCTCATCGGCATGTTTCTGCATCGCACGCTCGTCAAGGGCATCAAACCTGCCGAAAAAACCGACCGCGTTTTGGGAATGAGTTTGGCCGTCGTCCAAGCCGTCATCGCCGTCTATGCCGTGTTGTGTTTGTGCGCGATGGGACGCGAAAAAATCGACAAATACATCCCCGAGTTCGGCGCGATTCTCGATGCAAGCATTTCTTACCCCGCCGCCGCTTCGTTCAATGCCTTCGAAAATACGCCTTTTCTCCGAGGGAAGCATGCCGGCGGCTGAGCGCCGCGATTTCGTCCGATGGGCAATGCGGGGGGGCTTCGGCTGTTGCGCACAACCGCCCCGGGGCGGTTGTGCGCAATACGCCTTCGCTGCCTGCCTGTTTCGCCTTCGGCTCAATGCGGCAGGCTTGCCGCGCTATGTTCTCGATGGCTCTGCGCGCCATCCTGCGAGCATACGCGCGGCTTTCCGCGCTATGTTCTCGGCGGCTCTGCGAGCCATCCTGCGAGCATACGCGCGGCTTGCGCGGCTATGTCTCGCGGGCGGGGGGCTGCGCGCATGCGCCGCGCTTTTTGGGTTGATTTTTTGCGCAGCGCCGTTGTCGGCGATGTCTTCGGCCGATTGCATGCGCAGTTATGAATGATATGCACAAATATTGCGAATGATAGGAATGATATGCGTAAAGAGAGCAATGATTTCCGTGTCCGCATCGAAGGAAACCGCGTTGTTTTAATCGCGGCGGCCGATGAACGGATGGGGCTAGGCCGCGAGCGTCGCATTCCGTGGAATGTGCCCGCAGACAGAGCTTTTTTCAGGCGTCAGACGCGCGGCGCGGCGGTGATGATGGGGCGCGTCACGTACGAAGGATTGCGCGCTGCGCGCAGTTTCGGATGGACGCCGTGCGCGGTTTTGACGCGTCAATCGGGGTTTGCTGCGCAAGACGGCGTCGTGTTTGGCGCAGATCCCGAAGCGCTTTTGGCAAAGTGCCGGGCTTCGTCGCCGGTCGTGTATTGCGCCGGCGGCGCATCGGTCTATCGCGCGATGCATCCCCGGGCGACGGATATTTTGCTCAGCCGGATCGACGGAGATTGGAATTGCGACGTGTTTTTTTTTCCGATCGAACCGTCCGAATACCGTTTGGAAAAAACGTGGACGATGCCGGGATTTGGTCTGCATTGGTATCGCAAAATCGCCGGCGCGGGCGTTTGATGTTGTTATTTTGCCGCCGCTCGGTGTAGACTTCTTGGCGCCGTTTGGTGCGGCAGACAGTCGGAATTTTGCCGTTGCCGCGCGCACGCGGTTGCGTTGCGCGCGGCGCGGTTTGAGACAAGCAGAGGTCAGGTATGTTCGAGCTTTTTGCGATGGGATTAAATGAGTATTGGGGCGAAAACAATGCGTCCGAGGCGGCGGAGTCGGTAGCGGAGCTCAAAACGGTTTTGAGCGAACACTACGGCAAAGAAATCGATTGGACGGAACCGGAACCCGATCCGTCGAAAAAAGACGAGGAGATTTCGGTCGACGTCATCGACGATCGCCAGCTTACGGCGTTGCACGCCGTCGCAGCAAAGCTCGAATTGGACGGCAATTTGGACGGTCTCGAAATCGATGCCGACAATCCGTGGGATTGCGAAGTTTTCGATCGCATCGCCGAAGTCGAAGACGAAGAAAGCGACGACAGCGTCGAAAAATTCTGCCATTTGCTTTCGATCGGAAACAGCCGCGAATGCTTCTGTCTGCCCGTCGATTTGCCGTCGGTCGCGCAAATCAACATCGGCGATGACGATGAAGAAGAATGCGAATGCGAATGCCATTGCGAAGACGGCAGCGACGAATGCGATTGCTGCTGCGAAATGGACGACGGATGCGTCGATATTTCCTCGCTTCAGGCGCTTCGCCGCGAATTCGATCTGTTGGCCGACGGCATGGGACTCGACAAATCGCTCGATATCGACGACGACCTTGCCATGGATAAGCTCGATGCCGAAGATCCGCTCTATCCGGGGCGCATCGGTTGGTATCTGTTCAGCAAACGCATCGACGAAGCGCTTGCGTCGAAAACGCCGCTTATCATCCGTTTTGTCGACGACGAAGAAATGGATGAAGACGATTTCGAAGACGAGGAATAGTTTTTGAGCATTTTTGCCCCCTGCCATCGGGCAGG
>CAVGZQ010000314.1:0-2739 GCA_963633515.1 Bacteroidaceae bacterium
GCGCCACGCCGGTCTCGATGCCGATCGCTTCGACAGCATGAATTCCCGTTCGGCCGGCGCCTATGCCTTGCCAAAAGTTTTGTCCTACGAATTCACCTACCGCGATCAAGATCGCAACCAACCGCAATCCGTCTATACTTTTGCCGATAACAACGATGAAAAATGGACGCAGCTCAAAACGACGAAATATCAGCAAACCACCGATTACATGAATCACAAAGTCAAAGCCCAATGGGACTTGAGCAAACTCGTCTACAACTCCGATCAGATGCGCGTCGTCGCCGCTATGAACAGCTCCGTCGAAAAACGCGACAAAGTCCTCAAAGCCGTCACAAAGGCGTATTACGATCGCCGCAAATTGCAAATCCGGATGACCGTCGATCCTCAAACGAGCGTCGCCAAACAACTCGACGAATCGCTCGAATTGGATAAACTCACCGCAACCCTCAATGCGCTTACCGGCGGCTGGTTCTCGCGCAATATTCAGCATTAAAGGCTGCCGTTCATGAGCGTTTCGTTCCGTTTTAGGCTTCTTTTCGTTTGGAGCGCGTTTGCGATATGCTTGGCAGGCTGCGAATCCAAAAATTCCGTCCGTCCGGCCGCTGCCGGCGATGTCAATGCCGCTGCGGAAAACGCTCGCGAACCTCAAAAATTGCCGGTTTTGGATCCCCCGCCGGGCGATCCCGGACCGTTTCTCATCCGCCTCGATGCCCTCTTTCCGACGCAAATATTCGGCGTCGCCGCGACCGAAACGCACGTTGCCGTTGCCATGCAAAGCGACGCGCGCGACGTTTCCCTGTGCGCGCAGACGCAACTGCCGATTTGTTTCAGGGGTACGGCGGTTATCGCGCGACGGCGCAATCCGAACACAGCACAGATCGTCGATCTCTACGAATCCGATACGCAGTCCGGCGCCCGCGTCGACGATGTCGAAAGCGTCGGCGATTATTTCGCCTTTGCCGTCCGCGACGGGATTTATGCCGGCGACGTCCCCAAACAAACCCTTGCCGTCTTTCGGCAAGACGGCTCCCCGACCGCAAAAATCGACCTCACCGTGCCGCATGCCGATTGCCGACAAATTGCCTTGGCTGCGTCCGGCGATCGACAAATCGTCGTTTGCTCCGCGCTCGATTTAAACGATCTCGGAGCAAGCCATCGCATCTCATGCCGATCGGTCGATGCCGCATCGTCAAAAGTTGACGATCTCGGTCATATTTCGGCGCAAACTCCCGTCCGTTCCCTCGATATCGCAACCGGATTCGGACGGACGCTCGCCGTTTGGACCGCTCAGACCCATGCTTACGCCGCTTTTCTCGATGCCCCCGAAAAAATCGTCGATCTCGGACCGGCAACAGCCGCCCGCCCGTCTGTCGTCTGCGGCGCCGACCGCTTCGCCGTTTCATGGCAAGCCGACGACGGCACGTCCGTAATCGACGCAATCTTCCCAAACGAAAACGACGCGCCACGCAACCGCCAATCCCTCATATTGAACGGCGCAACAGACCGCTCCGTCGGTCCGCTCGCCGCATTCTCGCGCGGTTACGCTTTCGCCTTCCGCCACCAAAATACGCAGCAAATCGGCATCGCCGATCCCGATCTCGGCGCTTGGCATTTGGTCTCCGATTCCGACAATTGGCGCATGCTCGGTCAATACGGCGCGCTCGATGTCCAAAATGCGCATAACGGAAAATTGATTTGGCAAACCGTCGAATCCCTTATCCAAAAAACTGAAGAATAATCCAACGTCCGGGAATGCGCCGATTCCCGCGTCTTGCCGTGTCTTTGCTCCGATGCATAAACGGCGGCCGCACCGCGCAATCGGCATGAACCTTTTCAAAAAACCCGAAAATTTGCGTTATTTCTCTGCCGCGTTACATTGCCTGCCGTGTTTTTCTTGATCTCGTTGCAAAGGAGATATCGCATGGGCAACAAAAAATCGGCTTGGCGCCTCATACTGACGGTTTTCCTGCTCGCTTGCTGCGCGGTTGCCGCCTTCGTATTTATACAATCTTGGATAAAAGGACGCATTTCCGAACCCGAATTGTTCGACTTGAGCGCTATTCAATCGAATATCGGCGACAGCCGTCCGCGCACACTCAAACCTATCTCCGACGAGCCCTATCACTACGATTTCTTCACGCTCCTCGACCAACCCATCGCCGACCGCGAAATCCCCGAAATCGATCTCGGACAAAATCCCGCGCTCAAAGCAAAACAGCGCCGCGCACTCGACCGCCTCTCCGGAAAATTCGCCGTCCAAGTCGCCTCTTTGCAAAGCGCAGGCGACGCGCAAACGCTCGTACGCCAACTCAACGTCCAAGGTTATCACGCCGTCATCGTCAACGACGAAGCCGACGGCGTCAGCCGCTACCGCGTCCGAATCGACGGCGGACTCAAACGCGAACAGGCCGAATCGCTGCAATCGGCCATCGAAAAGAAAACCGGATTAAAAGGGTTCGTCGTCACCCTCTGATAACCATAAAAACGCCGCTGTTTCGCGCTTTCGGTTATATATGCCGATTAAATTATATTATATATTCCGGCATAAATCATATATATATTATATAATTCATATAACCGATTCGGTTTTTTATTTATGCGCTTTGCGCCGCCTGTCGCGCGACAGGCGGCGGCTCCGGCTTTTGCGGTTCGGCGGCGTACCCGCCGCCGCCCGCAATACGCCTTCGCGGCCGCGCTATTGCCCCTCGGGCAATACACGCGGCTTGGCGCGGCTATGTT
>CAVGZQ010000315.1:0-2647 GCA_963633515.1 Bacteroidaceae bacterium
CTTCGGCATCATTGCCCGCGGCGGCGTCGGTCTCGGCCGCGGCCGCAGCGCCGAATTCCGACGACAGACCGGAAATCTCGCGTTTTGACAGCGCGCCGAACCCCAAACCGATCAGCGTCGATTGCGACAATTCGTCGGTCATGACATCGACGTAATAATTCATGAGATTGCGCGAAAGTTTGCGTTTGGACAGATCCGAGTCCCGTTCGGACGCGCTTTGAACGCCCGACGCGCCGTCCGGCGCATCGCTTTGGCCGGCGGCGTCGCGATGCGACATGAAAAAGCCCGCAAACAGCGTCCCGCCGATTGTGATGACGGCGATGACGATGAACGCGACGACGAAACCGAAAACTTTTTTTGAACGCTTTTGCGGCGTGGCGTCTTCGCAAAACGCCGCATAGCCGGGATACGGTTCGCCGTGCCGGGCGTCGCCGTCTTGCGCGCCGCCGTCTTCCTTGACGGCCGACGCGCCGGCGCCGTCATCGCCTCCCGCGCCGCCGTCTTCGGCCGCCGACGGCAAATCGGCGTCGCTCCACAGCGCCCCGGCGGCGTTGTCGTCGCCGTGCAAACGGCAGTCTTGCAGCTGCGGCAAAAGTTCCGCATCTTGCCAATGTTCCAAAACATCGATGACATCCTGCGCCGATGCAAAGCGGTTTTCGGGCTGTTTCTCGAGCAATTTGAATATGGCTGCCTCGAGATTGGGATACGCGTCGAACGATTCGCCCAAACTTTGCGGCGTCATAAACAGATGTTTGGCAACGGTCACATGAATGGTATCGCCGTCAAACGGCGCAACGCCCGTGAGCATTTCGTAGGCGATGCATCCCATCGAATACAAATCCGACGCAGGCGTCAGCGCTTCATTTTTAAACTGTTCGGGCGCCATATACCGAGGCGTGCCCGCCATGTTGTCGTGTTTTGACGCCGTCACGCCCGGATCTTCTTCCGACATGATCTTGGCCACGCCGAAATCGAGCACCTTGACGAAGTACCCGGGAAACCCGAGACGATCGCAAAGCATGATATTGGCCGGTTTCAAATCGCGATGAACAAATCCGTATTCATGCGCCTCGCCCAACGACTGGAACACCTGAATCAGTATCGAGACGGCGGTTTCGGGCGATACGGCATGGGTTTCGTCGAGCAATGTTTTGAGTTGCTTGCCCGTGACAAACTCCATCGCAATATACGGCATGCCCTGCGGCGTGCGGCCGGTATCGTAGAAAAACACCGTATTCGGCGCATGAAGACGGCGCAAGATTTGGCTCTCGCGCTCAAAACGATCGAGCATTTCCGGCGTGCATGCGCCGTCGGAACACATGACTTTTACCGCGATTTCGCGATCCAAATTCAGGTCTGTCGCCCGAAAAACGATCCCGCAGCCGCCGCGCCCGACGATTTCGGTCAGCTCATACCGATCGTCGAGAATATCGCCTATTTTTACTGCTTCGACTTCATTCATACCGCAGATAAACCGACCGTTTTGCGCCGCAATTCGTATATCCGGCGCATAGCACGCAAAATCGCCGCGCCATTGTATCCCAATATGCGCGGCAATGCAAGAAACCGACGACATGCGATATGCCGCGCGCACCGGGCATATCGCAGGTTCGCCGATATTTGAGATATGCGCCGTTTGGTGTATACACGGCGCCGCGCAAAGAATGCGTTTGATGCGCGCAAACCGATGCGCCGCAAAAAAATCGGCTTCGATGCGCAAAAAATGCATTTCGCGCGCGCGCGCAAGTCGGATGCGCCGCGCAAAGAAACATCTTCGATTCGAAAAAAACGGTTTTTGCGCGCCGCCGCCGCCGCCGCCGCCGATGCTGCGGCGCTTTTATGACGGCGGCTCAGATTTGTCGGAAATTGCATGGCTGAGACGAACACAACAAAAAAGACGATTTTTATGACCGGCGCAACCGGCATAATGGGAACGGCAGGATTGCGCGAAATCGCGCAGCGGCTCGATCGGTTTAATCTCGCCGTTTTGGCGCGCCCGAGCGAAACGAACAAGAAAAAACTCGCCCCCTACGAAGGCAAAATCCGCATCGTTTGGGGCGATCTCACCCGATACGAAGACGTTTTGGACGGCGTGACGGGCGCCGATTACGTGCTGCACGTCGGCGGCATGGTTTCGCCGGGCGCCGACTACAAACCCAAAAGCACGCGCCGCGTCAATACAACCGCAGCCCAAAACATCATCAAAGCCGTCTTGGCTCAGCCCGAAGATGTTCAGCCGCGCGTCGTCTATATCGGATCGGTCGCCCAATTGGGACCGCGCAACGAACCCATCCACTGGGGCCGGACCGGCGACCCCATCCAAATCAGCGTCTACGATCATTATGCCATTTCCAAAACGGTTGCCGAACGCATGTTCGCCGACTCCGGCATCAAACATTGGGTCAGCTTGCGCCAATCGGGCATTCTCTATCCGGCCATCTTGCGAAACAGCGACCCCATCATGTTCCACGTCCCCATCCGGGGCGTCATCGAATGGGCTACGGTCGAAGACAGCGGACGCGTCTTGGCAAACGTCTGCGAAGACAACGTCCCCGAAGAATTCTGGAACCGTTTCTACAATATCGGCAGCGGCGACGCCTACAGACTCACCAATTACGAATTCGAATGCCTCTTGCTCGATGCGATT
>CAVGZQ010000316.1:0-2586 GCA_963633515.1 Bacteroidaceae bacterium
GCGGCGCAAGCGCCGTTTTTTTGTCTGTTGAGTGCTGCGATAATCGATCGGCTGCATCCCGGGCTTTCAAAACCGGATAATTCATCACCGCGCTGAGCATTCAATCCCCTCCCCCGTCTTTTGCAATATTTTTGAAATAACGCGCCTTTTCCCGACGCGCTATTCAAAAGAAGGCGCCATCCATGTCATCAGCGAACATTACATGCTCCGCGATTATATGTATGATAATATTGCGGCTCTGATCCGCGACCCCAAAGCTATGCCGACGATCGTCCCCGATTTTGCGCGTTCGGAAAGAAATCTCGTCTTAAAACTCATCATGCGCATGTCTGTTGCGTCCATCAGCGAAGCCGATATCTTGCATGAATTTCAGATTTGCGGACTTTTATCCGAAGAAAATGCGCCTCAAGATCCGGTCGAGCGCATGTCGCGGCTCTTCGAAAAGCATTGCGATGTATCCGGCGGAATACGTCAAATATGGATCGAAGAAAAGACCGACAATCCGCGCATTGCAAAGCCCATGCGCCGGTGCAAAATTCAAGAAGACGGCGCGCTGCAGGAATTCGCCCGAAAACTCCGGCCGGCAACGATTATCGCCGAAGACGAATCGGGGCAAAAACATTTTGTTTCTTCGCTTCTCTGCGGTCATGTATATCAAGCTTTATTGCCCGGACAATTTATAACATCCGAAGGCAATTATTGCCAAGTCCAAACGATTTGCGCCGACAACAGCATCGTTGCGCGCCGCGCCGCCGATCGCATCGGCGGCCGACGGTATTTCCGCCAACTCAAACGCGCAGCAACCCGCGAGCGGCGAAGCGACTGCGCCGCCGCAAGCGCGCGCCGCATGATCATCCGGCGCGACGGGCAAACCTTCTGCGCCGAATCGGCGCGCGGTTATGCAAACATCGAAATCGCAACCGACGGTTATTTGCAAACAGACGATTTGCCAAACATCGCCGGCGCAAAAAAATATCTGCTCAACGGCATCCCGACGCGATGTTATAAAATAAATCCGTTCTCAGGCTTCGGCTCCCGCAAACGACGATGCAAATTCGTCGCGCAATCGCGCTGCTCTTAAACGAACTCTTCCGCACCGCCTGCCCCGAAGGACATCCGTACATCCGCCGGATCCGCCCCCGACGGTTCCGCAACCGACGAAAAAGAAACGCTCAAAACCAAAGAAGACAGCTTGCGAACGCTCAAACAAATATCGCGGTATCAACATAACGGTTTCTTGCTTTTCGGATGCGATGCCGTGCCCGAAGCGCTGCAAATCGACGATGTTCGCGCCTATTCGGCTGCATTCGGCTTCGGCAAAAGCCCGCTCAAAAGCGTACGCCAAGCCAACAGCAAACACGCCGACGCGCTGCGCGCCGCCTTCCGGCGCCGCACCGCCGGTTTCCCCCGACGGCAACGCCTCCCCTTCGCCGCAGTCATCCGATGCAGCCGGGCAAAACGCGGTCTGACGCATCCGGCTGTTTTGTAATATAACGCAATATAATAATACATTTATCGGCATGCGCCGCTCATCATGCAAATCTGATGTTTTGGGCAGCATTGCGGCATATATTATTTGCGCGCCGCCTATTGCCTCGGCAATACGGCGGCGGCTCCGGCTATTGCCCTTTGGGCAATACGCCTTCGCGGTTGCGCTATTGCCCGCAGGGCAATACGCGCAACTTTTTTGAGCGGAATTCGTGCCGTCATGCTTTTCTCCGATTGCATGGCATTGCATTAAAATCTCTGTTATTTTGGAATGATTCGCAATAATAATCGCGAAGGCGCATTGCGCGCCGCAAAAAACTATAAGATCGGCAAAGCAATCGTCGCTTGCGCGCCTTTTTTTCCGTCACGCCGATCGCCCAATGTTATCGATCCGCGATGCTCTTCGACTATCTTGCGCACAATGGCCAATCCCAACCCCGTTCCGTCGGCTTTTGTCGTAAAATACGGCATAAACAGCTTCGATTTCTGATCTTCGGTCAATCCCGGTCCGTTGTCTGAGATAATGACGGCGATAAATTGTTTGTCATTATTCGATATAATGTCAAAGTTAATATTGATTTTCGGCGTTATGCCGGCGTTCTGCGCAGCTTCGATGCCGTTTCGGATAATATTGACATACACGCGGCGCATGAGCTCCGAATCGATATCGGCTTCGCATTGCATGATCCGGGGATCCGGCGCCGCAATATCTATCGTCGCCGACTCCGCGAATTGCGGGTTTTGCGAAACGACTTGCTGCACAAATTCGGCAATTTTTGCCGGCTTCGTCTCGGGAATCGGCATGCGGGCAAACTCGCTGAAATTCTTGACGAGTTTGTGCAATGTTTTCGTTTCGTCGTTGACAATGTCGACAACATCATCGAGAAGTTTTCGGTATTTCTGCGGATTGTCGGTATAATCGTCGAATTTTCTGTCGAGCTGCTGCACCGAAAGCACAATCGGCGTGAGCGGATTCTTGATTTCGTGCGCCAATCGCCGCGCAACTTCTTGCCACGCCTGCATGCGTTCGATGTACGCTTTCGATTCTTGGGCTTTGCGCACTTCATCGATCATATCGTTGAATTGAGACATTAAACG
>CAVGZQ010000317.1:0-2550 GCA_963633515.1 Bacteroidaceae bacterium
AAGACGGCGATAAGCTCGCATGCAAGGCATCGGCCGCCGATCCCGACGCGGATGCGTTGTGCGCAAACAAGACCGAAGGGGCCGAATGCGCGTCGGGGAAAACGTGCCAAAAAGACGGCGATAAGCTCGTATGCAAGACATCGGCCGCCGATCCCGACGCGGATGTTTTGTGCGCAAACAAGACCGAAGGGGTCGAATGCGCGTCGGGGAAAACGTGCCAAAAAGACGGCGATAAGCTCGTATGCAAGACATCGGCCGCCGATCCCGACGCGGATGTTTTGTGCGCAAACAAGACCGAAGGGGTCGAATGCGCGTCGGGGAAAACGTGCCAAAAAGACGGCGATAAGCTCGTATGCAAGACATCGGCCGCCGATCCCGACGCGGATGTTTTGTGCGCAAACAAGACCGAAGGGGTCGAATGCGCGTCGGGGAAAACGTGCCAAAAAGACGGCGATAAGCTCGTATGCAAGACATCGGCCGCCGATCCCGACGCGGATGTTTTGTGCGCAAACAAGACCGAAGGGGTCGAATGCGCGTCGGGGAAAACGTGCCAAAAAGACGGCGATAAGCTCGTATGCAAGACTTCGGAAACCGAGCCCGACGACGCGACGCATTGGGCGTGCGGCAGCGCGTATTGCAACGGATCGCAATATTGCGACGCAAAAACGCAAAAATGCGTCGATCGCGCGACGCAAGCGGTCGAAGGGATTGCATGCACGTCGGAAGGGTTGATCGAAAACTGCGTCGGCGGCAAGCTCGTGTATTGCGATTCGAACGATAAAGTCACGCGCGTGACGGACTGCGCGGCAGATAATTCGGTTTGCGCGCTTAAACGCGACGAAAATTTCGGAATTTGCGTAATACCCAACGAAAGATGCAATGCGCAGACGGCCGGAACGCTGAACGTGTGTCATGATTCCGAAATTGTCGGCGGCGCGTCGTATTTGGAAGAATTCGATTGCGCGCGGGCAACCGACGGCAATTATTACATGTTCCGCACGTGGAAAACGAAAGATTGCGAGGGGATATGCATCGACGAAACGCAATGTGAGGCATCGGAAGAAACGTGCGACGAATCGACATTTAAAGATCGATGCGACGGCGATATTTGGGTGTATTGCGCTTCGGCCGGCGAAGGCACGCCGACGGCCGTCAACCGCATGAATTGCGCAGATTACGGCATTTCATGCATCATTGCCGAATCGGGCGCAACATGCGACTGGGAAAGCACAACGGAATGATGATGCGAATTGCGCGAATTTTGTTGATTTTTTCGGCGGTTTTGGGTGTTGCGGGGTGCAGCGCAGCGCCCAAAACGCCCGAGCACGCGAAATCGCCGCAGGCGTCGGGGCAGTCGGCGAAAAAAGCTTCGCAGAAGCCCGATCCTTCGAAGATTTACGGCGACGGTGCGCTCGCCGAGGCTTACCGAAAGTGGGCCGAGGGCGGATACCGCGCGCCCGCCGGCGCCGATCGCTATGAATTGTCGGGCAAAGCCAGCTGGTATGGTCCGGGGCTCAACGGGAACAAGACGGCTTCGGGCGAAGTGTTCGATATGTATGGAATGACGGCGGCGCACAAAAAGCTTCCGTTCGGTTCGATCGTCGTCGTCACCAATCTGAACAATCAAAAAAGCGTCGTCGTGCGGATTAACGATCGCGGTCCGTTCATCGCCGGACGCGTCATCGATTTGTCGTATGGCGCGGCGCATCTCATCGATATGGTGCGCGCCGGCGTCGTGCCGGTTAAGGCCGAAGTTATTCGCTTGGGAAAAGGGGATTAGCGGTCAGCGGTTAGCGGGCAGCAGTCAGCTTAGAGCTTAGAGCTTAGAGCTTAGATCTTAGCGGTTAGCGGTTAGCGGTTAGCCGTTCGCCGGCAGATTAAAGCTTTGGACGGCCGTTGATTTGCCGTTTGAAGCTGAAATCTTGCATTCAAAAATCGCGGTTTCGGCAGAGATTCTCGCAGCATTGCAATATTATGTTTTAATATTGCATTGTATAAACTCGGATTTTGATTGCATATGCAATATTGCTTGCATCGGCTGAAATATTGCAAGCGCAATGATAAAAAATGCAAAATTCAGAAGAGAATTATCGATTGTTTAAATCGCGGAATGTCGCGGAAGTTGATGCAAACGGTTTAATATTCGTCAGATTATCATAAATGCGCGCTTTTGACACGCCGAAACATTGAACAAGTTTTTCGGTTTGCAGATTCGTTTATGTTGCATGTGTTGTTTTGTTGCGTAACGTTGTTGCATCGCGTTTGAATCGGATCGATCGCCCGGCGTCGGTTCGGTTCGGGGCGCGCGATCGGGGAACGGTCCGAGCGCCGTTCTTTGCCGGCAGCGTTTGAAGCTTTGCATCCTTGCGGCAAGTTTTTTTGATTTCGTTTATTTATCTTTAAATGGCTTCGGCTATTGCGCCGGCGGCGCAATACGCCTTCGCGGCCTGCCTTTTTGCTTCCTGCCTGCCGGCCGGCAGGCAGGCGCAAATACGGCAGGCAGGCGCGGCTATGTTCTCGGTGTCTGCGACACCTTGCGAGCATACGCCG
>CAVGZQ010000318.1:0-2543 GCA_963633515.1 Bacteroidaceae bacterium
GGCGGCAGCGCCGCTTGCGCCGACGATTGCAAATCGATTTTGCAAGGCTCCTGCATCGAAGAATCGGAAGACTTAAATCCCGACGAAAAAGCCGTATGCGGAGACGGTTTTGTCACCGGCGACGAAGCATGCGATAAGGCAAGCGCCGAAACAATTCTTTGCTCGGCATTCGATAAATCCGTCACTTGGAAAAGCGGGAAAGCCGCTTGCTCCGACGATTGCAAATCGATTTTGCAAGGCTCCTGCGTCGCGCAGCTTTGCAATAACGGCATTAAAGACGAAGGCGAAGTTTGCGATCCCAAAGCCTCCGATACAAACACAACGGCAACGCAAGCATGTTCGGCGTATGACGGCTCCAAAACGTGGAAAGACGGCGGCATGTCGAAATGCAACTCCGATTGCATGGGATACGGCAAAGGCACGTGCGAAGAAGATACGACGCCGCAAGGCGGTTGCACGGCCGATGACCAATGCGCAGGCGAAAACGATAAAGTTTGCGACACGGATACGAACAAATGCGTCGAATGCGTTCAAAAAAACAATTGCAGCGAAGGCAAAATTTGCGCTTCGAACAAATGCGTTCAATGCGCGGCAGATGCCGATTGCGCAAGCGGAGACAATCGTATTTGCAGCAACAGCGTTTGCGTCGAATGCGCATCAAACGCCGATTGCGGCGCGCAAAGCGAAAAACCGCTTTGCGCAAACAATGCATGCGTCAAAGACGCCCCCGATCCCGCATCGTGCAAAACAGCGCTCGATCAAGACATTTATTGGTGCCAACTCATCGACGACGACATCACGCTGAGCGATAAAACATCATATCAGACCGTCAGAGCCTATTTCCAAACCGGAAGCAACGTAACGGCGCAGATTCAGGCCAAACTCGTTTACGACGGCGCCGACGAACAATCGTTTAAGACGATGAATGCTTGGACCGGACTCGATGCCCTCGTCTCGGACGCAACGTCAATCGATGCAAAAATGGCAAGAGCTACTTTGACAAAAGAAACGGTCAAAGGCGCCGGCGAAAACGGCATCTATTACACGATGAAACTTTCGGCCGACGGAACGAATTGGGTTTATTGCACCCGCAATGGCGAAGCCGACGGCAACGCGGCGTCGGCTCTCGCCTGCGATAATAAACCGTTTGTGCCCAAAGCAGACGGCGGCGCCGAAGCGCAATCGAATAAAGACGAAGTCGGGTTCGCAAAATTCAAGAATCCGACGCCCGTGACCGTCACTGAATTCGATTTCGAATCGATAACATTGGGAATTTTGAACGCATCCAAATGCATTAACGACAAATACGGCACGCAGCTTTGCGGAACGTTGACGAACAATCAATGCAACGGCAACGATTGCCTCGTCAGCCGAGGATCCGACGGCTACGCCTTGGCTGTTAAGGGGTGGGACGCCGTAAACACCCAAAAACCGCAAGACAAAGACCTCAGCACAAAACCTGCGATTGCGCTGAAAAACGTCAAATTGGGCGCCGATAGAAATATTTTTGCCTTCGAAGCTGCCCGCAACAATACCACGTCATCGCCCCAAAACATCATCGTCAGCTATTCGGCCGACAACGGCGCTTCATTTAAATCGCTTGCGGATGTCACCTTAACCGGCGGAGCAAAAGAGTTTCAATCGATAACCGTCAATCTTCCGGCATCGGCAGCCAACAGCACAGTTATAATCCGTTTGACGCCCTACGGCGGAGACGGTCTGATCCGTTTCGACAATTTGAAGATTACGGCAGACAATTAACGGTTCGCGCCGATAATCCTCGAAAAAGCCGGGGCGAAAGCTTCGGCTTTTTTTTGTCCGCCGCACAGGAATCGGCGGGGGGACGGCTGCAGCCGGCGGTCTGCTGTCTGCGGTTAGCCGTGAGCAATCCGCGATTCGCTTAGAACCGCGTTGAGCGTTTGGCGGTTTGAATGCGGTTCTTCGCGCTCGGATCGCAACGATCTGCGCATGCGCAATGCGTGTTGTTCTTTGACCGTTTCCGGAGACATCGGCTGAAGAATTGTATTATATTTCACAATAATCTATGCTCTTTGAATACAATTCAAAAAACCGATCCGCTTGCAGTTGGCATCATTTTTGCCTTGCCCGCAAATCCGAATCGAACGCCCACGTCGCTATGGCGTTGATGCAACGCACGGGGGGGGGGCAAGATATTTGATATTGCGCAACCGTTCTGTCATAATGGTTGCCGTTTTTCGTCGCGCAGTTGCAAAGCATAAGACAATTGCGCATGCAATTTATCACCCGCATGGAGCAAAACATGAAAAAGACTTTATTTTTGACCGCTTTGGCGCTTTTGGCATTCGGCTGTTCGGAAAGCGAGAAAAACGACTCCGAAGCCAAGTGCGGCGACGGCGTCGTCGATACGGCGTCGGGAGAACAATGCGAGCCGTCGCTCGAAACGGAATTGACGTGCGCAGGCTTCGACGCAAGCAAAAAGTGGAAAGACGGCGGAAAAGCCGCTTGTTCGGATCAATGCAAAATCGTCATCGGCTCGTGCGAAGAAGATTTGCCCGCCGGCG
>CAVGZQ010000319.1:0-2535 GCA_963633515.1 Bacteroidaceae bacterium
CGCCCGTTTTTATGTCCTCGCCTTTTTTTTTTTTTTAAGTCTTACGCTGTTTTTAGGTCTCGCGCGTCCGATTTTAAGGATTCCCCGCGCGTTTTTGTTCGTCTTCGACGGTTTTTTCGGCAAACGCGACGAACGCCTTGAGCGCCGGCGCCGGCGTCGGCATGCGTTTCCAAATGAGCACGGCCCGCAGTCCGAGCGCCGGCCTGAACGGCACAAAAACTGCGTCGGGAACAGAAAAATCGAGTTCGATGCAACAAAAAGCGACGATATCCTCCGCGACGAGTTCGAGCATGTTGTAGGGCAAATTTCCGTAAACCGCGACATTCATTTGCGGGGCGAAATCGCCGAACCAATTTTGAACCGTTTCGATGACCGAAACCCGCGACGCAAGCGCCAATGGGACGCCTGCGAGGTCTTGGGGGGCGACGGTTTCGCGTTTGGCAAGCGGATTTCGGGCATTCACGTAAATGCCGTACCGTTCTCGGACGGGAAACTGCAAAAAAGCGTATTTTCCGATATCGGCGGGGGTGGAGATAAGCCCCAAATCGAGCGTGCCGCTTTCGATGCGCATTTTGATATCATCGGCGTTGGCGCTGTAAATGCGATACGAAACGCCGGGATAAAGCGAACGGAAACTGCCCATGATCCGCGCCAAAAGGCGGCTGCTTTTATAGTCGCCGCATCCGATCGACAGCTCTCCTTTCGGGGTTTCAGCGTCGGCGATTTCGGCTTTTGTTTTTTCGATCATGCCGACGATTTCTTGCGCGCGGCGCTCAAAGAGTTTGCCGTGTTCGGTCAGCGCGATGCTGTGATTGCTTCGGATAAAAAGCTTTGCCCCGAGTTCGTCTTCGAGCTGCATGATTTGGCGCGACAGCGCGGGCTGCGTCACGTGAAGCAATGCCGCAGCTTTTGTCATGTTGAGCTCTTTGGCAATGGCCAAAAAGTATTTTAACGTCCGAAAATCCATAATGTGCTAATACCCCCCTGCAAGATCCGCATCCTTTTCAACCTTTTGCACGGAAAGACCGCCATGAGCCAAGATTGCTTTCAATTCGGAACGATAACGTTAAAAACCGTCACGCCCGGCGATATCGCCGACATGCAGAACATCCTCGATCGGGCGCCCTATTATCACACAACCGTATTGCGCCGGGCGCCGGCGGGTCTTGCCGATCGCTGCTATCGCGCAGAGGTGCCGACTGTAAGCGGATCGCGTGTTTTTCGCCATCTATTTTTGGGAAGCGATTCGCGTCTTTCGATATCGCCGGCGTTTGCGCTCGACGTATTTGTCGGATATCCGAACTACAAAACGGCGTCGGTCGCGATGTTTGTCATCCGCGAAGACTGCCAGCGCAAAGGCATCGGACGCGAAGTGCTCACGCAAACGCTCCCGCAGTATTTGCGCGAATGCCGGCCAGCGGCCGAAACGCTTTCGGTATCGCTGACCGAAAACAACGTCCCGGCGCTTCGGTGTCTCGTCGCCTCGGGATATGAACGCACCAGTCGCTGGGAAAAGCTCGATATCGACGGAAACCCCGTCATTGCGCTCACGTACAAATACAAATACCGCGATTAGCCGGGATTTTCGCCCGAAGCCGCGCCATCGCGGCAAAAAAAAGCGCGGCGTATTTTGCCCGAGTTGCCGCCGCCGCAGGCAACTCGGGCGAAAAATAGACGCGCCGCTTTGCGCGTATTGCCCCCCCCCGGGGGGCAACAGCGCAAGCCGCGAAGGCGTATTTCGCCGCCTGCGGCGGCGAAATAGCCGCAGCGCGTTGCCGTATTGCCGCTCGCGGCAATAGGCAACGCCCCCGAAAAAAATATCCAATCCGCATTGCGCGCCCGGATCGGGAGAGGATCCGACGCGTCCGAAAAAAATTATTTTTTCGCGTCTTTTTCTTCGGGATGATAGCGGTAGTTGTGTTTTTCGAGTTTGGCCTCGGCGAGACTTGCGCGGGCTTGCGAAAACGGGACATCGAGCTTTCGGATGGCAAGCGATTTATAGGGCAGATTGTCTTCGATGCAATGGCGCTCGCGGGTTGAGAGCGTCCAGACGCCGGCGCTCGGGACATCGTCGACGGCGATGCGCTCAAAACAAGACAATTTCTGCAAATAATCGTCGACGGCATCGAAATAGTCGAGGACGTCGGTTTTGAGCACGAAACAGCCGCCCGGTTTGAGAAAAGCGTGCGCCATTTCGAAGAATCCGTCGTCGAGGAGACGGCGGCGCGCATGTTTGCGTTTCCACCACGGGTCGGGAAAGAGCACGTAAATCGCGTTGACGGAATTGGGGCGGCAGAGGACGGGAATTGCGAGTTTTGCGTCGGCGTGAATGACGTGGCCGTTTGCGAGTTTTTCGCGCG
Organism: Bacteroidaceae bacterium; assembly: GCA_963633515.1. GTDB lineage: Bacteria > Myxococcota_A > Bradymonadia > UBA4248 > UBA4248 > UBA4248. The sequence goes on from CAVGZQ010000319.1 coordinate 2,361, forward strand.
CGAGTTTTCGTTGGGCAATGCGGCAAAGTCCGAGTTTAAGCTCGATTCCGAGCGTCGAAACGCCGGGTTGGCCGCGCGTGATGCCCAAGAGAAAACAGCCGCGGTTCGATCCGATTTCGACGTCGACGGGCTCGGGAAGCGGATTTTCGGCTTTCCATGCGACGATGCGTTCGAT
>CAVGZQ010000320.1:0-2489 GCA_963633515.1 Bacteroidaceae bacterium
CTGTCGGCTCAATGCGCCGCGCTTTTGGCGCGTCTTTTTCGCCTGTCGGCTCAATGCGCCGCGCTTTTGGCGCGTCTTTTTCGCCTGTCGGCTCAATACGCCGCGCTTTTTCGATGATTTGCCGCAATGCCCGATAAGCTTGCTTTGCATACGCTATAAAGGACTCATATCATGCTTAATATGGATTACATGTACGACGATTACGACGGCGATGTCGTCGATCGAACCGTCGATTTTCTCGCCGATATCTTGTCTTATATGGGATGCGACGCCGAAATTCACACCGAAGTTATGGACAATACCGCCATTTTCGATGTGTTGGGCGATGATGTCGGCGATTTGTCGCCCGAAAAAGATCCTTCCGTCATCAACGCGATTTCTTGGATCCTCAAACGTGCGCGATTTGCCCTCGGATCGGGATATCGCTTCGACCTCGATATCAACAGCTTCCGGCTCGAACGCATCCGCCGCCTCGAAGGCGTTGCAAACGCGTTGCAAAACAAAATTCGCGACGGCGTCGATAAAATTCAGATCTTCGGCATGGACAACGTCGATCGGCGCGCCGTTCACATGCTGCTCAACGCTTCGCAAAACGTCAGCACGCAGTCCGACGGCTATGGCAATTATCGGCATATCGAAATCCGACGCGCCGATCCGTAACCCGGTCAATTGCCATGGCTAAGAAAACGAAACGATATGCGGGCGAAGACATGCCTGTTTCGTCGCCGTTCGCCGCGCTTGCGGCGCGGCTCGGATCTTGCTCCGGCGATGCCGAACCGCCGCAGGCGCAAAGTATCTCCGCCCAGGGCAAATCGCCCGGCGCGACAAACGCCGAAAAACTGCCTAAAGTCAAATCTGCACGAATCGAACGTGCCCGACGGGGCGGAAAAACCGTCACAGTCGTCGCATTTTGCGGCAATCCCGACGAAGATGCGCGTTTGGCTTGGCTCAATGCCGCAAAAAAAAGCCTCGGCATCGGCGGAACGCTCGAAGGCGATAACGTCGTTTTGCAAGGCGATCAAACGCAAAGGCTCGATTTATGCCGTTAGATTTCAGAAAAACTCACTTTTTCATGTCGGCAACGCAAAAAAAACAATTTCCCGCCGACGGTTGGCCCGAAGTCGCCGTCGTCGGTCGGTCGAATGTCGGAAAATCTTCTTTGCTTAATGCGCTGTGCGATCAAAAAAATCTCGCTCGCGTCAGCAAAACCCCCGGACGTACGCAACTCGTCAATTTCTTTTCTGTCGAAGAACGCGCCCGGCTCGTCGATTTGCCCGGCTACGGCTATGCCGATGTTCCCGAAAGCATCCAAAAAACATGGGACAAGATGATGCACGATTATCTTGCCTGCCGCGAACAGCTTCTCGGACTCATGCTTCTGCTCGATATCCGGCGCATGCCCGGCGAACACGACAAAATGATGTTCGATTGGCTCAGCGACCGCCGGCTGCCCATTCTCATCGTCCTCACAAAAGCCGACAAAGTCGGCTCAAACGAAGCTTTCCGCAATACTCAAAAACTCGCAAAGGTCTTCGATATTAAGCCAAATCAACTCATTCAAACATCGGCGCTCTCAAAAAAAGGCTTCGATGCGTTGCGCCAAAACCTCAACGATATTTTTGACGATTATTTCGATATCAAACGCGAAATCGACGCCGCAATTTCAATGCCCATTCCGCCGGGCGAATCGGTCTGAAATGCGTTCGGGCGCTTATCTCGGCATTTCTGCGCGCAATGCCTGCACTTCGGCAATCGGCAGTCCGGTTACCGTCGCGATAAGACCGTCGTTCAGAGCTTGAGCAATCATATTGCGGGCAGTAAGCAAAATGCCCTCTGTACGCCCTTCTTCTCGTCCCATTGTGCGTCCTTCTTCTCGCCCCATTGCGCGCCCTTTTGCCTCGCCCTCGGCGCGCCCTTTTGCCTCGCCCTCGGCGCGCCCTTTTTTCTCGCCTTCTTCGAGCAATTCTGCTGCCCATTCGTATTCTGCATCACACATTGTTTTTCTCTTGCGCGGTTATCTCGGCATTTCTGCGCGCAATGCCTGCACTTCGGCAATCGGCAGTCTGGTTGCCGTCGCGATAAGGCTGTCGTTCAGTGCTTGAGCAATCATATTGCGGGCAGTAAGCAAAATGCCCTCGGCGCGCCCTTTTGCCTCGCCCTCGGCGCGCCCTTTTTTCTCGCCTTCTTCGAGCAATTCTGCTGCCCATTCGTATTCTGCATCACACATTGTTTTTCTCTTGCGCGGTTATCTCGGCATTTCTGCGCGCAATGCCTGCACTTCGGCAATCGGCAGTCCGGTTACCGTCGCGATAAGACCGTCGTTCAGAGCTTGAGCAATCATATTGCGGGCAGTAAGCAAAATGCCCTCTGTACGCCCTTCTTCTCGTCCCATTGTGCGTCCTTCTTCTCGCCCCATTGCGCGCCCTTTTGCCTCGCCCTCGGCGCGCCCTTTTGCCTCGCCCTCGGCGCGCCCTTTTTTCTCGCCTTCT
>CAVGZQ010000321.1:0-2424 GCA_963633515.1 Bacteroidaceae bacterium
TTTGCCTTCGGCAAATAGGCAGGCCGCAAAGGCATATTGCGCCAAATAGCCGTTAGCCGTCAGTTTAGAGCTTAGAGCTTAGAAGTCAGAGCTTAGGCGGCAATCAGCGATCAGCGGTTAGCCGTCAGCGGTCAGTTTAGAGTTTAGAACTCAGAGCTTAGGCGGCAATCAGCAATCAGCAATCAGCAATCAGCGGTTAGCCGTCAGCGGTCAGTTTAGAGCTTAGAACTCAGCGCTTAGGCGGCAATCAGCAATCAGCGGTCAGACGCCTGCAGAGTTTTATGCTTTCGGAACCCGATCTCCGAACGCAAATTCTGCATTCTCCGATCTGAGCTCTGAGCTCTGAACAAAGCTATTCGCTGAATTCGAGACCGAGCATGCGGAAATCGGCCGCCAATTCGTTCGCCAACAGACGATAGAAGAGGTACGATCCGAAGCCGGTCCACCACACCCAATTTGTGTCGCGGTCGACTTCGACGGCGATAATCCCCACGACATCGTCTTGCATGCGGATGGGATAGCAGAGCGCGGCATAACTGCCGCTTCCGGTCGGTTTGTAATAATCGCTCAGTTTCGTGAACCCGTCGCCGATGTCGGTCAGCCGGCTGTCGGCCATGATGCCCTTGTCTTCGTTGACATAAATCGTCGTGCGGAAATCGACGCGCCCGTCGGCCGTTTCGCCGCCCGTGAGCGTAATGGCGCGATTGAGTCGGACCGCCAGCGCGGCAAGCGACGAACCGGCCGCTTCGTCGGCATAGACGGGAATATCGAGTTTATCGAAGCTCGTGAAACCGTGCGGCGACGTAAACCGCAGAAAATCGCTGCCGTCGGCGCCGATGCGGCGATAACCGACGGCAAAACGCGGAATTTGCGTCGATTGCGCCATGAGCCGGTTGATGTTTTTTACGAACGCATCCAAAATATCGGCGCCCGCCTCTTGCCCTGCATTCCTGAACAGCCGCGCCGTCGCCGTTTGCTCCTCGCGGACGCACTCCAGAAGCCAAAGCTGCTGCGCCGAAAGGCTGAAAAACGACGATCGGCGAAGGTACGTGCCCAATCGCGACGCAAGCGTTTCGAGCACCCGCGACGTAAGCGACGCAAGCGGCATCGTTTCGAAAAAGTTAATGCTCAAAAAGCCGAGCAATTCTTGCTGTCCGACTTCGTTGACGCTCAAAAGCGGCAATAAAACCGTCAGTTTTTCGGCCGGACGGAACGAATTCGTCGCCACGCGGTGTGCGCTTTTCTGAATTTCGCCCATCGAAAACCATTCGTCTTCGGAGTCGGCGACAAAAATGTTGAGCCCGACCGTTTTCGTCCGCCGCACTTCGTCGAACGCATGCCCGATAAGCCCCGAATTTTCGCCGTGACGGACGACAAATTCGAGCGACGACAAATTCTCGTACGTTTTCGTTTCGTCTTGCGGCGCGCAATACAACTTTTCGTTGACGATTTGGAAATGCGCCGGTCCGACGCCGCTGAGCACCATCGATTCGAGCGACGACGACAAAATCAAACATGCCGAATGGTCGCTCCCGCACCAAACCGGGATCAAATCGATGACTTTTCCCAAGAAATCGCACGGCGAATCGCCTTCGCATTCATCGAAAACCATCCGAAGCGAATTGTGCCGGAACGATCGAATGGCTTCGTTTATTCGGGTTCTGAGCGCAACAGTCAAAATATCTGCGGAGAAAAGTTTCTCGTTTTCGGTCAGCACAAACGCATGGATATGTTCGCGTCCGGGCTCGGAAATCGACAAAATCGGGAACGCCGTCATAGCCGTCCCGCCGATGTTGAACGCAATCGGCGCCGCAATATCGTCTCGGCTTCGCGCTTTCGCCGTCAATTCGGCATAATTCGCCGCGCCGTCGGTCTTTTCCGCGCCGTAAGCCGACACGCGCAAGATGACCGCCGGCATCCGGCTCGCCTCGAAGCCGACCATCACCGACACATGGGGAATCTGATGATCCATCAAAAGCGGCATGAGATAACGATGGAGATGAACCCCAAGAATTTCGACGATCGAATCGGTCCAAGGACTGAGATAACGCCGTTTTTCGCAATTTGACTCGGTCATGTTACTACCCTTAAATGACTGCCGGGCGCCGCCGCAACGGAACCGACCGATGCACGGCGCAAAACGATGTTGCCGTCTATATCACGAAATCGGCGCAAGGGGGAAATGTTAGAACAGAGCCGGACACCGAGAATTGAGAATTCAAAATTTAAGGAAAATTTCAAATTTGGTTGATACATTTTTGAAAATTGTCAGTGTTTATGCGGCCACGGCAAGCGTGGCATAGTTTTTTCTTTTTTAACCATTGGCGGCAATCCCCTATTGACCGACTGCGTACGATTCTTTGCGCAATCCCCATATCCGCCTAACGGCGCCAAGGGGCGTGTGCGCGCACGCCCCTTGGAACC
>CAVGZQ010000322.1:0-2422 GCA_963633515.1 Bacteroidaceae bacterium
ATATTATGTGCGGCAGTTCGAATCGATAGCAGGCGTTTCGGTCGTCAATGCCTGCGCAATTTTACTTATTTTATCTTGTCTGAGCACTCAAGCCGCCTTTTTTGCCTCCTCTTCGTTTGGGCAAAAACATCCCATACTCGTCGGAGCCGTAATATCTGCTGCCGTCAATTTTGTCTTGCAAACGCTCTTGTCGGCAATTGACAAAGGGATAGATAAATCGGGGAACGGCGGCTTTTTGTGCATGAGCGACGGTTCGTGTGCGGATATCGCCAAAGTCGGAAACACCGTGTCGACGCTCCTTTATGCGAGCATGGGCGTTCATCTTTTGGTTATTGCCGCGCTCGCCGCCGGCGGTTATTTCTTATATATAAAACGGAAAATGCCGTGATTGCAATAAAGATGCGAAGACGCTGTTATATATAGAAATATTGTTTTTATATTTATATCTATGGCGCGGCGCATGCTTGGGGCAAATGCCCCGGCGCATGCGCCGCGCGGCCGCCCTATTGCGCCGAAGCGCAATACGGGCGGCTTGGCCGCCTATGCGTCCCGCCGCCTTGCGGCGCCGGGAACGCATACGTCGGCCGGCGCGGCTATGCCCGGAGCCCCGGGCATACGCCGCGCGTTCGGGCATAGCCGCGCCGGCTATGCCCGTTTTTTGCCCGCCCGGGTTCAGCGCCGCCCGCAGCGCAGCATCATCGCGGCGGCATAGGGCGCTTCAATCAAGCGGCATCTCTGCGCATTCCTCGCGGCGGCGGCGGCGGCGGCGGCGCAGATGCGCAACAAAAGGCAAAACATGAAAGAACTCGTCATTCTCGGCACGGCAGCTCAGGTTCCGACGCGCGATCGCAATCATAACGGCTATTTTTTGCGTTGGGAGACCGACGGCATTTTGTTCGATCCCGGCGAAGGAACGCAGCGCCAAATGACGTATGCCGATGTTCGCGCATCGTCGATCCGGCACATCGCATTGACGCATTTTCACGGCGATCATTGCCTCGGATTGCCCGGCGTCATTCAGCGCATTAACCTCGATAAGGCGCAGCAGCCGGTGCATTTGCACTATCCGGCGTCGGGTCAATGCTGTTTGAATCACATGTTAAACGCATCGGTGTACCAAAAGAATGCCGAATTTATCGAACATCCCGCCGAGTGCGAAGACAGCGCGGATGCGCCGCAGCCCGGTTTGACGGAGCTGTTTCGCAGCGCTTCGCTCGTCGTGTCGTGCGCGCCGCTCGACCACCGCGCGCCGTGCGTCGGCTATCGCATCGATGAGCCCGATGCGCGCACGATATTGCCCCAAAAACTGGCGCAATTCGGGCTTAAACCCGGCCCCGCCGTCGGCATGCTCAAACAATCGTCGCATATCGCGTTGCCCGACGGCAGAATCGTGACGATCGACGATGTCAGCGTCGTGCGGCGCGGGCAAAGTTACGCCCATGTCATGGATACCCGGCCTTGCCCGGGCGCGCGCCGCCTTGCCCGAAACGCCGATATCTTGCTGTGCGAAGCCACGTATCTCGAAGATCAGGCGCAGCAGGCAAACGAATATATGCATATGACGGCCAAACAGGCGGCAATATTGGCGCTCGAAAGCGGCGCAAAAAAGCTCATTTTGACCCATTTTTCGCAGCGTTACATGGGGCTCGGCGATCATTTGGCTCAGGCGCGCGAAGTGTTTCCCGAAACGTTTGTCGCCCGCGATCTCGACGTTTTTGAGTTCCCCAAACGATCGCGCGCCGAGAACGCCTAAATCTGCCCGAAGATATGCGCGCCGGGCGCTTTGGGCCGCAGGCAAATAAAAAAGCAAAAAAAAATAAAAAAACGGTTGACATGCCGGTCAAAAAAGCGCATATAGCCGCCGTTCGCCGCGATGGCGAATATCCGAATTGTTGCGGGATGGAGCAGCCCGGTAGCTCGTCGGGCTCATAACCCGAAGGTCATAGGTTCGAATCCTGTTCCCGCTATGTTAAGGCGACTATTTTAACGGTCGCCTTTTTTTTTTTCGATATTTTGCGCAGCTGCCGGAGCGAAGCAGCCGTATGCGAATGCGCAAATAAAACGAAAAAAAAGCGCGCGTATGCCCGCACCTGCCGTCGGTCTGCCGCAGGCAGGCCGCGGCAGGGAGAACATAGCGCGCGAAAGCGCGGCGTATGCTCGCAGGGGCAAAGCCCCGAGAACATAGCCGCGCCTGCGAAGGCGTATTGCGGGCGGCGGCGGCGGCTGCCGCCGCCGCCCGCAATAGCCGCAGCATCTATTCGCCGAGTCCCAAGACGAACAGCATCCATTCGCGTTCGAGCGATCGCATGATGCGCTCTTCGTCGGGGGTTGCGTGGTCGTAGCCCAAAAGATGAAGCGTTGAGTGGATGACGAGAAAAGTGAGTTCGTCGAGGATCGACCAAATGTCGGTCAGAGGGGCGGG
>CAVGZQ010000323.1:0-2359 GCA_963633515.1 Bacteroidaceae bacterium
CCGCGCAATTGACCGCAAAGCCGGCTGTTGAGCGCATCGACGATAACCGCATGCGCCCGATTGACTTCTTCGTCGCTCAGCGGCCGGCCTTGCTCGGGGTCATGCGCCAGCGCATGGCGATAACGCAAACTCAGACTGATGCTCTGCAGCCCGGGCAAAATTTGCTTTCCGCGGTAAACGTCGAAGATTTCCCAGCTTTCAAGCGACTCGGGGCGAACGTCTTCGATGATGTCGGCAATCTCTTTGTACGTGACTTTCGACGAAACGACGATCGACAAATCGCGCGACGAAAAATGGAAACGCGGCAGCGGACGCATCCGGCGCAACGATGTATGCGCCGATATCAGCGGTTTGACTTCCATTTCGGCCATGAAAATCGGACCGGAAATCTTCGCATTCTGAAGAACAATCGGATGAATTTCCCCCATATGACCGATGCATTTGCCGCCCAGCATAATCCCGGCCTGTATCCCGTCGTGCAGCCACGGCACCGTTTGCGCCGATTGGTCGAACGATAAATCCCGTTCCGCATCGATGGCGCGCGCCATATTTTCGAGGCTGCCCTTGAGATCGTACACGTCCCACGGCCGCGACGGCGAATGCCATTCTTTGCTCGGTTCGCCCCAATACATCACGCACAAATGCATCGCTTCGTCCAAGCACAAAATCCCGTTGTGTTCGGCAGGAAAAAAGACGTCGCCGACTTCGAATAATGCGCAAGATTTTTGCTGATTTGCGATATTTTTTTCGAGTGCTTCGATCATGCTCGCCGCGAGCATCGTGCGCATCGCGCTGTGTTCGACGCTCATCGGATTTGCAAGCATCATCGGCTTCGAAACGCGATCGGTTTCGGGGAAATTGAGTTTTTTCGGCGCCGAAGGATCCATGAACGTATAATGCATGCACTCATTTAATCCGCAATCGACGAGAGTTTCCCGAATTTTATGCAATTTTTCGCGTTCTCCCCGATCCCACACCGTCGCTTCGACCGGATACGGCGTCGGGTTGATATTTTCGCGCCGGACGTTATGAACGCAGCGCATCGCGACGTCGGGCAATTGCGCGGGGAAATTGTCAAACCCGTAACCGCGGCATATTTCTTCGATGACGTCGATTTCGCGCGTCACATCGCTGCGCCATGTCGGGACGCGCAGAACGATATCGTTGCCGCTCCAATCGTCCGACGCAAACCCTATGGGGCGCAGCAACTGCTCGATTTGCGCCGGCGCAAACGAAACGCCCAAAATATCGCGCACGCGGTTCAAACGAAGCGTCAATTCGGCTTGTTTGCTTTTTGCCGCCCAATTATCGTGCATTGAAGTCAAAACGGCTTCGTTGCCTGCCGTTTGCAATATGAGCCAAACGGCGCGCGCCGCCGCGCGATCGATCCCGTTCGGATCGACAAATCGCTCATAGCGATGCGAACTCTCCGAATGAAGCCCGAGGCGTTTCGACGTTTTGCGCACGCGCGTCGGATTAAACGTCGCAATTTCCAATATTATCGACGTCGTCGACGCGCTCACTTCCGTATCGGCGCCGCCCATCACGCCCGCAACGGCGACGGGCTTTGCGCCGTCGGTTATCACGACGTCGGCATCGGTCAATTTGTACGTTTCGTGATTGATCGCATAGATTTCTTCGCCGCTTTTTGCGCGGCGCACGGCGATCTTGGGCGCCGCCAATTTCGCCCTGTCGAAAGCATGAAGCGGGTGTCCCAGCTCAAAACAAATATAATTCGTCACATCGACGATATTGTTGATGCTGCGGGCGCCGCACGCCTCGACGGCGCGGCGAAGCCACGCCGGACTCGGTCCGACCTTGACATTGTCGATTTGAATGCCGACATATCGCGGACAATCGCTGCCCGACTCGATTTCGACGAAATCGGCGCGCTTTGCCGAAGACAAATCTGCCGTTTCGATGCATTTTAATGCGCTTTGCAGCGCCGCCGACAGCTCGCGCGCCACGCCCAAGTGGCTCAGGCAGTCGCCGCGATCCGGCGTCAAGCCGATCTCGAATATATCGGTATGATACGGCGCGACGCTTTTGGGCACGTTTTGACCCAAAACATCGGCCAGCGGCACGCCCAAAGGCGTGTCGTCGCTCAGCCGCAAAAGCGTCGCGTTGTCGGTCCCGAGCCCGAGCTCCGACTCGCTGCATAACATCCCGTTCGATGTTTCGCCCCGAAGCTTCGAAACCTTAATCTTAAGATCGCCGATTTTCGCCCCGACCGGCGCAAACGGCACGACCCAGCCTTCTTCAATCCCCGGCGCGCCGCATACGACGCGGATAAGCTCGCCGCTTCCCGCATCGACATCAACCAAATGCAAATGATCCGAATTCGGATGATCGGCTACGC
>CAVGZQ010000324.1:0-2324 GCA_963633515.1 Bacteroidaceae bacterium
GATATGAGCGCATTGGACGACGGCGCGCCCCGAGCCTGCAAACGGGCGCATGATCGTCGCCGAAGCGGCAAAGCTTCGCGTATCGCCCGCGCCGTCGTCCAATGCGCTCATATCTCTGCCGGCGGGAACCGTTGTCCAACGCGATGCGACGGTCGGCGATTTCGTCCATATCAAAGCCGGCGAAGCGATGGGGTGGGTCGCAAGCACGGCGCTTTCGCCGACCGACGATCGCGTCACAGATGTTGAGCCTTCGACCGTTGCGACAATTCCTCGCATTAAACTCGAAGAAATGCCCCATGTTACCGACAAAGATTCGTTCGAGCTCAAGGCAACCGTCGACGGTTTCGCGCAACTCAAAGATTATTACATCTATGCGTCTTACGAAATCGACCACGATTATCAATATCAAAAGGTTGCCTATAGCCCGATTTCGGGCGACAAGGGAGAAATTGCGGCGACGGTGCCGCTTCAAAAAGGACTCAATACAATTCGGTTATATGTGCGCGATGCCAATAAGAGCGAAGCTTATGAACGCGTTTTGGTATATCGTCGATAAAAATGCTGCGGCCTTTTATATTTCGCGAATTTTAACCGGATGAAGCCGGAACCGCCGATGCCGTCGGATGCGCTGCGAAGGCAAGACCGGGGAAAAGCGCAGGCGTATGCTGCCGTGCAGCATAGCCGGAGCCGACGCCGTATTGAACGCCGAACGCTTGCGGGCGGCGGAAATAGGCGGCGAAAAGAAAAATAATGATAAATCGGTTGTTTTGAAATTGTGTGCGACGGTTTTGCGATTCGTTTGACGAATGTGCAAGATATCGCCTTTTGCGACAAAGAAAATTCATGACAGACATTATCGAAACGCGGCGTTTGCTCCATATGCATCCCGAACTCGGATACGACGAAAAATGGACGTCGCAGTACGTCGCGCAACGTCTTGCGGCGATGGGGTATGAAGTTTATGCGCATATCGCGCAAACCGGCGTGGTCGGATTGCGGCGCGGGACATCGCCCGAGAGCGGCGTTGTGGCGTATCGCGCCGATATGGACGCGCTTCCGATCGAAGAGAAAACCGATGTGCCGTTTCGGTCGACGAACGGCTGCATGCATGCGTGCGGGCATGATTCGCACATGGCGGTTGCGCTCGACGTCGCCCAAAAGGCAGCAGCCGCGCCGGCGGCGAAAGCGGGCATTGCGTTTGTGTTTCAGCCCAACGAAGAGGGCGCGCCCGGGGAAATTCCTTCGGGCGCCGATTTGATGTGCCGCGAAGGGACGGTTGAGCGGTTTGATTTGAGGAAGATGGTTGCGCTGCACAGCGACCCGACGCTCGATGCCGGGACGATGGGGATTTGCTCCGGCGCGATTTGGGCGGAATCGGGGCGGTTTACCGTCGAAATGTTCGGCGAATCTGCCCATGCCGCGTATCCGGAACGCGGACGCGATGCGCTTTGGGCGGCGTCGCAAGCCGTGTGCGCGATTTATGCGGCGCTTCGCCGGACGCGCCCCGCGCACCCCGAAGTCGTGTCGATTTGCACGCTCAGCGCCGGTCACGCGTTTAACGTCATTGCCGACCGTGCCGCTTTCGAGGGCATTATCCGAGCGACGTCGCGCGCGGCGCTCGACGCGATATTTCAAACGATCCGAACCGTCGCGCAAGGCATTGCGGCCGCGACGCAAACGCGCGCCGAAGCCCGGTTGCATTACGGTGCGCACGCCGTGACAAACGACGACGGCATCGTTGCCGCCGCACGGGAAATTTGGACGCAGATGGGGTGCGCGAAAAACGTCGGCATGAATATGGCAGCTGAGGATTTTTCGTATTTCTCAAGGAAAATTCCGTCATTCTACGCAATGATGGGCGTAAAACCGCAGAATATTCAAATACCGCCTTCGCATTCCGATAAATTCACCATCGACGAATCGGCTTTGCCCGTTGCGTCGGAAGCGATGTTTCGGCTGCTGATGCATTTGGCGAACGCCTGACAATCCCGGCTGAAAATTCGGCCTGTCTGCAAATAGCATAAATAAAGCGCAAAAAATGTGCTTTTATGCAGAACATGGTTCGAGATTTTCGGTTTATGCCGGAATACGATTAAATCAAAAGTTTATGCCGCGCATTTCCCGATTGCCGGCGGTTTGACGCCGGCTGCGCGGCAAATTCGTTTATATTCGCTTCCGGCACAAACAAAATGCAAAAAACGCGCTTTTTTGCAAAACATGCTTCGAAGTTTTCGGTTTATTCCGGAATTTGGCTAGTCGTTGATGTATTGCGCCAAAACGCATGTGACGTTATCTTTGCCGCCATTTTCGCAAGCCTGCTGAAT
>CAVGZQ010000325.1:0-2307 GCA_963633515.1 Bacteroidaceae bacterium
AAATGCAAACTTTGTTCCGCCCGGCGCGCTTGGCTTCGTAAAGCGCCGTGTCGGCAAACGAATATTCCGTCCGACAATAAACTTTGTTTCGGACGCCGCGCGCGGCCGATCATCGCAAACAAATAAGAGCTTTAACCCCTGCCGCCCGACGCGGCGGATTCGCCCGCGTAAATGCAAACTTTGTTCCGCCCGGCGCGCTTGGCTTCGTAAAGCGCCGTGTCGGCGCGGTGAAACAGCTGATCGTATTCTTCGTCGGGAGCGACGATGCCCACCCCGGCGCTCACCGTAATCGCGCCGCGCTCAAAATCGGGAAACGCCGTGTTTTCGACGCATTGACGAAGCTTTTCGGCGGCGCTGAACGCCCCGTCCCGCGTCGTATCCCCCGTAAGAAGCACGACAAACTCTTCCCCCCCGTAACGCGCCACCATATCGCCCTCGCGCGTATTGTCGCGCAAAAGCTGCGCAAACCCGCGCAATACCCTGTCGCCGCATTCATGGCCGTACGTATCGTTGCACCGTTTGAAAAAATCGATGTCGAACACGATCATCGCCAGCGGCCGCTGCAAGCGCTTCGATCGGATAAACTCCGATTGCAAAAACTTCTCGTAATAACGGCGGTTGAAAACCCCCGTCAAACCGTCCAGCTGCGCCATTTCCTTGAGCTTCTTGTATAAGGATGCGCGCTCGAGCGCTATCGACGCCAAATTGGCCACGCCGCAAAGTCCGCGCATCTCGTCGGCATTGATAATGCGCTGATTGTAAAAGTTATCGGTCAGTATCACGCCGAAGACTTCGTCTTTGAGCAAGATGGGAACGAACGCAAAATTCCGAAACGTCAAAAACTTCCCGCTTTCCCAGTCGCTGTACGTCGCTTCGACGCCGTTGATGAAAAACGGCTTGCGCGTCGCAACGCAATGAGAAACGAGATCGCTCAGCTCGTAATGCGCGGCTTCGGGCGACGTCATTTCGCGGGCTTCGTCCATTTTGAACGAAAAGCCGAACATTTGCGCCGTCAGAAATTGCGACTGCGACGAATTCTGAGTGTATCGGTTGAGCAGCGTCTGAAGGTTCAATTTTTCGGCTTTGATGCCTTCCCAAATGCGGTGCGCTTCTTCGCCGCTGCCGGGACCGGCGCTGCGCGACACGCGCAGTTCGTTGCGCCTGTCCCACGCCAAAAACAGCACGGCTCGGTTAAAATTCAGCCCGTCGCCGTGCGTTATGCCCGACAATATGATGTACAAAATCCGGTCGAGTTCGACGGTTTGCAGCATCGCGCGCGTAACGACGAGCTGAAACGACAACTCCTTTATCGCCGCCGACTCCGATGACGACGGAACATAAGACTCCACGCTGCGGGACTCCAACCTCGCATCGAGGTTGCTGTCTGAATAATCCGGCAAATTCACCTCTCTGTGTCGAACCGATGTGTTCCGAAACGGCGAAACCGCGCCGCTTGCATGCAAAAAACAGACGCACGGGCTTGCTCAAGCGCCCCATCCCCCCCCCAAAAAAAAAATCTACAGCGGTTTGTTCAAAAGCGCCTTAATCTTTTCGATAAACGATTTGGGCTTGTCCGCCGCCGCTTTTGCCTTCTGCGCGCGCTCTTCCATGAGACGGACTTCGCGCTTGGCCTGCAAATTGTCGGGGTTGATCTTGAGCGCATCCTTATAATGCTTCAACGCCTTGTCCGAATCGCCTTCGAGCTTTGCGATGTCGCCCAAATAAACATGCAAAAAATCCGCATATTCCATCGTCTCGCACGCCGCTTCGATAACGCTGCGGATGCCGTCGGTTTCGGTCCGGCTGCGGTGTCCGCCCGCATCGACATCCATGAGCATAAATTCGACATATGCAAGCCTTGCGCGAATTTCCATCGATTTTTTGTCGAGTTTTTGAGCTTTTTCCAACTTTTGCAATGCGATTCCGAAGTCTCCGCGCTCCATCAGAGCGCGTGCCTGCGCCAGCGCCTGTTCGCATTCAAAGACCTCGGCGATATCGATATGCGCATCGGCCTCGAACGAAGTCCCGCCGCGCAATTTCTCGATGTAAAGCTTGCGTTTGGCCTCTTTCCCGATATTGTCGTAAGCCGCCCTCAGACGCCGGTTGACATCATCGATCGCCTCGCGCGACGGCGCATCGACGACATGGTGGAAAAAATCCGCGCCGTACAATTTGATCATCCCGAAGTACGCGCTGCGCACCGCCGCATCGTCGGCATTTTCGCCGACGCCCAGCAATTCAAAATCGTTTTTTCCCGCCATGCTTTCGCGGAATTGTTTCAAACCTTCGAGTTTCGCATTTGTATCC
>CAVGZQ010000326.1:0-2304 GCA_963633515.1 Bacteroidaceae bacterium
GAATGCGCATGCTCAGCGCGTCGTGCAGCGTCTGAATGCCCGCCAAAATCGGACCGCCGTAAAAATCGCCGCGTTCGTCGACGATATCGAAATGCGTCGCCGTCCCCAAATCGATGACGATTGCCCCGCGCGGCGCATAACGGCGCGCCGCAAGCGCGTTGGCAAGACGATCGCTGCCGACGGCGCCGTCGTAATGCACGCGAAACGGAACATCGGATTGCGACAAAACGGCGACGCGAAAACGAAGCGTTTGCGACAGAAACTTTTCGAATTCAGCCGCCGACCGAGACACGCGCGACACGACGCAAAACGCGCAATCGCGCGCAGAACGCGCAAATTCCTCGGCCTGTGCCTCTTGCGGCGCATCAAAACGGCGAACCATCCGATTGCCGTCAAACACCGCCGACGACAGCCGCGTGTTGCCTATGTCGATTGCCAATAACTGCATACATTTCCCGCTGCGCCGCGCAAAAACAAAAAAAATCCCCGCGCCCGGCAGCTTGCACCATTACTCCCTAAACGCCGAAAATGCAAGGATTCCCGACGTCTGCCGTCCGAAAAGCATGCCGGCCCGTCATGGCTGCGGCATCAGCGCGATCGAAAACACATGCGATTTTGCGCCGTCGCGCAAATCGGCGCGAATGCGTCCGCTCAGACGTCCGTAGGCCGTATCGGCATGCGCTTCGAAATCGTGAACCCCGCACGGCAAAATAAACGTCGCCGTCTCGGTCTGCTGCGCATAAACTCGTCCGTCGG
Source organism: Bacteroidaceae bacterium (assembly GCA_963633515.1). Classification (GTDB taxonomy): domain Bacteria; phylum Myxococcota_A; class Bradymonadia; order UBA4248; family UBA4248; genus UBA4248. The sequence continues at coordinate 757 of CAVGZQ010000326.1, forward strand.
CGGCGATATCGGCCGCCTGATACGGCGACGGATCGCCCGGCGCATACGACTCTTGAATGCGAACGGCCGCCCGGCAAAACTCGGCAGCAACCGTCTGAGTCCCCGTCACCGCGCCGCGGACGGGAATGCCGATCTGACGCCCCGAAACGTTCGGACGGATTTCATACGGCGCGCCCTTCAAAAGCATCGCCGTGCACGGCAAATCGCACGACCGCCCCTGAGAAACGAGTCTTGCGGCGCGATTCGATTGCCCCGACACGGCATAAACTTCGCTTTCGGCTGCGCCGTCCGACGGCATTTCGGCGGTTTCTTTGGCACGGCGTCCAGGCTTCGGCGCTTTTTCTCGCGACTCCGTGCCGCTTGTCGGCACAAACGCTCCGTCAGACTCATGATATTCGGATTTATCGGATACATCTGCATCAAATGCATCAACACCGGCGATATTTTGAATTTTTGCATCGCCGTCCCCGTTTATCCGAAGAATTCCGCTCTTTTGTTCGCCGTCGCGGCGCGCCCGCATCGGGCTCAATTTCGCAAAAATTTCCATCCGTCCCGTCCGCGCCGAAAACGCCGATTCGACGCTTTCGCAGCCGCGCCACGCCGCATAGTCCAACGAACGCCGCGTCAAATCGCCGAAATGAACGCGATAAAAACACGTCTCATACCCCGGGGCTTGTATCGCGACTTCGGTATCTTCTTCGGCGACGAGCAAAAAATGCTTGTCTTCGAGCGCGCGATACACGCCTTCGACGATGTATATCGTCGCCTCGTCGGGCGACGTATAAAACGCAAACGGCACGCCGCGCGAAAACTTCCGGGCATGCGAAAAAATCGGACCGTATGTCATCGGCGATTGCGCCGCCGCGACGTATTTGACTTCGTCCGGGACGGCGGCGCGCGCCGGCGTTTCGTCTTGTTCGGTTTTGCGGGCGCCTTTGAGCAAATGATCGACGCGCCCGCCGCGCGCCTCAATCCGCGCAACCCCGAGCGTATGTCTGAATTCTTCTGCCGTCAGCGGGGCTTTCGACATGCGGTAGAGAATAAACCCGACAATCGCGCATATCCCGACGACAATCCCGATGAATATATACCGCATCCGAACTAATGCCCGGCGCACGCGCGTCCGGCGACCGTCTGGCGCATCCCACAGAATTTCGTCGGTCTGTTCGCGATCCGCTCCGCTAAAAGCAGCCAAATCCGATTTCGATTTTTCGAAAAATTCTGCATCTTGCGCATTATTATTAATTTCAATATCGGATTTCTTCGGATCTGTTTCTTCGATTTCGAATTTTTGCGCACTTTGCCCCGGCGGCGGCGCAACATCGATCGCATCGGGCAACGATGAATTTGCATCGGGTTCGCGCCGCGGCAACGGCGCGGGCGACAAGGTGCGCGTGTGCGTTGCCCCGGACGATTGCATCCCGATCATCGCTTCGAGCGCCGCCGACATGACTTCGTCGGCCGTTCCGACAACTGCAGAAGCTTTTTCGATTTCTTCGATATATGGATGAAAATAGGCGTATATCTCTTTTTGACCGCATATTATTC
>CAVGZQ010000327.1:0-2267 GCA_963633515.1 Bacteroidaceae bacterium
ATATATATATATATCCCCGCCGATGATGCGTCGGCGGGGATGCGCAAACGCCGACCGAACGTTTCCCGGCATAAGCCGTAAAAAAGCCGCCGTGACATCGTCATGGCGGCTTTGAGAATCTGAGCGCATCCGGGCAATCGCCCCGGCGCTTAACCGATGGTCAATTCTTGGTAACGCGTGCTGCTGCGCGAGTAGCTCACGTGTACCCACGAATAATTGTATTCGTTGATGAGTTGATCGAATTTGAAGCCGTTGTTGTTTTTGAGCTGTATGACGAGATTATAGAGGTTTTTGTTCGTCGTTCGCGACCCGGTCGACAAGTCGGCGGCTTCGCCCGTCATGTGCTGACTCTTCGTCGCGCCGCCGACGGCTTTGTTGAGCGCCGGTCCGCGATATCCGGAATTGACCGTAATCGGCGATCCGTAAGCTTCGCGCAACGGATCGAGGCAATTATTGATAAGCGCCGTCATGTTTTCGACAGCTTCTTTTGAAGGCGTGTTATCGATGCCGCGCGCATTTGCCGTGTCGCTGTGCGTAAGCTCGGCAATCGAAAAGTATTTAAATTGTTTGTTTTCGGTTGTCGGCTCGGATTGCGCGCCCGATTGCGTCTGCGTCTGCGTTTGCGTTTGCTCCTGAACATCTTGGCCGGTCACTGTTTTGCCTTGCGCTTTGAGCGCCGCAAGCGTGTTCGGACCGCAAATGCCGTCGATATCGGCGCCCGAAAAACCGTGCGTTGCCTGCCAATCGGCAATCGCCCGGCACGTATTCTGTCCGCATACGCCGTCGACCTCGTTGCCGGTCAATCCGACGCCGCGCTGAATATCTTTCCAAGTTTCGTCGGAGTAGCGATACTTGCGATTGACGCGGATGGCATGTTCGATATCGATCGAGACCGAAGCCGCCGGAATTGCGCTTTCTTCGACTTTTGCCGACGTCTCTTGCGCAACAGGCGAAGCCGCCGCAGAAGTTTCGGCCGAATTGCCGTGCGTGACGGTGTTATTTGCCAATCCGCCGGCTTCGATCGACGCCTTGTCGGCTTTGAGCGCCTCGACAATCGTCTGATACGAGATGCTCGCGCTGTTAACCCCGTCGCCCGCATAATAGCTCGTTTTGCCCGATTCTTTGCCCGTCACGCCGTAATTGTTGGATGTTCCGGGTTTGATGCCGACCGATGCCCACTCTTGCGCAACCGCTTTTGCCGCCGCATCGAGCGATCCGTTCCCCGTCAGGTACGCCATAATCGCCGGCCGTTTTTCGCCGATGAGATATTGACTGAAACATATATCTTGATTTTTGGGCGAAAAAACATCGTCGTCACGCATCCCGACGGCAATTTGCGCGGCTTTGAGCGTGTCGGGAATCATTTGGTATTTGCCGAGCGCAAACAGTCGCCCGGTCACGGTGCGCGGCGCGTCGCCGTCGGTATAGCTGATGTTGAGCGTCGATCCTTGTTTGGTGAGGCTGAGCAAATGCCCGACCGTCTGCTCGTAAATCGGTTTGCCGTCGATCATCCCGAAAAACGAGCTCCCAAGCCCGCCGCTCGCTTTGTAATAGTTAAACGCCCCGTAAGGATTGCTGCCTTCTTTGGCCGATTCGCCCTTTTCGAGCGCGCCGGCCAACGCGCCGGTCTCAAGGCTGAAGCCCTGCGTCATTTGCTCGTTTTTGGCGCTCGGGTCGGATTGGGCAACGGCGCCGCCCGTTTGCGATTGCGTTGTTTCAAGGGTTTCGGATTTTTTTTCAAGCGCGTATGTCATCGTCTTCTCCTCCAAAAAAAGAAAACATACTTCGGCGATTATCGTCCCCGAATCGCATCGGTGTCAATAACGCAAGCCGTTGAAAAACGCGTAAAATTTATTTTTTTTTGGCTGCGTGGCGCCGCCTTTTTCGTTTGCCGCCCGCGACAAACGAAATGCGGCGTCGGCCTGCCGCCGGGGGCGGCAGGCGGCTGCGGCTATTTCATGCAGGCGTTCGCCTGCATGAAATACGCCTTCGCTTCGTTGCGCTATTGCCCCGCGGGGCAATACGCGCAACGAAGCGCGGCTATGCGCTCCCCTTGCAGGGGGCGGCATACGCCGCGCTTTGCGCGCCTATCGGCTTGCAGCCGATACGGCGCGCCTTTTTGCTTGCGCAAATCGGCTGCCGGTTCCGGGCTGCGGGCTGAGGACGAAGATTATTGGCAAAGACTGCCGATAAGAAGAAAATAAGTTATATTAAGGGATCGCGGATAAGCGCGGGCTGACAAGAATCTTCATATCCTTCAAGGGAGC
>CAVGZQ010000328.1:0-1673 GCA_963633515.1 Bacteroidaceae bacterium
TGAAGTCCCAGCCATCCACGGCACCGCGAAGCTCATCTGCAATCGCCCATATCGCACGATGCAGTTCGTCTCTTTCCTGTTCTTTTTTTGTATCAATCATATGTTTTTGCGCATCCATCGGATAGGAGCGCTCATCGATAAGAGCTCAGAGCTTGGAGCTCAGCGCTGAGTTCGGAATCGGAGAGCGCTATTTCAAGAGTTTCGAATATTTTCGGAGTGCATCGTTTCCGGCTTCTTCGGCGGCCTGACAGTCGATCGTTTCGGTGTTTGTCGCAAAGACGCCGACGTTGTTCAATCGGAGAATGGAATTTTTCCCGGTTCAATTATTTGCGCGAAGCGACATCATCGGCCGAGACGGACAAGGCAATTTCTTCGTCTTCGTCGCTGATGTCAAGCGCCGTCATGAGAACGCAAATATGCGCTTCGATGCCGGCGATGATGAGCGTCTGAAGGATGTGCGGGCAAACAGCGATAATCTTTGCAATTTCATCGCGGATCGCCTGTTTGCGGGCTGCGATTTCCTCAATTCCATCGTTCGGTTTTGCGATGTCAATCTTTACGCTTGCTTATGTTGCGCGCATGTGCCGCTTTTTTTCGGCGTTGCGCGTTGCCGTCTGTCTTCGAAGCTTCGCATTCAAACCGCATCATGCTCAGCAGACCGCTGACAGCGGATTGCCAATCGCTAATTCCGCCGTCCGAGCTGACCGCATGCGGCGAGTTCGTCGCCGCCGCGCGAGAGCCGGATCGACGTCGATAAACCTTTTTTCAGGAGACGCTCTTGAAATTCGATCATTTCCGCGTCCGACGGCGATTGGAATTTGCACCCCGAAAAAGCATTGAACCCGATGAGATTGACTTTTGCCGGAATGCCGTGAAGCCGTTTGACGAGGAGATTGGCATCGTGCGGACTGTGATTGAGACCTTTGATGATGATATATTCGAACGTGATGCGCTGCCGGGCGTCGAGCGGAAAAGCGCGCAACGCGTCAAAAAGCGCATCGAGCGGCCAGATGCGGTTGGCGGGCATGATTTGGCTGCGAAGCTCATCGCTTGCGGCGTGGAGGCTTATGGCCAAGTTAATGCCCAAACCTTCGCGCGCAAGCGCCCGAAGCCCCGGAACATGCCCAACCGACGAAAGCGTTATTTTTCGGCGCGAAAAGTCGAACGTTTTCGGGTGAAGCAAAATCTTTAAAGCGCATGCGACGTTTTCGTAATTGTCGAGCGGTTCGCCCATGCCCATGAACACGATATTCGAAATGCGGCGATCGAAGCGTCGGGCGGCGGCTTCTTGGGCGACCAAAACTTGTTCGACGATTTCGCCGGCGGCGAGATGGCGGAAAAAACCGAGCGTCGCCGTGCGGCAAAATGCGCATCCGAATTTGCAGCCGACTTGCGACGAGACGCAAAGCGTGAGCCGATCGGGCGTGGGGATGAGCACCGATTCGACGACGCAGCCGTCGGAGAGCTGAAATGCGATTTTATCGGTTCCGTCTTTGGCGATATGCTCTTGCGGGACGGGGAGCGCAGAGAGTTTGAATCGTTTGTTCAGCTTTTCGCGCAGCGATTTGGCGATATTCGTCATTTCGTCCCAAGATTGGGCGCGCTTTTCGAATATCCAACGCAAAATTTGCGCGGTTCGGAATTTCTTTTCGCCGAATTCGCCTGCGAGCATC
>CAVGZQ010000328.1:1721-2147 GCA_963633515.1 Bacteroidaceae bacterium
GGATATCGGGGCGCGGATCGGCGCCTCCGGCATCGGATTTTGCCGGGCAATCGGGCAAATTTGCGCGATCGGCTATGTTTTTTGAATCTTCTTCGAAGCGTGAACAGGGATGTTCTTCGGGCGTATCGTGCATGGTCATGGCAGGTGCGGTTTGCAAAAAAAAAAAGAATTGGGATTGCGCCGTCTTTGCGCCGAACGTCAAACCGATTCGATGCGCGAAAAAACGGCGCGGAGCATCAAAACAAGCGAAGTCGTGTGAATTTGAGGCAAAGATCGCGTAAAAGAGCAGACGGGCGTTGCGTCGGCTCTCGGCCGAGGGGCTACATAACGCATTTTGACAAGCATTGGCACGGGATAAAAAATCCCCCCGCCCGCGCCGCACCGTTTTTGCGGCGGGCGGAACGGAATATTGCGTCATTCGGGCAA
>CAVGZQ010000329.1:0-2117 GCA_963633515.1 Bacteroidaceae bacterium
GGTCTGTCGCTTGTGACGCGCATTTCTCCGCCGCGCATGGTTTCGCTGATGATGGGCGTTTGGTTCGTGAGCTCGGGCGGCGCGAATTTCTTTGCCGGAAATCTCGAGTCGATTCTCAAAGCTTACGATGTCAATATCTTCATGTTCCTCATTTGTTCGTCGTTTATCGCTGCGGTATTGCTTTTTGCGATTTCGCCGCTTTTGCGGCGTTGGATGAACGAATAATCCGAACGCATTTATGAACGGTTCGGCCGCAAAAACCGCATCCGCCGCAAGGCGGCTGCATTTTGCGGCTTTTTTTTTTGCATTGCTCCCGCACAAAAAAAATGCATTTTTTCTCAGAGAAAAATGTATCCGCTTTTTTTGCACGGGATCACCAAACGGTTTTCTCAAAAATAAGCGCTGATGCTATGGAAAATGAGCCGCCGGCGCTTATTCGCGATACGCCATCGTCCTGTTTGATGTCCGGCGAAGCCGATTTCTCCGCACGCGTTTTCTAAGCTGCCAAATGCGGATTTTTTCCTCAAAGATCGGGAATTCTGCAGGTTTATAACTCTTTTATATCATTTTATGCAAAGGGCTTTTGCCCGGCGGGCAATGCGCCCTTTTGCTTCGCCTATTGCCCGTCGGGCAATACGGCTTCGCTGCCGCGCTATTGCCTGCGGCAATACGCGCGGCGGCGCGGCTATGCGCGCGCCAAGGCGCGCATACGCCGCGCATGGGGCGGCGATTTCGGAGAAATCGCCGCGTTTGGCGCCCGGACGTTTCTGCGCTTTTGCTTCGCAGCTTTTTTATTGCCCGTTTTTTTGCAGCCGACGCGGCCGCGACCGCCGTGACGCAAGCGCGACGAAACGTGTTCGGAGCTGCAAAAACGCCGCGCAGACGCGGCGCGACGCAGTTCTCCGCCGCCGCAGCCCGGTTTTTGAGCCGTTTTAATGCTTATAAATAGGTGAATCGGAACGAGCAGCGGGCATGCATGGGGTTAAGCTTCGTCGAGGTCGATATCGTCGCGGATGACGTGTCCCATCGAACGGAATTCGAGCACGGCGGCATCCCAAAGCATATCGGTTGTGACGGTCGTGCCGAGCGAAGCGGCGCGGATGCAGGCGCGGAATGTGGCATTTTTGATATGTCCGCCGCTCATTTCGAACCCTTCGCCGAGGCGATCGAAGTTGATGTCGGGATCTCGCGCGGCTTCGGGCAGCAAAATGCGCCAGAGGTCGGCGCGTTCGGATTGAGACGGTATATCGAACGTTACTTTGAATTGGATGCGGCGGGCGAGCGCTTCGTCGAGAGAGTCGGCGTGGTTTGTGGTGAGTATCGTCATGCCCGGATACGCTTCGAGGCGCTGCAAGAGGTAGTTGATTTCGAGGTTGGCATAGCGGTCGTTCGACGATTTGACGGCGGTTCGTTTGGCAAAGAGCGAATCGGCTTCGTCGAAAAGCAAAATTGCCTGCGATTTCTGCGCGTGGTCGAAGATTTTTGCCAATTTTTTTTCGGTCTCGCCGATGTATTTGTCGACAACGCGAGAAATATCGACGACGTAGAACGCGCGTTTGAGTTCGTGTGCGAGCACGCCTGCGGTGAGCGTTTTGCCGGTGCCCGGCGGGCCTGCAAACAAGACGCTCAGCCCCGTTGCGCGCGACATCTTCGAAAATCCCCATTCATCCGACACGAATTCCGAATATCGTGCATAATTCAATATTTCGCCGATAACCGACGAAACTTTTTCGCTGAGCACGATATCGGACAATCCGAGCGGCGTCGCTTTGAGTTCGGCAAGTCCGATGAGCTCTTGGCCGCGCGTCAGGCGAAGCGTTTCGGCAAGCTGCGGACCGTTGATGGCTTTGCCGGCATTTTGCGCGCGGCAAGCGGCGATCGTTTGTTTGATTTCGCCCATGGTGAGCCGGTAGCTCGTCGAGACATAGGCGGCGATTTTGTCGATTCGGTTGAGGGCAGCATACGGTTTGAGCGCCGTTTGCCACATATGCATTTGCGACGCGCGCGCCGGAAGGGCGCACAGAACTTCGGCGCAATCGCCGAACCATTGGGCAAAAAGCGGCAAACGCGTCTGCGCGAGCAAACAAATCGTCCCCGGATAGCGATCGGCCATATCG
>CAVGZQ010000330.1:0-2062 GCA_963633515.1 Bacteroidaceae bacterium
TCCGCCGCGGCAAAGGCAGCATCGACGCAATCCCCGATTTGATTGCCGAATAATTTTTGCGGTTTGCTTTTTGAGGCGCCGCATCTCTCGCCGCCGTGCGGCGGCGAAAAAAGCGGCGGCTCCGGCTGTTTCGCCTTCGGCTCAATACGCCTTCGCAGCCTGCCTATTTGCCGGGGCAAATACGGCAGGCCGGCGCGGCTATGTCCTCGGGCTTGCAGCCCTGCGGGCATACGCCGCGCTTTGCGCCTGCCGCCGCCTGCTGCGGCGGCAGGCCGATTGCCCGCCAAACTTGCCGCGCCTGATGCGGCGGCGAAGAAATCGGGCGCGCTTTTTTTGTTTCGGAATACTCAAAAAATAATCGCCGTTTCTCTCAGCGGCGCCGAGGCGGCTCGCTGAGCCCGCTTGTTTCATGCTGCATTTTGTTTTAGAATTTCCGATTTGCTTTTTTGAAACGGCAAAACGTCGAACATGCAAGGATAAATCATATGGATTACAGAACGGAACACGACTTATTGGGCGGATATCGCGTCGAAGCCGATGCGTATTACGGCGTTCATACGGCGCGAAGCGTCGAGAATTTCGGGATTACGGGGCGCCGCGTGCATCCGGAGTGGATTCATGCCATGGGCGCCGTCAAACAGGCGTGCGCCGAAACATCGCATGAATTGGGCACGTGGCGCGATGACCCCAAAAAAGCCGAAGCCATCATCGCCGCCGCCCGCGACGTCGCAGCGGGCAAATTCGACGATCAAGTGCCCATCGATCCGCTTCAGGGCGGCGCCGGCACGTCGCTCAACATGAATATCAACGAAGTCATCGCAAACCGCGCGCTCGAAATTCTCGGTCTCGAAAAAGGATGCTACGAACGCGTCTCTGTTTTGGACGATGTCAATTTCCGGCAATCGACGAACGACGTATGCCCGACGGCGGCAAAAATCGCTTTGATCCGAAGGCTCGACGTCTTTCTCCCGTCGCTCAAAGGCCTCGAGCTGACGCTTCGCCGCAAATCGAAAGCGTTTGCCGATATCGTCAAAGTCGGGCGCACGCAATTCCAGGACGCCGTTCTGACGACGCTCGGGTTGGAATTCCGGGCGTATGCCGAAGTTTTGGCGCGCGATTTCGATCGTCTCATTTTTGCCCGCCGAGACCTTGAAACGGTCAATTTGGGCGGCACGGCCATCGGGACATGCGTAAGCGCTTCGCACGAATTCGTGCAGAATGTCGTGCCCAAATTATCAAAAATTACCGAGTTGGAACTCGAACAGGCCAACGATCTCATCGACGGCACGCAAAACCTCGACGTCTTTTCGACGGTCAGCAGCGCGCTCAAGACGCTGGCGCTCAATCTTATCAAGATATGCACCGATTTGCGTTTCATGTCGTCGGGGCCGCAGGCCGGAATCGGCGAAATATCGTTGCCTGCCCGCCAAGCCGGCAGCTCGATTATGCCCGGAAAAGTCAATCCCGTCATTCCCGAAGCCATGACGCAGGCGTGTTTTCTCGTCATCGGGCACGATGTGTCGGTGTCGTATGCCGTCAGTCAGGGGCAGCTCGAACTCAACGCATTCTTGCCGCTCATCGCCGATTGCCTGCTCAACGATATCGATATGATGCGCAAAGCGTGCGAGATGTTATCGCGCAATTGCATCGGCGGCATCGTCGCGAACGCAGACAAATGCCGCGCAGGCGTTGAGTCGTCGACGGCTTTGATTACGGCAATGGTCGGGCGCATCGGCTACGATCGCGCCTGCGCGATAGGGATCGAAGCCGTTCAAGAGGGCAAATCGATTCGGCAAAAATTGCTCGAACTCAATCTGATGAGCGAAGCGGATATCGATGCGCTGACCGCTTCCGAAGCCGTGCATGCAACGATGAAACCGTACGAAGATCCTTATGCGCCTTACGGCTGTTAGCGGTCAGTTTAGAGCTCAGAGCTTAGAGCTTAGAGCTTAGAACCGGGAATTCGGTCAGAGTTATTCGTTGCAGTTTGCGTCCGAAGCTTTGAATTGAGTTTGTCAATTTCTAAGCTCTAAGAGCTAAGAGCTTAGAGCTTAGAGCTAAG
>CAVGZQ010000331.1:0-600 GCA_963633515.1 Bacteroidaceae bacterium
ATTGAGCTATGCAAAACGAGCTATCGGAATGGGCGATTATTCAGACCTTCCTTAAAAATGTGTCAACCAAATTTGACATTTTCATTCGGATGATAATCGCCAAAAACAATCGTTTGATTGCGCGCATCGAAAGGCTTTCGGATATCGCGCAAATCGGATCGGCAAGATCAAACTGGCTTGCGTTTTAAAATCACCCCGTTTTGCGCACAGCCGGCGGCTGTCAGGGACAATAGCAATACGTGTTTCCGGCTTCGGTCTTTGTTTCGACGCGCGATTTGGCGCAAGTTTCGAGATATGCTTCTCCCGTGACATCGTCGCAGCGTTGGATTTTTCCGTCTTCGCGGCAAAACCCGAATGTCGAACAAGGCTTTTTGAGACCGGTGCCGTATTCCGTGTAAGTTTTATCTTCATAGCAGCGGGCGACGGGTGTGTTTGCATCGCCTCTTGGGGTGAGAATGTCGCATTGCCGGACGCCGCAATCGTTTTTCAAAAGAATAAAACCATCGCCCGACGGATTTGGGATGCAATTTGATGCAATCGAGCCGTCGCATTTGGCCGATTGCTGTGAGCAAGAAGCAAAGCTATCGCAGAGTCCGGTTT
>CAVGZQ010000331.1:610-2055 GCA_963633515.1 Bacteroidaceae bacterium
ATTGAGACGGGACAGTTTCGTTGTTGCATTGAACGTTAAATTCAATTGCTTTCTTATTCGAATCGAATATGCAAAAAGACGTGTAGCCTTCGGCGTGGCAGTAGGCCGAATGCTCTTTGTAGAGCAAACGCTTTGAGCCGCCGGCATCGACAGTTTCGCGGCATACGCCGTAGATCGGTTTGTTAACTCTTGTTGAAGTAAGGCATGATGTGTCTCCTTCATTGTCGCATTTAAGCGAACAAGCCGGATAGCCGTTAATTGATGAGCAGTAATTGTCACCAATGCATTTGCTGACGGCGATTTCGGAATTAACGCACCATTCCACATATTGACTGCCGTCGGGATCGACCAAACATTTTCTTTCAAACGTGTTTGCGTCGCAAGGCTTGCCGCTTTTTAACACGCATTCGGGAGTGCCCGAGTCGGCATCGCATGACTTATTATAATCGCATGTCTCGAATTCGTAATCGCCTTTTGCGTTGCAACGCTTTATTTGCGTTTTGTCATTTGTGCAGACACTTTCGGTAATGCCGGGGAAACAACGCGGCGTAAAGATGCATTTATTCTCGATGCATGCATGCGATTCGGAGCAATCGGCCGATTTATCGCAACTCCCCGTCGGCGTTTGGCAAATACCGCGATTGCAAATATCTCCGTCCGGGCACGGCGTATCGAGAAAATCGCCGTCGGTTTGGCATGTTCGGGCGGTTTTGGCGTCGTGACATTGCGGCGTTTGTTTGGGATCGCAAACGCATTTGGCGTCTTTGCAAATCTTGCCGTCGGGCGCGCAATCGGTCAACTGATAGACATCTTTGTCTTTTTCCGCGTCGTAGGCACATCGGATTATGCCCGTATTGCCGGGATTGCATATATCTTCGAATGTATTTGTCGCGCAAGTTTCGCCCAACGGCGCAGGATCGTGACATATGCCATTTTTGCACAGCGATTGATGAAAACATGCGCCGTTATAACATTTGTAATTATCGATGCACTTAATTTTGTATCGCGTAAGGTCGTCGCCGCACGTCAGGATTGCATCATCGCCGAAACACGACGGAGGATCGCCTGCGTTGCAAGATGTTATTGTTTCGCATTGACCGTCAAAACAGCGTTCGCCGCTTTTGCATGTTTCTTGCAAAACATCATCGCCGGTGCAATAAAGACGCGTGAGTCCGTCGTCGGAGCACCAAGCGGAGACTTTTTTGCAGTCGCGTTTTGTCTCGCATTTTCCGTTGACAAGCAACGACGGATCGGCGCACGCATCGGCGACGCATTGCCCGCCGATGCATGCGCCGGAGAGCCAACCGCCCAAAGTCTCGCAGTTGTTGCCGTGCGATCCGCAATTTTTCAGGGAGTCGTCTTCGCAATCGTCGCCGTATTCGTGCTGATTATCTTCGCATTTAAAAGTTATGCATTGTCCTCTTGCGCACGACTGATACGATTTG
>CAVGZQ010000332.1:0-2015 GCA_963633515.1 Bacteroidaceae bacterium
TTGTTGTCGGGGCAATCCGTTGCGTCTTCTTCGCCGCATTTCACGCAAGCGTCGCCATTTTTATTTTTGACATACGTCGTTTTTGTTGTTTCTTTGCACGTAAAATCGCATCCATCTCCGGTTGCATTGCAAACAGGAGTCGAATAAATCTTAATTCCCGCTGCAGCTCCCTGGCATGGCGTCGGCACGTAATCGCCCGATCCGACATTGCATTCGTATATATAAGGTATCTTGTCGCTTTCGACTTTGCACACCGTCGGTGTATCGCTTGTGCATGCGCAGCCGAACAGAGTTTGCACATTGGCATCGTTGCAAACAAATGTGTCCTCGCAATTTTTCATCAATCGCGCGGTTGCTTCATAAGTCGTGTAGTCGAGCGAACAGATGTTTATTTCGGTGTCGGATTTGCAGTACAGCTGATCGATTTCGATCGCTTCGCCGTTTCTGCCGCTGCCGCACTGATTATCGATATGGCGTTCGCACGAGGCTGTTTCGCCTTCGCCGTTCAAATCATAGCCGTCGGCGCATCCGACGAGCGCGCATTCGGCGTCGCCGTCATCGCAGCCGTAGACGCCGTGTTCGACGGCGTTTTGCGCCGATGCGCAGTCGTTCCACTCGGTATATTCGGAAGACATGCCGCTGCGGTATTGCGCGACTTGAGTCTCTCCGACGGCATTGATGCGGCATTGTTTTGCGTGCGCGGGCAAGCATGATGTTTTGTCGTCCGACAATGCATAATCGGGATTGCATTCGAAACTGCATGAAGCTTTGAGATCGTTGCCGACGATGCAGGTTGCATGCGCATTGCCGATTTGCGTCGCGCAGTCGGCATCGGCCGTTGTCGTTTGGCCGTCGCTGCATGAAACGATCTTCAGTCCCAAACATGCCGAATGTCCGTCGGCAATCGCCGAATCGAGTCCGTCGGGCGAGCAATCTTCGGGCTCGGGCGCGCGGCATGATTTAACCGAAGTGCCGTCGGATTGTTCGTCGTTTGTCAGAACGAATCCGTTTTTGCAGCTTGCGATATGGCATTCTTTTCCGGCGGCATCGCAGCCGTAGACACCGTTTTCGTCGGCGCCGTCGGCGTCGGCGCAATTTTGCCAATCGGCGTATTCCGTCGCGCCGGCTTCGCGATATTGCGCAATGTCGGCATCATCGATGCGATGGATGCGGCATTGCATCGCGTCGGACGGGACGCATGCCGATTGGTCGTCCGACAATTTGTAATCGTCTTCGCATTCGTCGGCGCATTGGGCATGATCGTCATCGACGGCGCGGCAAACCGATTCGGCGTGGGCTGTTTGGGTCGCGCAAGCGGTGCCTTCGTCCCACATTCCGGCGTCGCCGCAAGATATAAGCTTGCCGCCGATGCACTTGCTTTGGCCGGGATCGCATTCGGTTTCGATCGCTTTTTCGTCGCAGGCATACGTTTGGGGATTGCATTCTTTGTCGCTGCCGCAATCTTGCGCCAGCGTCCAATCGCCGTTGCTGCATGCATAAGATTTGTTGCCGTCGCATTTCTTTTCGTCGGCTTTGCATGCGGCAATTCGGTTTGCGACGCACGCATGCGTTTCGATGTCGCAGATCGGCGTCTCGCCTTTGCATTCGGCTTCTTCGATCCATGCGCCGTCTTTGCACGCCATTACGCGCGATTCGATGCAGCGTTTTGCGCCGGCTTAGCATGTTTCCTCATAAGACCATTCGACGGTTTCGTTGCACGATGAGAGCAGCGCGGCAGCAAAACACGCAAATACAAATGCTTGTTTCTTATTCATAAAAATCCTCCGATGTCATGTTTTTGCAAACGCGATTTTGTCGGCAAATGCCCGAAAAAAGCGAACATCTGCCGTGATAATCCGAAAGCCGGTTTCGGACGATGAATGCGCGCCCCGCGCATCGGAACCGATGCGCGTTTTGTGATTTATTATCGGGAGCATCCGAAACGGCAGACGTTTATTGAGGATTTTTCATTCCGACGCAACCGATAATGACAAAAAAAAAGCGCGCCTCAGGCG